>CAZSUO010000199.1:0-3010 GCA_964610065.1 uncultured Coriobacteriaceae bacterium | reverse complement strand
CCTCGCCGGGAATCAGCACGGCCTCTTCATCAAACTCCCACTCCGAGATCCGCAACACATCCTTTGAGCGAACGTAGAAGGGATAGGCGCCATCATCCGTTGCATGAATCCGGTCGCTACTGCCAGTCCCGATCTGAGCGAGCTCCCCCATCGGAAGCCACTGGACCCCCCCCTCAGGGAAGGAAAGGAGCGAGTCTCGGTAGTGGGCATACTGACGTCGCCGGGCCTCCAGCTCCGCCTCCAGCTCCACCTCCAGCGTCGTAAACAAGTCCAGTATACGCACGATCTCCCGCTGCACTACGAGAGGCGGCACGGGGATTCTGACTGCATTCAGAACCTTCTGAGTGAGGCTCGGCACGCCGCCCGCCTGGTTCAGCTCTTCAAGACGTTGAGTCGCGAGGTAGTAGTACAGGAACTTCGGCACCATCTGCATGTGATCAATCTCGGTGTAGAAGATGGTGTCCACCGTCCAGAAGGGCTCATCGACGTAGTAGAGCTTGCTGAGTGAGCCCTTCCGCGGAATCAGCACCGACGGACCCTGGTGCGCGGCCGAATCCACCCTTGTCATCACGCCCCCCGTGCCGTAAACAGGGATGTCGCCCACAGCCAACTGCTTGTAATCCCTGCCGTTACGAATACGTGCGACATCAGAGAGTCGCCGATGCGGCACCCCGTCCGGGCACAACTCTGCAATCAACTCGCCGATGCGGCTCATCGCTTTGGCTTCCCCTCAAGCTGGCGCTGCATACTCTTCACCGAATCCAGGTACGCTCTCTCGACATCCGAGGGCGGCAAGTCCGGTCGTTGGCGGTACTTCTCGTACTCACTCTCCGCCTTGGCGACGGCCTGCTTGTGGCTTACGGAGCCGGCGCTCGTGAGCACCGGGGCGTCCATCGCCGCTATCAGCCGGTCGAGATGCGTTAGCCAGTCCCTCATGTACGTGGGTTCGTGGCTTTGGGCGCGAAACTCGGCGGCGTCGAAGTATGCCGATACCAGCGTGTTCAGCTTCACGAGCTCGCTCTCGTTCAGGTAGTTCTTCGCCACGGCCACATCCGCCTTGCGCGGTCTGTCCCCTGGGAACGATGTGAGTCCCATGTCTGGTTGGGTCGAATCCGCACGCGAGACGATGACCTCGGCAGCCGTGTGGCCGTGCGCGGCGTAGTGCAGCTTGTTCTGCACAATCGCGAAGAACTCGACGGTCTCCTGCGCAGTGGGGTCGTAGTCGAGACTCGTGGCATAGAGCTCCAGAACTTGGCGGTACAGCACCTTCTCGCTACTGCGAATATCGCGGATCCGCTCGAGCAGCTCACGCCAATAACGGCCACCGCCAAGCTCCTTGAGCTTCGCATCGTCCATCGCGAATCCCTTGATGAGGTACTCCCGCAAGCGATCCGTGGCCCAGATTCGGAATCGCGTAGCCACACGCGACTTGACGCGGTAGCCCAGCGAGATGATCAGGTCGAGATTGTAGTGAGGCATCGTGCGCTCGACCCGGCGGGTGCCCTCCTGTCGAACCTGTCGGAAATCCCGACAGGTTGCCGCTTCGTCAAGCTCACCTTCTTCGTAGATGTGTTTGATGTGTTCAACGACATTCGTGCGCGAGGTCTGAAAGAGGTCAGCGATCTGCTGCTGAGTCAGCCACACCGTCTCGTCTTCCAGCCGCACCTCGATCGCCGGAGTGCCGTCATCACGCTGGTAGAGAACGATTTCGCCGCTCACTCCGCCCCCTCCAAGTCCGCCACGATCGCGTCAATCTGCGTCCTCAGCTTGGCCTGCCGCGCCACGATCTGTGCGATCTCGGCGTTGAGCGCCACGATGTCGATCTCCTCGCGCGTGTCCTCCTGCTCCACGTACGAGCTGACCGCGATGTTGTACTCGTTCTCAGCGATCTCGGCGTTGGGCACCAGGCGAGCGAAGTGCTCCACGTCCTCACGCGCCGTGAAGACATCGAGGATGCGCTGCCGGTTGGCCTCGGTGAGCTTGTTCTTGTTGCCACCACGGACGAACTCGGCCGACGCGTCGATGAAGAGGGTGGCGTTGTCGGTCTTGGACTTCTTGAGCACGATGATGCACGTGGCGATTGTGGTGCCAAAGAACAGGTCCGGCGGCAGCTGGATCACCGTATCGATATAGTTGTTGTCGATCAGGTACTTGCGGATCTTGCGCTCGGCGCCGCCGCGGTAGAGCACGCCGGGGAACTCGACGATCGCGGCCGTGCCGTCCACCGCAAGCCAGCTCAGGATGTGCATCGTGAAGGCGAGGTCGGCCTTCGACTTGGGCGCGAGCACGCCTGCGGGCGCAAAGCGCGGATCGTTGATGAGCAGCGGATTGGCGTCGCCGTCCCACCTGATGGAGTACGGCGGGTTCGATACGATCGCCTCAAACGGCTCGTCGTCCCAGTGCGCCGGGTCGAGCAGCGTGTCGCCGTGGGCCAGGTCGAACTGCTCGTAGTTCACGTCGTGCAGGAACATGTTGATGCGCGCGAGGTTGAACGTGGTGAGGTTGATCTCCTGGCCGAAGAACCCCTGCCGCACGTTCTCTTTGCCGAGCACCTTCGCGAACTTGAGCAGCAGCGAACCGGAGCCGCACGCTGGGTCGTAGACCTTGTTCACCGCGGTCTTGCCCACAACCGTGATGCGCGCCAGGAGCTCACTCACTTCCTGGGGAGTGAAGAACTCGCCACCCGACTTGCCGGCACTCGACGCGTACATCGTCATGAGGTACTCGTACGCGTCGCCGAACGCATCGATGGTGTGGTCCTCGAAGCTGCCCAGGTCGAGGTCACCGATTGCATCCAGCAGCTTCACGAGTTTCTGGTTGCGCTTGGCCACCGTGGGTCCGAGCTTCGCGCTGTTCACGTCGAGGTCGTCGAACAGACCCTTGAGGTCATCCTCGCTCTCGGCCCCCACCGCCGAGCCCTCGATGTTGCGGAACACCCGCTCAAGCGTCTCGTTAAGGTTCTCATCGGCCGCCGCGCGCGAGCGCACGTTGGCGAAGAGCTCGCTCGGCA
>CAZSUO010000198.1:0-3029 GCA_964610065.1 uncultured Coriobacteriaceae bacterium | reverse complement strand
CCGGCACGCTCAACACGGTGCAGGTTCTCGTGAGCGAGCGCGACGACCTGAGCCCGGCCGCAAAGGCCCGCGTGATCGAGAGCTTCGCCGGCCAGATCATCGCCACCGACCAGATCGGGACGCGCGTGCAGGAGGCCTGCGACAAGGAGCGCGCCTACGCCCTGACCGTGCTGCAGGAGGCCGGGGTGCGCACCCGCGTGACCGGCTCTGGGCCCACAGACACGGGCCGCACGCAGGAAGCCACGAAGGTCTATGAGGAGGGGTTCACGGCGGCAGCGAAGCGCCTCGGCGTGGACGCCGCGACCCTCAAGGCTATGCAGGAACTGCCGCAGTAGCAGGCGCGCGACGACAGCGAGCAAACACTCCGGCCCTACCGATTGGCGGGGCTTTGTCTGTTCTGAGGTGAGATGGAATGGCGAACTATGTCGACGTGAACGCGAAGAGCACCTACGCCATCGACTCCAGCCGCATTGCGATTGAGACCACGGACACGACCCTGGATGACGTGACCAGCGGCGACCTCGTCATTGCCGGGGCGCTGGTCGGGGTCGCTGTGGCGGACTATGACTCCGACACAGACCTGGTGGTGATCGATACCCGCGGCTGCTACAACCTGAGCGTCATCGGCAAGAACGCGGCCGGCTCTTCATGCGCCGTTGCCGTGGGCGACTGGCTGTACTACGACCCCGTTTCCGACCAGATCAATCGTGATTATACCAACGGCATTTGCATCGGGCGCGCCTTGGAGGCGGTGGGCTCCGGCCTGACCGCCACCATCGGCGTGGAGATCATCCCGATCCCCTGGTCCGACTGTCTCGCCATGGTGGCCGCCGCCGTCGCGTAGTAGCACCCACAACAACGAAACGAGGTGACCTATCATGGGTCTACCTGCAGTCGGTTTGGTTCCGCAAATCGTGGACGAGGACACGTCCGGGGGCCGGGAGATCAATGTCCGTGCGCTGGTGAAGCGCCAGCAGGAGGCAATGCGCTCCGGCCGTGTGCAGGAGGTCATGAGCACCAGCGACCTCACATACCTGGCCGACGTGATCGACCGCGGCCTGATGGTCTCGTACGTGGATGAGTCGATTCCGGTCTCATACCCGATGCTCGGCAAGCGTCGGGACACGACCACGCTGGCCCGTGCCGGGTCCGGCCACGGCGTAGACTACCGGCTCAATGCCGCGCGGCTCATCCCGCAGGTGGCAGAGGGCGCAGACTACACCACCATCGACCCGAGCGACGAGAGCTTCGAGGCCCACACGTACAAGTACGGCGTCAACTGGCCTGTGACGTGGGAGACGTGGCTGTCTGACAACCGTGACCTGGGGCTTCTGATGGAGTATCCGCAGTCCTGGGGCCTGAGCGCTCGGTACACCCAACAGTACCTGTTCACCAGCGCCTACGCCCACAACACGACTCTCTTCACCAATGGGCACGGCAACTACATGAGCGGCGCCGGCAGCAACCTGACCGCCGCGAACCTGGCCATCGGCGTCAATGCCATCCGCAACTTCGACGACCCGGCCGGCAATGTCTCTGTGTATGCTGGGCCGCTCTTCCTCGTGGTGCCTCCGACGCTGGAGTGGACCGCGCGGGCGCTTGTGGAGAGCACGGTGGTCACCACCGGCAACACCGCCAGCATCCCTGTCAACAACCCGGCGGCGCGGTCGGCCACCGTTGTGGTCGACCCGTTCCTGGAGGCCATCGACGAGAGCTACGGCACGACCGGTTGGTATCTCTTTGCCGACCCGCGCATCCGGCCCGCCGTGCGCTACGGCTTTTTGCGCGGCTACGAGACGCCATCCATCTACGTCCGCGAGGCCGACGCGCGGCTGCTGTTCGGCGGCGCCACCGACCCCTTCGACGGCGACTTCCTGACCGACGAGATCACGTTCAAGCTTCGGTTCACATTCGGCGTTGACGTGGCCGACTGGCGGGGTGCCTACCACTCCACCGGAGAGGCCGAAGCCGCGTAGGCGGTCTCCTGAGCACGGCGGCCCCCTCCACCGCCCAGTGGGGCGCTCCTGACCCGCCACAGGGGCGCCCCACGCCCTACCTACCGCGAGAGGAGCAGACGCCATGCCGGTCCTGTTCAGCTACGACCCGACGACGGACGCGGGCATGATCCGCCTGCTCACCGACGATGCTGACGGAGACAACTACGCGTTCACGGACGCGGAGATCGCGGCCGTCTACGCCACCAACGGGAGCAATGTCCTCCGCACGTCGGCCCGGCTCCTGGAGATCCTCGCCACCAACCACAGCAAGCTCGCCATCAAGGTAGGGCGCGGGGACGTGGACGAGGACCTGACGCAAGTCGCCAAGAACTTGCGCGACCAGGCCGACCGCTACCGGGCCCAGGCCGACGAGGAAGATGACAGCGGAGCCTGCCTGGAGGCTCAGGTCTCTCCGAGCTACGAACGGTTCAGCTACACCCAGAACGTGCTGCTGGAGCGCGATGACGAGGTGCGCCAGTGAACCGCGCCAGCGTCGGCAGCGTGCTCACCAGCCTCTACGCGCGGAGTGCAAGCAGCCTGGTGGAGGTCGAGCACCAGGGCACCGGGGACACCAACGCGCCACCGTTTGAGACCGCGGCTACAGGTCATCCGGCATTGCTCCTGCAACTCAGTGCCCGCCAGAGGCAGAGCCGGGCGCAGGCCTACAACGACCCGATCACGCACGAGGCCTACTGCGATGACAGGACGGAACTGGAGATCGGGTGCCGCGTGCGGGAGACGCACCGCAAGGCCGAGAACGGGGCCTGGGTGCTGATCCCGCGCGAACAGCAAGTCCGGTGCACTGTGCTGGGCAAGGAGCGCGTTCCCGGCCTGCCGGAGCCGCACAGTCAAGTCCGGCTGGACCTGAATCAGGTGAGCACGACGAGATGATGAAGCTCACGTTCATCGGCGAGGCCGTGGAGGAGTTGGACCTGGCCGCCATGCGCCTGAAGGACCGGCGCGTCCTGATGCGGGCCGTGACCCGGAGTGCCGCGCTCGTGCAGCGGCAAGCCAAGCTCAACACGCAGACCG
>CAZSUO010000197.1:0-3042 GCA_964610065.1 uncultured Coriobacteriaceae bacterium | reverse complement strand
GCGCGGCAAGAAGGGCGACTGCTACCTCGACGAGCTGGCGCACTACGTCAACGATCGCGAGGTCTACCGCGGCTCGACCGCGCTTATCCTGCGCTCGTTCGGCCAGCTCTCGGGCTGCTCCACGCCGCTCGGCCGTCGCGGCATCTTCTGGGAGATCGCCACCGAGGAGCTACGCAAGTGCGTATTCCGCTCGAAGCCGATCACTGATTCCGACGCAAGCCGATCGCTGATTCCGACGCAAGCAGATCGCTGATTCCGACGCAAGCAGATCGCGATTCCGACGAAGCCGATCACTTTGGCGAGGCGAAGTGATTGCCGGCCTCGCGGGTTGGCGGTAGCCGTCCTCGACCCAGAAACGGGCAGGAGGACGCGATGGCATGGAAGAGGATATCGGTGAGGAAGATACGGGAGATTTTACGGCTTCACTTCGATGAGAAGCGGAGCAACCGCGAGGTGGGTGCGAGCGTCGGGAAGTCGGCGTCGGTGGTGCACGACTGCCTGAAGCGGTTCGAGGCGAGCGGTTCATCGTGGCCGCTCGAAGAGGAGGTGGACGATGAGGCTTTGGAGCAGCGTTTGTACGCGCCAGCGGGGCAGAAGGCTTCTTCGCAAGTCGCGCAGCCGGACTTCGGTCACGTGCACAAGGAGCTGTCGAAGAAGCACGTGACGCTGGTGCTGTTGTGGCAGGAATACCGGGCGGCGCACGGCGAGCAGAGCTATCAGTACAGCCGATTCTGCGAGCTGTACCGGGAGTGGGCGCGGCCGCTCGGGGCGGTGCTGCGTCAGAAGCACAAGGCGGGGGACAAGGCCTTCGTGGATTGGTCTGGCGACGGCATCGAGATCACGGATCGCGAGACGGGCGAGGTGAGGCAGGCGCCGCTCTTCGTAGCGGCGCTCGGGGCGAGCAGCTTCACCTTCGCGAAAGCGGCGCCGAGCCGGGACTCGGCGCACTGGCTGCGCCTGCACGACGAGGCGTTCGAGTACTTCGACGGGGTGACGGCGGCGGTGGTGCCGGACAACGAGAAGACGGGAGTGACGTCGCCGTGTCGGTACGACCCGGACTTGAATCCGACGTACGCGGCGTGGGCACAGCACATGGGCGTGGCGGTGATCCCGGCGCGGCCGTACAAGCCGCGGGACAAGGCGAAGGTGGAGAGCGCGGTGCTGATCGCGCAGCGGTGGATCCTGGCGCGTTTGCGCAACCACACCTTCTTCTCGCTCGCGCAGGCGAACGCGGAGATCGCGCGGTTGCTCGAGGAGTACAACGCGAAGCCCATGCAGAAGCTCGGGGTGTCGCGGCGGGAGTTGTGGGAGACGGTGGATCGCCCGGCGCTCTCGCCCTTGCCCGGCAAGCGATTCGAGCCGTTCGAGTGGTCGAAGCCGACGGTGAGCATCGACTACCACGTGGCCGTGGCGGAGCACTACTACAGCGCGCCGTACACGCTGATCGGCAAGAAGCTGGAGGCGCGGTGGACCGGATCGACGGTGGAGCTGTTTCACCGTGGGAAGCGCGTGGCGTCTCATCCTCGTAGCCACGCGAGGTGGGGCTTCAGCACGCTCGACGAGCACCGCCCGGAGAAGCACCGCGCGCACCTGGAGTGGACGCCCGAGCGCATCGCCGGCTGGGCGCAGAAGACCGGGCCGAGAACCGCCGAGCTCGTCACGGCGATCATGTCGGGCAAGCGCCACCCGGAGCAGGGGTACCGCGCGTGTCTGGGCGTGATGCGGCTCGGAAAGAAGCACGGCGACGAGCGGCTCGAGGCGGCGTGCGCCAGGGCCCTCGCGCTCAGGTCGCCGCAATACAAAACGGTGGAATCGATCCTGAAGAGCGGCGCGGATCGCCTGCCCCTCCCGGGCGGACGCGAAGTGCCCGCGCAGCTCGCGCTGCCGCGCCACGACAACATCCGCGGCGCCGAGCGCTACCATTGAAAGGAGCACGAACGTGGTCAACGAAGAGACCTACAAGAAGCTCATCGACATGAAACTGCACGGGCTCGCCCGCACCTTCCGCGAGCACCTCGACGGCCCCGCGCGCAAAGACGCGCTCACCTTCGAGGAGCGCTTCGGCATGATGGTCGACCGCGAGTGGACCGAGCGCGAGACTCGGCGGCTGGGGCTCCGACTCGCCAAGTCCAAGCTCCGCGAGCCGGCGTGCATCGAGGACATCGACTACAAACACCCGCGCGGCCTCGACCGCTCCGTCATGCAGCGCCTCGCCGCGTGCGGCTGGGTGCGCGACCGCGAGAACGTCCTCATCACCGGCACCTCCGGCCTCGGTAAAACATGGCTCGCCTGCGCCCTCCTCCAGAAGGCGTGCCGCGACGGTCACACCGCGCTCTACACCCGCGCCCCGAGATTGCTCGAGGAGATCTACGTCGCCCGCGGCGCAGGCACCTACGGCAAGATCATCGACAGGCTCGCGAGACCCGACGTCCTCGTCCTCGACGACTTCGGCCTCTCGCCGCTCTCCGACTCCGAGCGCCGCGACCTCCTCGAGGTCGTCGAGGCACGGCACGGCAGGCGCGCCACCGTCGTCGCCAGCCAGCTCGAGGTGAAGCACTGGCACGACCTCATCGGCGAGCCCACCGTCGCCGACGCCATCCTCGACAGGCTCGTCGCGTGCGCCCACCGCATCGAGCTTTCCGGCAAGGACACCATGCGCACCAAGAGAACGAAGAGGAGCGACGCGTGACGAAAACCGACCGCGCAACATGGCCTCGTGCCCCGCCATGATCCAATCGAGGCGATTGCCGCTTTGACAGCCGGGAGCGATCCTGGCAGGAGAAGAAGAAGATCGTCGCTTCGCTCCGACAAAGCGCGATCGGCGTCGCCGGTCTCAGGCGATCTGCTTCACCGGAATCGGTGATCGGCTTGCCTTGGAATCGGCGATCGGCTTCCTCCGGATTCGGTGATCGGATTCAGTGGAATAGGCATGCCGATCCCGGCGTGGTCGAACAGCCGCACCCGCGCCCGCTCGAGGTACGCCACGAGCTTGGTGTGGTGGGCTATGCCGTACGAGTCGACGTCCTCGAACTCCACCGTGAC
>CAZSUO010000196.1:0-3049 GCA_964610065.1 uncultured Coriobacteriaceae bacterium | reverse complement strand
AGGAGCATCACGGGGATGCCGACGACGCGAACGACGGACATGTCGCCGCCGGCGGGAGAGACCTCGACACCGATGCTCGCCCACACGTCGGGACGCAGCGAGCAGGTGGGGCAAAGCCAGACGCCGGGCAACTCGACCCAGCCGACGCCGCGAGCGACTGCAGCGGGGTCCGGGCCGTCCACCCCAGCGCCGCAGATCGGGCATCGCACGGCCGCGTGAATCGTCGCAGGCTGCACCGCTGTTCCCTCAAACATCGTCGACCTCCAATCCCGGCCACTCGAATTCGCACGCACGAATGCCCGCCCCGGTGGGGAGCGGGGGAGTTGCTCCGCGCCTCAGCCCTCCGTGCAGGTCCGCGACGGGTGGTCGGGGCCAGAGCCTCGCCCCATCACGAGCCAATCGAGCGAGACGTCGAGCGCTGTCGCCAGCTTCTCCGCGGTTGCAGCTTCGATCGCCGCGATGCGTCCGTTTTCGATCCACGACAGGACGTGAGGCCGCACGCCCACTCGCGCAGCGAGCAGAGCTTGACTGATGCCCATGGCCACGCGAGCACCTCGGCATCTACTCCCGAGGCGGCGCGCGTTCTCTGGGTCTCCGTTGCCGACGCCACCACCACGGGGGCTTGCCAAGCTGTGCGTCAGGCGTCCGTTGAGCAGCCTGTGCCCGAGTCCGAGCATCTCCCCGATGTAGTGTTCCTCCCACGGATCTGCGTCGACTCCGGAAGGCACCGTGTGAAGGATGACCAGTTCAGGCGCCAGTCCGTCCCTCTCCACGGAGCGATACCAGTCCCGCACGCGAGGCGCACCGGTAGAGTGTCTGTGCGACGCCAGTCGACCCAGTGGGTTCGAACTCCTGCCGACGTACCTGACTTCCGCCGTTCTCGGATCACGCAACGCGTAGATGTGGACGGGAACGTCTCGCACGTCGGGCCAGCCCATCAGGTGTGCTGTGCGCATTCAGCCCTCCGTCCCCGTTCCGACACGGGAAGCCTTCGCGCGCTCGATCGCGTCCGCCTCTGCAATCGTCATCCAGTCTTCTGCCGGGATCCCAGCGATGTACTCGAGTGCCACGCGAAGGTGACTCTCGGGTCGACTGTCGCCTGCGACCCAGGCCGAAACCGACGGCTGCTTGATGCTGAGTCTGGCAGCGAGCTGGGTCTGCGACAGCGCATCCTCGCGCTCCAAGTACTCCCGCAACTTCTCTCGACCCCTGGTGTTCACCATGGAGAAAGGCATAGCTACGCCTATGCACGAAGTCAAGGGTAAAGGTTTGCCTTTTATCGCGAAGGCTATGGTTGCGGCGTATAGGCTTCCCTACATGGGCGATCTGACACCTGAGGAGAATGAACGTCTACGCCAGAGGATGAGGACAGCGTTGCAGACACGGTTCAAGAACGTGACGGACCTTGCATCGGCGATCGGCCGGTCGCAGCCGTCGATCTCGGACTTCCTGAACGCGAAGGGGGGGCGTCCATCGAGACCGTGAGACGATTTGCATCTGCGATGGGCACATCGGTGGAGGACGTACTGGGGCACGCGGGCGTGACGTCCGTCTCGCTCCCCTCCCGCACTCTGGAGTACGACGACCAGTACCCGAACCGGGCGAGGGCGGTGGTGGCTGCGAGGGCGCTCGGCTATTCGGAGGAGGCGATCGTGCAGGTGCAGACGCAGCACTTCGCGGGGCAGCCGGACATGGAGCCAGAGGAGTGGCTCGAGGAGATCCGGAGCTCCGATCGACGGCTGAGAAGAGGAGCGAAGCCACCCGGCCGCACGGCGGCCTCCGACCTCGACGTGGAACCACCAGGGTTCGAGGAAGAGAAGCCGCTACCGAAGAGGGGCAAGGGGAAGAAATGAAGCGCTGGTCGATCGCTCTCGCGATGGTGATGGTAGGGTGCAGCGGAGGAGACGACGGCGCAGGGGCGCCGCCACCGCCGACCGATGCGCAGGCGGAGGCTTCCAGCGACACCGGCGCCGAAACGTCGACCGAAGCATCGATCGAGGCGGAAGCGCCAGATGCCGGACCCGACGTGCAGGCCGAAGCGGAAGCTGGAGAGGACGCACAGCCCGACGTGGTTCCTGACGTCGCGCACGACCAGCAGGACGAGTTCGAGGCCGGGGCACCAGAAACGGAGCCCGAGGCTTCCGTTGAGGCCGGGCCAGAGCCGCAGCCGGAGCCCACACCCGAGGCCGGTCCTGACGCTCCGTTCGAAGCTGGACCGGAGCCGCAGCCCGAACCCCAGCCTGAACCCCAGCCCGAGGCGGGGCCGGAACCTGGACCGGAGCCGGCGCCCGAGGCCGGGCCTGACTCGATGCCCGACGCGCCCGAAGACGTGCTCGAGGCAGCCATCGAAGCAGAGGCCGGGCCGGCGCCGTGTCCTTCTGACGGTGGTGGGATGGTCCGTCTTCCGGCAGGCTTCTGCATCGACCTGACCGAGGTGACGGTGGGAGCGTACCGCGCATGCGTGACCGCTTCGAAGTGCTACGCACCTATGTGGAAGCCTGCCGACAGCAACTGGGCGCTCGGAAACGAGACGCATCCACAGAACTGGGTCACCTGGTCCGAAGCGAAAGCATTCTGCTCGGCCAACGGGAAGCGCCTGTGCGGTCGCATCGGCGGGGGCTCGCCCGGAGCGAACGAGCTGTACGCCGCGGCCGTGGACCAGTGGTACGCGGCCTGCTCCTCGGGAGGTTCAAACGTGTACAGCTACGGCACCACGTACCAAGCGGGGGCCTGCAACACATCGGACACCGAACCTGTTGCGAGCTACCAAAGCTGCCACTCTCCGAACGCGAGCTACGCGCCTGTGATGGACATGAGCGGCAACGTCTGGGAATGGGAGGACATGTGCTCGGGCAATGGCTGGTGTGCGATCCGCGGTGGAGGAGACACCACGAACCCGAAGACCGATCTTCGCTGCGACTACAACGCGTGGCGAGGCGCATCGTGGGCCGGCAAGGAGGTTGGCTTTCGGTGCTGCGCGGACTGACCATGACAACCGTCAAGGCCTCCGTCGGCTTCGCTCTCACGTGCCAGTGTTCGCGCTGCAGGG
>CAZSUO010000195.1:868-3101 GCA_964610065.1 uncultured Coriobacteriaceae bacterium | reverse complement strand
ACCGTTTAGCGGGTATCCCCCGCTACGAGGGTTCGAATCCCTCCCTCTCCGCCATAACGACGCCAAGCGGCCCCGATCACCCGATGAGGGAGGCGGGGCCGCGTGCATAAGCGGTACTATTGGTGACATCCCGGTGACGAACGTGGCACCAGCCGGCAGACCGGACGCAGGGGGCGTCGTGAACATTCCGGAGGACTTGCGAGCGGAGGCATCAGCTGCACAGTCGGTTGCTGCCTTCGATCCATCAACGCGTGTACGCCTCGTGGCGGGGCCGGGTGCCGGCAAGTCAGCGGTGATCAAGCGACGAGTGTTGTGGCTGCTCCGAGACAGGGGAGTGCCACCTTTAGCGCTGAAGATCGTTTCGTTCACAAATGCATCTGCCGACGACCTGCGTGCCGACATCCACCAGCTGCTTCGGAATGAGGGACTGGGGGACCTTGTCCCAGAAGTCCAGGTCTCCACTCTGCATTCCTTGGCGCTTGCCGTGCTGAGAGCCGCGGGCCGGCTCAGCACGTACGCGGTTGATCCGCGCGTGTTGGACCAGTGGGAGACGAAGAACATCTTCGATCCCGAGTTCGGCGCCTACTCTGGCGAGGCATCAACCACTCGTCAACAGCAGGTGCGTCGAGACCATGAAGCGTTTTGGAGCACGGGGAACTTCGACCCTGCGGGTTACCCAATGCCCGATCCGCCGATAAGCGAAGCGGAGCGCGAGTCATACCTGCGTTTCTATACCGGTCGTTCGACGCTCTACGGCTGCGTCTTGCCAAGTGAGATCAATCGTCAGTGCCTGGAGTACTTGCGCTCGGCGCCCGCAGACTTCCTGCCGATCCAACTCGAGCACCTTATCGTCGACGAGTACCAGGACCTGAATCCAGTGGACCTCGAGCTCGTAGGTGAGATGGCAGCGCGGGGAGCCAGCTTGTATGTCGCGGGTGATGACGACCAGAGCATCTACTTCTTTCGGTACGCCTTGCCCAGGGGCATACAACGGTTTGCCGACCAAGGCGGAGGTGATCATCGCCTCCGACACTGCTTCAGGTGTGGCGAGGGTATTCTCGGTCCGGCGCTGAGTCTTCTCGCCGCCTACGCGACGGAAGAGCGAATTCCAAAGGACTACGTTGCCGTGCCGAGCCAAGCAAACCCTGCGGTGAACGCGCAGACCCTGCGATGGACCTTCAGGGGGCCAAGGCGAGAGGCTGACGCCATCGCTGAGTCATGCCGGGAACTCATTGAATGCGGTATCCCCGCAGGACGGATCGCCATTCTGCTTAGCACGACCAGGGATGGAATTGAGCAGGCTATCTGTGAGTCGCTCACAGCCGTGGCGGTTCCGTTCGAGCCGGCGACGGCGTCTAGGTTCTGCGACACGAACACAGGGCGTTGTCTCGCCGCGGCACTACGCATCATCGCGTCAGACGAAGACTACGTCGCACTTCGCGTTCTCGTCGGCGTTCGCCGCGGTGTCGGGCCCGGGATAGGCAACGAGATTGCCCGGGCATGCACCCTGGCGAACATGACGTATCGGGATGTGCTCGACGGCGGCGTCGAGAGGACGGACGCATCAGCGCGTGCGCGAAGAGTCATCGAAGCCACTGGTGCACAGCTCGAGGAGCTGCAGGGATTGTCGGCCGAGTCCACGCTTGCCGAAGGCAGTGATGCTCTCCTCTCGATCGTTCGTGATTCTCTCGGCGAGGAGGCGCGCATCGAGGCCGTAGACTGGCTGTCAGGACTGGGGGAGGACTTCACGCTGGCAGAGGTCCTTCTCGCGGCCACTGCCGCATCCGAGAACGCCTACAGGCGAGTACTGGCCGAGGCTCAGGTGCGGCTCGGGCGTGAGCCCGATGAACCCCTCGAGGAGCCCGACTGTGTTCGAATCCTGACGCTTCACCGAAGCAAGGGTTTGACCGTGGATGTGGCCTTCATTCCGGGGCTTGAAGAGGGGCTGCTCCCCTCCTCTCAGGCACAACCGTTCCCGGGTCTACTTGCCGAACAAGCGCGCCTTCTGTACGTCGGTCTCACGAGGGCGCGTCTCGCGGCGGTGGCCAGCTACTCCTCCTTCCGGAACTTCCGGGGGGAGTTGCAGCAGCGCACGCCATCACGCTTCCTCGACCGACTCGGCCGGTTCGAGACTCGCGAGGGCGGCCTTACAGCGGCTGAGCTTGACTCGATCCGAGTGGCGGCGGACGCATTGGCGACCGCACAGCAGTAGCGTCACGACCGTACCGACCGT
>CAZSUO010000195.1:0-858 GCA_964610065.1 uncultured Coriobacteriaceae bacterium | reverse complement strand
CGGCCATCGCGGTTTCGACGGCTTCGAGGATTCGCTCCACACTGAGGACTCGGTCTGATGCCTCCCGCAGCGCCGCCGTTGCTGCGGCTACGCCTACGAGGGCGTCGTACGCGCGCTCGAGTTGGTTGGCATTCAGTGAGTAGCCGCGGGCTTCGGCAGCCAGGTGTAGCAGCCGGGAGTTCGAATCGCAGATGCCCTGCTCTGTGAATACCTCCCAATACGTGGCAGTGCACCAGTAGGAAAGGTCTCGACCGGCGGGCGAGGCGCATTCGTCCAGACGCTCAGCCAGGGCCGCTCGAAGTGATTCCAGCTTGTTTTGTGTCCGACCGTCATGTGATCGGGGGAGTCGTAGCACCCGGAGATCGGAGTTGCAGTCTCGCACGGTCACTATTCGAAAGAGCGGAGCCGGATCAGGAGCCAGGTCGTCACAGGCCAGGGACTTCTCGGCCATGCTCGTTCCTGGCACTTTCGTACCATCTCGACGAGCATCTCGCTCACAGACCGGCCACGTCCCGGTAGCCGGCATTGAGGGGCATGTGAGACGACAAGGGATGGCTCCGCCCCGATTCGGCAGTCACCCATACGCATGCTGGAATGATGGGCTAGGTATTCCGACTCCCCAGGGAGTCGGTACCAATGCACACGTGGTAGCTGGCGGGGCGGCCCGGCATCTGTACTGTCCTGGAGAACGGAACCAATGCGCGTACACCGCGGCCCCCGGGCAACGGGGCCCCGTGGTGCACGCGCCTCATGAGGGGAGTGATTGGATGGACGCCTTCTTTGAGGTGCGAGAGCCGGATGAGTTGGACCTTGAGGACGTGTGCAAGCGAATCGAGCGGCTGACCACCGGGATGATGC
>CAZSUO010000194.1:0-3116 GCA_964610065.1 uncultured Coriobacteriaceae bacterium | reverse complement strand
CAGCTTGAGCGGGAAGCCGTAGTCGGGCAGGTCGGGCACCTCCGGCAGCTCCGGCATTGGGATGCTCGGCGGGAACGCCCACCCTGGGATCTGCAGCAGCAGCTTGAACGGAAAGCCGTAGTCGGGCAGGTCCGGTAGCTCTGGGATCTCAGGAAGCGGGATGCTCGGCGGGAACGCCCACCCTGGGATCTGCAGCAGCGGGAACTTGCAGAGCGTCATCGCTCACGGTGCGACAGTCCAATTGACCGACGCAGCCACAGCGCCGGGGCCGATCCCGATGCCGTTCGCCCCGGCCGGCGGGATGACCGGGGGTTGCGGCGACATGAGACCGAGGCACCCCTTCTGCGTCGCGGCGATGAGGTTGCAGCCGTCAATCTGGATCGTCCCATCCTCGCGAAGGGTGATCGAGGATGCCCCGCAGGCGATGGTGAGCTTGCACTTTCCCGCGGCGTCGGTGCTCATGCGCAGGAACGACTTAGCGTTGAGTAGCAGGAGCTGCCCCTTCTCCCCGTTGACGTCGACCATCATTGTCGCGTCGAGCTTCTTGTTGACGGTGTAGAGGTTGATCGCCTCCGGCGCGCTCTTCATCAGGAAGCGAACTTGGCCATCCGTCACAATGGCGCGGTCGCCCGGCTCGAGCGAGCCCACGAGGTGCGCGTAGCGGTTGTCGCGGATGCCGAGCACGTACTTGCGGTTGGCGTCCTTCAGGTAGAACGCGAGCGCCGCCTTGTCAGCGTCGGGCCCGTTCGGCCGCGAGATGAAGCCATCGGGCCCGAGGCACACGGCCCCGGCGTCGATGCCCTCGCCACCCTGCGCCAGGAAGCCCAGGCCAACACGCACCTCCCCCTTCTCGGCCGTGCTCTTCATCACGTCGGCGGTGCCGAAGGTCTGGTCTGTGGTGCGCATGGCTAGGCTCCTGCCGTCATGGCACGCAGGACGTCGAGCCACTGGATGGCTCCGTCGCTCTTGCGTCGCACGTAGGCGTGCACGTTCTTGAACAGGTGGACTACTAGTTGCGGCGTGAAGTCCGACACCCCGGTGAACCCCAGCTCGGTCAGCGCCAGCGCGGTGTGCACGATCTGGATGGTCCCCGAATATGTGTCGCCGCCCGAGGACGGCTTGCGCGTGGCCACCAGCAGTTGCTTCGCTGGATCGTCCGTGCGCTGAGAGAAGTACCAGTCGTACTCGTCAGTCCACGGGACGGCGTCAGCCGCCCCGGCGTTGCAGGTCAGCTCGAACTGCGTGAGCGCGTAGGGCGTGGGCGTGCCCGTGATACCGCCCGAGAATCCCCCGGAGCGGACGAGCGCGACCGGCCAGGTCTCGAGCCCGTCGACGTCGTGGAAGGCAGAGACGAACGACGGTGTGAGCGCAACTCCTGCCCCGAGCGTCTCGTTGACCGTGATGACGGTCGGCGCCGTGATGGTGACGCCGGTCTTGCGGCCACTCTGCGAGCCGCAGTTGAACAGGTCGATGTCGTGCCCGTCGAGAACGCCGTCCCCCGCCCACGTATTGGCCGACCGCGTGATGGTGTGCGGGGCCGTGAACGTGAACGTTGGCGAGCCCGTCATCTCACCGCGCAGCGCGAAGTGATAGCGGAACTGAGGGAAGGTGGCGTAGAGCACTACTCGTCCTTCTCGATGGCGAGGGCGCCGCGGGCGATGAGCTTGAGCGTGGTGCGCCGAGTGTCCTTGCTCTGCTCGAAACCGCGCTCGATGATCCAGAGATTCTCGCGGAACTCGAGCGCCTCGATGTAGACGTCGGCGATCGTGTTGGGCGTCCAGATGCGGCCCGTGGTTGAGACGAACCCGTCGACCGAGCAGTCGAGCTCGAAGGCGTCCTTCGCTCGCGCCGAGTAGACCGCGCGCGCCGAGTGCCGGCAGGCCTTCGCGTCGCGGGCCTGCTTGTCGAGCATGTACTTCGGCTTGTAGGGCGCTCCCGCAGCACGGTAGACGTGCTTGGTGTACTTGAGCGGGGCGAGCGGCACCTTGCCGTAGGGCGCGATGCTCGGGCGGTTCGTGTCGCTGATCCCGACCCGCGCGATGGGCAGGGCCGTGACCGTGGCGCTGTCGTCGTCGGGGGCGTTGCCGCGCACGACGACCTCGGAGAACAGCCCGTCGTTCGACTCCTTGAGCGAGAGCGGCGGGTCGAGCAGGATGCGGTCGCCGGGGTGCGAGAAGTCGCTGTCCTGTACGAGCGAGTAGGCAGCTGCCTGGTCGTAGTCGGGACGGCACGCGAGCAGCGCGCCTTGCCAGTCGACGTGCAGGGCGCAGCCAAGCCGCGAGAGCACGCGCGAGCAGACGGCATAGGCGGTCTCGCCCTCGCTGCCCTGCAGCTCCTTGAGCGTCAGCGACTTGAGCTTCACCGGGGCGGCCCGACCGTCAAGCGGCTTGCCGGTCAGCGCATTGGCGTGCGCCGTCGCATCCGTCATGATCGTGTCGAAGCCGTAGAGCTCGAGCACGTCGGCCAGCACCTTGTCGACCGAGACGTCGTCCTTCCACTTCTTCGCCATGTCGGGGTTGCTCGAGCCCTCGTATGGCGTGCAGAGCACCGACTTGCAGATGACCTCGACCTTCGGGCCGTCCTTGCCAAGCGTGACGCGATTCGTGGTGACGATCGGCGTGGCCAGCGGGCAGTCGCCGACCTTGATGCCGACGAGCTCGCCGCGCCCGAAGCGGCTACGGATCTCGGCGACCTCCTGCCGTCTCGGCGAGAACGTGAACTTGTAGGAGCCGAGAGGGTCGGCAAAGCTCTCGGTGATGCTGACGCTGTCGAACGTCGAGATCGTTGGGCCCTCGGCAGACGACAGGGTGATGATGGCCCGGTCCTGGTGACCCATCGCTCACGAGGTGTAGTAGCGGTAGCTCGTGCCCTTCGGCACGTAGCTCGAGCCGAGCAGGCTCCGGTTCAAGCCCATGATTTCGCCGACCGTGTTGCCGCGCTCGCGGGCGATGGCGTCGATGGTGGTCGAGCTCGCCGTGACGCCCTGCGCTGTCGGCCGCGCGTTGCCGCCGGTTAGCATCGCACGGCGGTCCTCGCAGATGTTCCAGAGCTGGATCAGCAGCGTGCCGGCAGCCCAGTTCTTGGTTCCGACCGACTGGCCATGGATGATGTCGATG
>CAZSUO010000193.1:2536-3153 GCA_964610065.1 uncultured Coriobacteriaceae bacterium | reverse complement strand
GGCGGCTCGATGAACTACCGGCGCATTACCGGCGTACGCTCCAAGGGCGACTACCGCACGGAGGCGCGCGCGAAGCGCAAAGAGGCAGAGGAGCGGCGCAAGGGCAAGAAGCTCAGGCAGGCCGAGGAGGCCCGCCGTGAGGGCATGGATGAGGTCGATATCGTTCTGGCCGAGGCGGAGCGTGCGCTTGCGCTCGAGACGCTTCAGGAGCAGGAGGAAATCGAGCAGGCACGTCACCTTGCGGAGCTGTCGGATATCCTCGGCTGGGAGTCGCCGCGCCTGGACGAAGCGGCCAAAGAGGGCATGAGCGAGAAGTCGCAGGCACGCATCGAGCGCGAGCGAACGCGCCGGCTCCTCAAAGAGGCCGACAAGGCAGAGCGGTATGTGCAGGATATGGTCATCGAGAAGCACGACCGCGACGTGGCCGAACAGATTGGCACCAGACGGGCGGAGGACCTGGCATTTGAAGAGGTGGATGACTCGGGTGCCGGGTATGTGGCTAAGGTGTCCGCCCTTGCAGCGGAAAACGGCATGACCACCGAGGCGGCCCGTGCGCTCTCTCGCGAGGCCACTGACCGGTCGCTGCTTGCCGCCGCGCACGAGGGCTATCTGCGCTC
>CAZSUO010000193.1:0-2526 GCA_964610065.1 uncultured Coriobacteriaceae bacterium | reverse complement strand
TCTCCGGCAAGGAGGCCACAGACGCGGCCGAAGAGGTGAGGGCGCGCATTGACGAACTGCAGTACAAGGCGGCTCAGGCCCGCGTGGAGGATAAGCCGCACAAGGAGCTCGGCCATCACAAGCCGGAGGCGCCGGTGCAGATAGACCCTGAGCAGGCGCACCGGCTGCTGATCGCCCGCGAACAATACAAGGAGCGCCAGCGCGCGCTGCAGGCAGCGCGGCGAGAGATTGAGGGGGCGGCACCGCAGGAGATCGTGGAGGTCACGCGCGGCGACGCCCTCGTGGAGATCCGCTCCATGACCGACGAAGAGGCGATGCAGAAGGTGGAGGACAGCCTGCAGGCGCGGGCGCGCATCACGGCTGCCGACCGGCTCCTCACCCGCATCGAGGAGCTCGACGGCGGCGTCAAGTCGGTCGAACAGCACCTGCTCGAGGGCCGGCATGTGCAGCTGCAGGAGATCGCGCAGGCCGTCTTCAGCCAGCCGCTCACGATGCGCCGGGAGGTCCTCGACCTCCTCGGCCCCGAGGCCGGCGGCACGCTCATGGCGCATATCATGCGCGCGCACCTCGGCGATGACGAGCGCGACGCCGTGCGGGGGGCACTGCGCGAGGAGCATATCGAGACACAGGTCGACCGGGCGCGCGACGCCCTCGCCCTGGCGCAGGAGCACTTCGACGCGGCGGAGGCGGCCTTCGCCGGCTTTGGCACCGTCGGCGAACTCGGCCCCGAAGGGCTGGAGGCAGCGTCGGCAGCGAAAGCCGAGAAGCTGCGCGAACTGCGCGAGGCCCGGCAGATCCTCGGCGTCACGCTCGGGCGGCTGCAGATGCTCGGCTCGATGAACGCCGCACTGGCCGAGGGGAAGGCCCGCACGCTCGACGTGCCGCTCGGACAGATCGGCGGCGCGCAGGCGTATCAGGTGGCAGCCGCACTTGGACTTGAACGCGGCGACTACGAGATTCAGTCGGACGGGCCGAACAAGTACATCCGGATCGCGTCGGACGCCTTCGACAAGCTCGTGGAGCCCCCCGATACCGAACTCGCGGAGCAGTATGAGGCGGCCGTGGCGATCAAGCGCGGCGACTTCGACGAGGACGGCTGGCTTGCCGAGGGGCTGATGAAGCGCCCGACTGAGAAGTATTACGACGACCCGCGCTACACGGAGGGGTGGCAGGTGGACGCCCGCGAACACTTCGCGGGCAAGACCGGCCTCGATCTGCTCAAGGCACTGCACTACTACTGCGGGACCGAAATGGCGAATGGTGGTGTGGGCGGTGCCGCGGCGCTGCGGATGCGCCTGTTGTCGGCTGAATGGCAGGCCGACAACCTAGACCTGTCCTCCGAGGACCTGCAGGCGTTCCAGACGTTCGTGACGCGCCTCTTTCCCGCGGACACCGACGACGAGTGGGCTGCGGTCTCTGAGCAGCTCATCATTCCGTTCAAGGCCGCTTCGGATGAAGCGCGGGCCGCGCTTGATGCGCAGGTCATCAGCAAGGAGGCTGCCACCGATCCACTGCACCGGGCACTGCAGGCGGTTCCGCAGGGGAAGGTAGCGTTTACGCCGGTCTCGGCAATGACGCCACAGGAGAAGGCGCTGGTCCGTGACTACTTCTGGCAGCACCTGACCGACGAAAAGGCCCCGTCGTCTGCGGCCACTAAGGTTGAGAACGAACGGCAGGCGGAGGTTGCCAGTGAGGTAGTCGCGACGCAAATGGACATCTTCGGGAACCCCGTGGAGATCAAGCGCGGGGAGACGGAGGCTTTCCAGGAGAAGCAGGCGGAGGCGGAGGCGGACAAGGGCAATCACGCATGGGCACGCTACGTCAAGGCGATGGGCGGGCCGGGCGCAGCAATAGAGACCGTGCAGGCGCTCATTCGGGGCGACCTAGCGCAGGAGTTCGCGAACCACTACGGCCGCGAGACCGGCCGCGGCCTTCGCACGGCTCCGGTCGCCGTCCCGAATGCGCTGCGTCATGTTGTAGGTCTCATGCCGCGTGAGGCGCTCGAGCGCGTCCTGGACGCCGATAACGGTGCCCTCCGGGAACTATACGAGGGCCTGCGGCGGCGCGACGCCAAGGGGCGCTACTCCGAGGGCGAGGTGGCGAATCTCGCTAACCGTATCCTTGAGAAAGCGAAGAAGCTACAGTTGACGCTTTTCGCCGACGCGGCCCCGGCGGCGCAGCGGCTGTCGATCGGCTCGACGGCGGAGAAGTTGCTTCACCAGAAGTGGACGGAACTAGTGCCATACTTCGATGCCAACCGGCCTGCGACCATCATCGAGAACCTCGCGCAGAGCGGGCCGAAGTACGTCCACCAGCAGCGGGCGATCAAGATGCTCGAGAAGGCGAAGCGCATCGGGCTGCACCACAGCACGGGCAGCGGCAAATCGCTCGCGTCGCTTGGCGCGTTCACCCACCTCCATTCGCAGGGCAAGGTGCAGCGCGGCCTGTACATGGTCCCCCCGAAGATCCAGGCGCAGTTCGGCGGCGAGATCAATGCCTACGCCGAACCGGGCCGCTACTCGCACT
>CAZSUO010000192.1:0-3172 GCA_964610065.1 uncultured Coriobacteriaceae bacterium | reverse complement strand
GCCTAAGAGCCGCCCGCACGGTGTTTCGCGACAGGCCGGTCTTCCGGGCGATCGCTTTGATCGAGAGTCCCTGCTTGTGCAGCGAGACGATGTCCACCCACTCCTCCAGACGTATCAACTGACCCCTCCCGGTCGCGTCGGATGCTTCCGGGAGCGTGCCCCTGCGGTGCAGGGGGGTCAATTTCAAATCGTCACTAGAGGGTGAGTTTCACATCGTCAGCTACACGGTTACATCGCGGTAAGGATTCGTTTCACCCCCTGCGGGATGCTGCGCGAGTGCGCACGAGCGCACTTGTAAAGTGTTACCGCGGGAGGTAATGTCTTGTGGGACGGATTCGTCGGATCTTCGAGACGAGGGCCTGCTGTGATGATCCAATCCGCATCGTTGGACAACCGTAAGCGCGCATTCGTGCTGACCACTGAGCGCGGGACGTTCTCCTACCCCTACGTTAAGTGCGACCCTCCGCCCACGTCCGCCGATCCCGTGACCGAGTTCTGGATAGACGACGAACTCGCTCGCGAGGGCTTGACCTACCTTCTGGCATCGGGCCAGGAGGGCTTCGTGCTCGTCGACATGGCGCTCGACTACAACCGTGAGCCGCGCTACATGCGCGACATGCTGCTGCATCAGCTCACGGTGGACGCAGTGAAGGCGATGGCCGCAAGCGGACTGTCCAAGCGCGAGGTCCTGCGTCGGCTCGGCACCTCCCCGGCGCAGCTGTACCGGCTGCTCGACCCGGCCGACTACCGCAAGTCCGTGGACAAGATGCTGGAGCTCCTGAGCGTGCTCGGCTGTCACGTTGAGATGTCCGTTCGGCAGAGGACCGCGTAGCGGGCTGGGGTAGGACACCGTACCGCCCTCGGCAGTGCTGAGTACACCACTTGCGCGAAATGTCGCACGATGCTAGTTTTGACGTGACGCGAGCCCCTCTCGCTCCTGAGCCGAGAGGGGACTCCTGTGTCCGGTGGTGTGTGCGAACGAGGCTACCCTGCGTACCCGCTTGATGAGGTGGGGGCGGCGTTTGGTGCCGGGCGGTTCAAGCTGACCTGGCGGGTTCGTCGGCATCTGGAGCGCCGGGGGTGGGACGTCGACACGGTACAAAGGTGTGTCTGCAATCTCCGATCGTGCGACTTCTACAAGTCGCAGGCGCACCGGACGGAGCCGGGAGTCTGGCTGGACATCTACAAGCCGTACGTGGGCAACGAGCGCCTCTACGTGAAGTTCGCGCCAGAGACCCCAACGGATGAGTACGTTGTCTTGTCGTTCTGCGGTGATGGAGAGCCGCACTAAGGAGTGGTGATGCACATGCAGGAGACTCCCGCGTTTTGCCTTGAGTGCGGCGCTCATGCCATGCGCGTGTGCACCGACCCGATCCCGGTGGAGCTTCGTGAGGGCACGTACTACGTAGGGGGCTTTGAGCACGACCACTGTGATGCGTGCGGCGAGGACTACGTCTGGGCAAACGACGTCGATCCGATCCAGTGTGCAGCCGTTTCGATGGCGCGCGACGATCTCGGCCGCCTTGACTCGGCGGCGATCCACGAGCTTCGGCACGCACTCGGCCTCACCCAGGCCGACCTCGAGCGTCAGCTTGGCGTGAGCACCGGCACGGTGGGCCGTTGGGAGCGCGGGGAGGTGCTGCAGAGCCGAATGGCCGACAACTTCATGCGCGTGCTATGGGATCATCCGGAGCTGATCGCGGAATCGGGCGTTGTGGCTCGCGAGAAGCGGGGACCGTACCGGAAGCGCACGTAGGGTGCGGTCAGCGAATGCGGATACCGGGTCGCCCTTCGTGTCTGCGGACATTGGGGCACTGTATGACGTGAATGATGTAAGTATGCTACATTGGCGATATGAAGTTTACCGAGTTGATCGCAATCGTTGGTGATGAGCCTGTGTTCGACACCGGCCTGCTGCTGGCTGGCGTTGAGGACGTGCCGGCGCTGCAGCGTCAGCTTGCGGGATGGGTACGCACGGGGCGGCTGATCCGTGTGCGCAAGGGACTCTACGCGATCGCGCCGCCGCATCAGCGGGTGGCTCCGGACCCATTCGTCGTGTCCAATCGGCTGGTGACACCCTCATATGTGAGTCTTGAGTCGGCCCTGCACTTCCATGAGCTGATTCCGGATGTGGTGCAGGGCGTCACCGCGGTCACCACCGGAAGGGTGGTTCGATACGAGACCCCACTCGGCCGGTTCGTGTTCCAGCATGTGAAGCATGAGCGCTTCTGGGGCGCCGACATCACGGGTGTTGCGCACGGTCAGCGAGCGCTGGTAGCAAGTCCCGAGAAGGCGCTGATCGATCTCCTGTACCTCACTCCGGGTAGCGATGAAATCGGGTATGTCCGGCAGCTTCGGCTGCAGAACGGCACGCGCATCGATAGGGAGCGTCTCGGAGAGATGGTCGAACGCTTCGGCAGCCTGAAGGTGGAGCGGGCGGCGGAGCTCGTGCTCTCAGTGATCGACCATGAGGAATACGGGTGGGTGTCGCTGTGAAGGATGTCCTGAGGGCCGAACTCGCCTCCAATGCCGCGATGCCGGGCAGGGATGTGATGCGCGAGTACCTGCAGGTGCGCCTGCTCCAGGGTCTTCAGGAGGCTGGCGCGAGTGCGGACATGGCCTTTCATGGAGGCACCGCTCTGAGGCTCCTGTTCCGAACGCCACGGTTCTCGGAAGACCTGGATTTCGCCGTTCTGCGAACAGACGGTGCGTTCGATCTTGGTGCGGTACTGCGCGAAGTACGGCATGTGCTCGTGCGTGAGGGCTACGAGGTCGAGGTCGCGTTGAAGACTACGACCGCCGTGCATGAGGCCCTGGTCAAGTTCCGGAGCGTGTTGTACGAGATGCAGCTCTCGCCCCTTCCCGATGAAGTGATGATGATCAAGCTCGAGGTGGACACGAACCCGCCGCCAGGAGCGACGCTCGCTACCAGCCGGCTGCCTCGTGGGTTCGGCGTTCCGGTGCGCGTAGTGCATCACGATCGAGCCACGTTGCTGGCAGGCAAGATCGCGGCTGTCCTCACGCGTGAATGGGTGAAGGGACGCGATGTCTTCGACCTGGTGTGGTACGCGGGCAACGCCGAATGGCCTGCTCCGAACCTGAGCTACCTGAATGCGGCTGTAGCCCAGAGCGGGTGGAGTGGAACTCAGGTCACTGTGGACAACTGGCGCGG
>CAZSUO010000191.1:0-3173 GCA_964610065.1 uncultured Coriobacteriaceae bacterium | reverse complement strand
CTCTGCCGACATGCCGAGTGTGGCCGCGTGCTCCGCGATGGCTGCGCGCTCGTCGTCGATATAGGGGCGCTCGGTGAGCTTGCCCGGGCCACCCGTGACTACCCCGGCTCGCTGTCGAATCCCCCAAAGAGCGGTGATGCCCAGACCCATCGCTGACATGGCGCCCTCGCCCGTCCAAGTCAGCGTCCCCAGTCCTGTAGGCAGGGCGTCTGGTCTAGAGTCCGGATCGAGCAGTACTGCCAGCGCCGAACCCAGCGAGGCCGACTCTTCCAGAATCGCCAGCTGGGCGGGCAGCGGGATCCTCGGCCAGTCTGACGTGATCCCGTCGCTGTTTCCCTCCAGGTACATGGGCGCGTATCCAATTGCGAGTACGTGGGACCAGACAGCTCTTGATGTCGACGCATCCGCTGCAAGCCCCAGGGTGTCCACGTACGCTCTGGCCCGTTCACTCAGGTTGGGCTGTGGGCCTTCTTGCCCGCCCTGCTCAAGGAGATTCGCCGAATCACTGCGCGCAACAAGCGTGAACGGAATGGCGTACGCGTCTTTGTGCAGAGCATGCTGGTCAAAGGCACTTGTCGCATATCCGAAGGCAGCACCGTCGCGCTCTTTGGGTGCCCTGACTCTCGCCAAGAGGAAGTCGCCGCCACTAAACACTTCAGCTTGGAGCTCCGGCCGAGGCTCATTCCACAGGGGACGTGCGGAATCCAGATACGCCCACTTGGAGTCCAGTGGCCTGAACTGGAAGCGGCGAACGCGCCTCGCATCAAAGCACGTCGACGAGACGATTCGCTGACGCGCGGACTTCGCTGAGAAGCGAGCCCAATCCCGCGTGAGCCCGTCCAAGGAAGCCGGGAGTTCGTCGAAGGAATTAGCCGCATCCAGATATGCAGACATGCGTTCCTTGAGAGCGTCACGACTCATGTCGGTCAGCGACTCACCTCGGTTCTCGTTCAGACCGAGTAGCGGTGACCGACTGCACAGCTCAGCCACGGAAGGCCAATCAGCGTAGCCCTCATCAACTCCGAACGGGCGAAACGACAGTCGATTCGCTCTCGTTGGCGCAACGACGGCATAGCGAGACAGAGCAGCGGGATCCTCCAGCGTTGCCAACAGATGTGCCCGCCTGGCGCTAGCATCAGAATCGTTGATATCCGCGCGGTATCGGACCATCGCCTCCTTCGAAGCGTCGTTGCCCCTCTTCACCCACAGTGAAATCGCGACGCCTTGACGGATGCCCGGCGAGAAGCCCGGGACAGCGAAGACGGTCTGGCTGGTGCGACCATCAGGTCCGTACTCGGACATAGTGCGATCCCCGTGCATTCCTTCGACCCAGAAAGCATCGAAGGTGGCGAGTAGGACCTCACGTACTGTCACGTACGAGGGCCCGGTGAGCCAGGAGTCATTCGAGATATACGCGACGACGCCACGTCCACTCATGACCCCAATCCGCCGTAGCGCGAGAGCGAAGAACCGGACATACAGGTCATCGATCTTGTTCTTGCGCACACCCCATGATTCCAGATGCTCCTTGAAAGGTCTGAGCAGGTCAGCCTCCTCAGCCTGTGCCATTCCCGCGTACCCGTTGTACGGAGGATTGCCGATCACCACGAGGACCTTCTCCTCGCGCCTGACGCGGTCGGCAGCGTCGCGCTCCTCGGCGAACTCGGGGAAGAGCAGCGTCGAGTGCATCTGCCCCGCAACCGCGCGCTTATCCTTCGGCGGTTGGATGTTCCCGTCTCCCCAGCCGGTGAGCGCATTGGTCAGGTAGATCGCTGCTCGCTCGTCGGCATCCTTGAGCGGTACCCCGAGCTCGGCGAGAAGGATGCCCATCTGCAGATGTGCCACCACAAACGGTGCCGGCATGATCTCAAAGCCGATCACGCGCTCCATAGCGGCGCGCTTCACA
The DNA here is from genome assembly GCA_964610065.1 of uncultured Coriobacteriaceae bacterium. Taxonomy (GTDB): domain Bacteria; phylum Actinomycetota; class Coriobacteriia; order Anaerosomatales; family Anaerosomataceae; genus Anaerosoma. The sequence continues at coordinate 1,267 of CAZSUO010000191.1, read as the reverse complement.
TCGTTACGCGTGAGCGCGTCGGCGCCTTTGGCGGTGAGCGTCTCGTCGATCTTGCGCAGCACCTCAACGAGGTAGGCGCCGGTGCCGCAGCACGGGTCGAGCACCACCACGCTTGAGTCGGCAAGTCCGTCGGCGATGCCGAGTTCCTCGCGAAGCGCCCAGTCCACGCGCGCCACCATGTACTTCACGACCTCATCCGGCGTGTACCACACGCCGAGCTCCTTGCGGAGCGCGGGATCGAACGCCTCAAGGAACGGCTCGTAGAAGTACTGCACCGCATGGTGCTCCTCGAACTTCTCGAAGAACGCCGCGCGATCGATGCGCCAGAGCACCTCCTCGGCCCACTCGAGCACCTCTGAGATGCCGAGTGCTCCGAGCTGACGTACGTCGGCGAACTGCCGGAAGAGCTCGTAGACCATCGGCACGTGGAGGGTGGCCGTGGCCGTCTCCCACTGGAAGCGGCTCTCCCACGGGATCTCTTCGCTCCGGTCACGCCCGCGCGCCCAGAGCACCCAGGCGGCGAACATGCCGTAGAAGAGCGTCTGCACGAGCGTGGAGCGGAAGAAGTGGTCGCCCTTGTCGCCCTCGAACTTCAGGCCAAGTGCGTCCTCGAGCTGGGAGCGCAGCGCGTCGAGTGCAGGCAGCTCGTGCTTCTGCTCGAGACGCATACGCGCGGTGCGCGCATAGCTTGCGAGGAACCACGCGAGGTCCTTCGGGTCCGAAAGCGGCGCGTTGCGGAGGAGCACGCGCCGCAAGAACTCCACGAGACCCTCGCCCGCGTCCTCGGCGTACTTACGCGGCTGCTGCACGCGCGCCCAGAAGCCCGCCTCGGTGGTGGCCAAACGCAGTGTCTCGAGGATGCGCGTGCCGGCCCCGTCGGCGCTGCGGCCCACGAGCACAAAGTCGCGGAGGTTGGTGACGAGCACGAGACCGTAGCGCTCCACGTACCGGGTCACCTGCTCGCCTTCGGCGGTGGCCAGGGCATCGTCGGCCGTGCCCTTCACCTCAATGGCCCCACGCCCCGGGATCTGACCGAAGAGCGTGTCAGCGCCCGGTCCCCAGCCCTTGAGTTGCGGCGCGGTGAACAGGCCACCGTCCGGGATGCCGGCGCCGGTGTTCCGGAGGTTGATGATCGCGGTGACCTTGGGTTTGAGCCCCGCACCGATCGACGTCAGGAGCGCCTGGAGTGCCGGATAGTAGCTCGTCTCGGCGACGCCCGCGCCAGATGCGTGGATATCACGCAGCGTAGAGAAGTACCCCTCGATCG
>CAZSUO010000190.1:0-3179 GCA_964610065.1 uncultured Coriobacteriaceae bacterium | reverse complement strand
ATCTGTGGACGACCGCAGTCCGTGAATACCGCGAGCGTGATCGACGAGTACCAGGCGTTCGGCTACGTCCCGGGAGACGAGACCACCGACAACGGGTGCTACGCTCTCGACGTCATGAAGCGCTGGCGCAGTGTCGGCCTGTTCGGGCGCCGGATCCAGGCGTTCGCGCAGGTCGACTATTTCGACGCTGGCGAGCTCGCGAAGGCCACGTTTCTCCTCGGTGGTGTGTTCCTGTGCCTGTCGCTGCCCCGTCGAGTTGCGATGGGCGACATGTTCACCTCCGAGGTGTGGGACGTGGCCATCGACGACGGCGGAACCGCGGGCGGGCATCTCGTGTGGCTCGAAGGCAGCAATCTCGTCAACTCGTGGGGCCAGCGCATTCGAGTGTCCGACGCGTTCGTAGCACGCTACTGCTTCGATGCCTACGCAGTGGTCAGCGGCGACGCGGTCACGCCCAACGGCCGCGCGTTCTCGGGTCTCGACCTGGCCGGGCTCGACGATGCTTTGCGGTCGGTGACCGCATGACCGATGCCAGCTAGCTTAGCCTGAGCACCACCTGACAACCTGGAGCAGCACCGTGACCCCACCCAAGAAGTTGACCGACACCGACGAGAACGAGGCAGTGCGGGCGCCTGGCGTGGGGGACAGCAGCGAGCACATGAGAGCAATTGCAAGAGACGAGAGCAGGCGCAACGCAAAGACGGTCGTGCTGGAACACGAGGCCGACTGCCCCAAGGCGCGTGACTTGTGGGACGCGGTCAACGAATTGAGAGAGGGATTCGCAGCCATGAGAGAAGAGAGAGCAGAGGAACGAGGCAAGAACATCGAGATCGCAAAGAACGCGGCGAAGTCGATGACATTGCGAGCGGCGGCGATCTCAGCGGTATTTTCGCTGGCGGTCGGACTGACGATGTTCGTCCTACAGCGGACGTGGCCACCACACGCGCAGGCGTCACCGGCGCAGGTCCAGACGGTGGGCAAGTAGATGGGCCGCCTCCACGGTCCCCACATCAGCGGATCGAAGCGCCACCACCGGGACGCAACCCACAAGCCGATTGCTCTAGCGCTTGAGGCGTGCGGCTGGAAGGTGGTGGACACATCGGCCGTGGGCGCGATGGTCCCAGGCTTCCCCGACATGGTCATCGGGCAAGGCGGCATCACCGACATGGTGCAGGCCAAGAGCGGGGCCGGCGCCAGCTTCACGGATGGCGAGGTAGATTTTGCGAAGGCGTGGACAGGGCGCCCGATCCTGAACCTGGAGTCGGTCGAGCAGGCAACCGCGTGGGCCATCCAGGAGCGGCACAACCGACGGAACGCGAGCGCGCAGAGGGCCCTGGCGGCGTGCAAGCGGGAAGGTGTGGCATGAGCCTCGACCTGGTTCGCACGGTGCGGGCCGGCGACGTGCTCATCGACGCCACGGGCTCACGTCGGGTCGCCACCAAGGACGGACTCTACTTCCCGGTTCCGCTCACGCTCAGCCCTGAAGAGCTGTGCGAAATCCTCGTCAAGCGATGCGGATACAAGCCACCCAAGAAAGACAAGTCATGGACACCGTAGACCACTTTGCAGTCACGGAATTCGCGTGTAGATCGTACACGGCGCCCGACGGCTACCACCCGGCGACTCCGTACCCAGAGGAGTGGGTCGTCGAGCGCCTAGCGCCGCTCAAGCGCATGCTGGAGACGATTCGGCTCGCGTGCGGAAGCCACCCAGTGACGATTCTCTGCGGCTACCGAACCGTCGAATTCAACGCCGAGCTTCGCCGCCGAGGGCTGCAGAGTGAGCGCCACGCGACCGGGGTGGCTCTGCACAGCCAGCATACCGAGGGGCGCGCGGCGGACATCCTGGTCTTTGGACTTGAGCCGATCCAAGTGCTGATGGCGGTGCTCGCCCAGCATGAGGCCGGGCATCTGCCCGAGCTCGGGGGCGTGGGATTCTACCCGCGGCTCGGCTTCGTCCATGTCGACACGGCTAAGGATCCGTCTGGCAAACTCCGTCGCTGGAACGGTTGACCATCGCCAGAAAAGCGAACGGCCCGCTTGACTTGCGTCGAGGGGCCGCTCAAACTTTGGGTTGACTAGACCTATGGGAAACGTACCACGCAACCCAGGCCGGTGCAAGCTGGCCGATCAAGGCGCCCTGACTGGCGCTGTTGGATCGCATCCGCGCGGGAGGTCTCCGCGCAACGTCGGCAGACGAAATGGGTCGCGCGACCAGGGTAACGCCCTCGCCGCGAACGCTGGAACCGAAGGCCCTGAGAGGAGACACCCGATTCCCGGTCGAGAGGCCGGGCGCCATGGCCGTCGGGGATGGGAGCGGTTCGGCTGCGCGAATGGGCGCGGCTTTGCCAGCGGCAACAACGAGCAGTCAGAGCGGACGCGTCTCAAAGTCCCGATGGGCGCGCACCCGTAGCAGCCAGCTCGGCCCCACATACCAGAGGAGCTACCCTTCCAGCTATGGGATGGGACACAAGGGCCATGGCATGTCTGAGCAGATCACAGGATCGCAGGCAAAGAAAAACCGGCCGCGCGTGCTCTCGCAGAGGCGGGCCGGTCCGTGGTCCCGGTCCCGCACGCGCTGGTTGCGCACGCAATGATTTCGTGATACCTCTCGAAGCATGAGTAAATCACGACAAGAGAAGTCCGGTCTCGTCGAAACGCGCGGGCGCAAGCCGCTACCAAGTGGACGTCGACGGTCACACTGGATCGGCACCGCCTGCACCGAGGCCGAAAAATTGGAGACGCTGGCGCTCGCCGCGCGCGAGTCTCCCGACTTGTCCTTCTCGGCCTGGCTCAGGGCACGAGTCGGATTGCAAGCAAAATCGTAGTCTTGACAGTGCGCGTCTGAATCGACACTCGATATCGATTATTTTCTTGCGCGCGAAAATGAGATAGCGTAGAGTAGTCTTTGTCAGCGAGACGGACCAACCACGGAGGCAATGACGATGACGATGACGACAACGACGACGACCCATACTTTTGCGACGATCGACAACAAAGACATCATCACTAAGCTGACCACGTGCGAAACCGACGAGCAGGCCCAGGAGTGGTTCCGCAGCGGCCAGAGTGGTAGGCTCGTGGTGCTCGACCTGGGAGCGGGCGAGGATCCTCGCGTCGGCGATGTGGTGACAGTGGACGAGGATGGAGTAGCCCAGATCGCGACGAGGTAGCCCCACC
>CAZSUO010000189.1:0-3197 GCA_964610065.1 uncultured Coriobacteriaceae bacterium | reverse complement strand
ATCCCCGCAACAACGACGAGGCAGTCGCCTCCGTCGTGCGCTCCATCGAGCGGTTCGGCTACACCAACCCGGTCCTGGTCCGCCGGGCCGACCAGCGGATCATCGCCGGCCACACGCGGATCAAGGCCCTGCAGCAGATCGGCGAGACTCACGCCCCGGTGATCTTCCTGGACCTGGGTGCAACCGACGCCGACCTCTACGCCATCTTCGACAATAAGAGCACGGAGAATACGCCGTGGGACCCCCCGAAGCTGGCGGACCTGTTCGCGAACCTGATGGAACTCAAGGCCGATGTCACGCTGACGGGCTTTTCGCCCGAGGAGATCCAGGGCTACACGGGCGCCGGGAGCAGCGAGCCCGATCCCAAGGATGATGTCGTGCCAGAGCCGCCGAAGAAGGCCATCACGAAGCCCGGCGACCTGTGGATCCTCGGGGAGCACCGGCTGCTGTGCGGCGACTCCACGAAGGTAGAGGATGTGGAGCGGGTGATGGGAGGGGAGAAGGCTGGCCTGATGAACACAGACCCGCCGTACGGCATCGACTACGATAACCGGGCCCTTCACCCGAACGCGGGCCCCATATCTGGCACCGTCGCCAACGATGATCTGGTGGACGAGAAACTGCAGCAGTTCCTGGAGTCTGCATTCAGCGCGGCCGTTGACGAGGCGTTGAAGACGGACGCGGCTTGGTATCTGTGGCATGCCCATCTCACGCAGGGGTTTTTCGCAGCAGCAGCAGCAGCAGCAGCAGCAAACGTCGTGCTAGACCGGCGGATAATCTGGGTGAAGCCGGTTTTAGTTTTTGGCCGTGGTCAGTACCGCTGGAAGCACGAGCCCTGCTTCATGGGCTGGGTACAAGGCAATCAGCCGCCCGACTACGGCCTGGGCAATGGCGAGCGGACGCAGACGACCGTCTGGGAAATTGCATCGGTGACGCAGGCCGAGCGGAAGGAATTCGACCATTCGACTCCCAAGCCGGTCGAGCTGTTCACGATCCCGATCGTCAAGCACCTGAAAACCGGCGAACTCTGCTATGAGCCGTTCGCGGGGAGCGGGCCTCAGTTCATCGCGGCGGAGAAGCTCGGTCGGCGTTGCTACGGGATGGAGATCGATCCGGTCTATTGCGATGTCATCGTGGCACGCTGGGAGAAGTTCACCGGCGGCAAAGCCAAGAGGGAGAAGGCATAGGATGGCAGTAGCCACGAGAACACGCGGCAAGACGGTCACGCGACGCCGGACGCTGGCGCCGAAGCGATGGCGGTCCATCCTCTGCGACATCCCTGGCTACGACCCCTTCCGCGACGCCGAGGACTGCTGGTTCGACGCCGGGACGGCCGAATACTACATCGAGTTCATCGAGAGCTGCTGCACGCACATCGAGGGCCCCCTGGCCGGCACACCGTTCCTCCTGGAGCGATGGGAGAAGGCGATCGTGGCGAACCTCTTCGGCTGGAAGCGAAAGGACTCCCTGGACCGCACGACGCGGCGGTATCGTCGCTGCCTGATCTATGTCCCCCGCAAAAACGGCAAGTGCTTGGCATTGGACACGCCATTGCCCACTCCGACCGGATGGGTGACGATGGCAGATGTTCGGGTTGGAGACAAGCTCTTCGATGAATTTGGTGAGCCCTGCACGGTTCTCGCGGCCCATCCGGTTCTCTTCGACCACCGCTGCTACCGGATGACTTTTTCTGATGGGACATCAATTATTGCCGACGCGGAGCATCTTTGGCGGACGAACACGCGCAAGCCCGAAGGTCGCACGCAGACATGGACGACCGAGCAGATTGCCGCAACGCTGACCGTAGGCAATCGACTCACGCACAGAGAGCGAAATCACTCCATCCCGGTGGCCCTGCCGCTGGAGACAGATGCCTGCGTGTTGCCGGTGGCTCCCTACGTTCTCGGAGCATGGCTGGGTGACGGCGACTCGGATGCTGCCCGGATTACATGCGGTGATTCTGACACGGCAGTCATGGATGCGATCCAAGCGAGCGGCGTATCGGTTGGCCCGGCCCGCAGCAATGGAGGCACCGCATCGCATCGATATCGCATCGGCGGCGCAGCTCGTGGGAATCGCTCCGGCTCTTTGCAGCGACAACTGCGGGGCATGGGCCTCTTGCACGACAAGCGGATACCGGATGCCTACCTGAGAGCATCCATAGCTCAACGAACAGAGCTCCTTCAGGGGCTGATGGATACGGACGGTTACGTATCGAAGGCCGGCCAGTGTGAGTTTACCTCCATCCAGCCCTCATTGGCTAAGGGCATGCTGGAGTTATCGCGAACCCTTGGCATGAAGCCGTCGGTAACGATTGGCCGGGCATCATGCAAGGGCAAAGATTGCGGCCTCAAGTACCGGGTGCAATTCTGGGCTGCTCATGGCATCCAGCCGTTCAAGCTGCACAGAAAACAGGCCCGCGTGCGATATCCCTCCGAAACGAGCAGGTCACGGACCAGGCAGATCGTCTCCGTCGAGCCGGTGGATTCCGTCCCGGTTCGATGTGTCGAAGTGGATTCGCCCAGCCATTTGTTCCTGGCGGGCGAGGGTATGGTTGCTACGCACAACACGCCGCTCACCGCTGCGATCCACAACGCGGTATTTTTCCTGGACAATGAGGCGGGCCAGATCAACAACATCGCCGCGGCCAGCCGCGACCAGGCGAGCAAGCTCTTCCGCCACATCCAGGGCATGATCAAGGCCGAGCCGGAGATGGCCAAGCGCTGCACGACCTACGCGACGACTCGATGTCTGACCAAACCGGACAACAGTGTCACCAAGGTCATCCCGGCCGACGAGAACGTGGCCCACGGCGACAACCCGCATTTCCAGGCTATCGACGAGCTGCACGCCCAGCCGAACGCCAAGCTCTACAACGCCCTCTCCTCGGCGATGGTCTCGATGAACCGCCTCCAGCCGCTGCTGCCGATGCTGACGTCTGCCGACTACGCCAGGGCCAGCGTCTGCAATGACGAGTACAACTATGCCTGCAAGGTCCGCGACGGCATCGTCAGTGACGCCAGCTACCTGCCGGTGATCTACTAGGCGATGCACAAGGACGCCCACGGCCGGCCCGTGGAAGATGACTGGAAGCACCCGGACACCTGGATCAAGGCGAACCCCAACATCGGGGTCAGCGTCTCGCTCGAAGAACTGCGGACGCTCTATAAGAGGGCCAAAGAGGACATCAGCAAGGA
>CAZSUO010000188.1:0-3197 GCA_964610065.1 uncultured Coriobacteriaceae bacterium | reverse complement strand
CGATGGAGGCGTGCGTCTTCACGTACGACTTCGACCGGTTCGACCCCGCCGAGATACTCTCGCTCATCGAGCGGCACCGCATCTCGACGCTCTGCTGCCCACCCACGATGTACCGCCTCATGATGCAGGCGGGCGTGGACGGCTACGACCTCACCTGCCTCTCTTACTGCACGACCGCCGGCGAGGCGCTCAACCCCGACCTCTTCGACGGCTGGCGCGAGCACACCGGACTCCCGCTGGTAGAGGGCTTCGGCCAGACCGAGTCCACGCTCCTGGTCTTCAACTCCATCGGCATGACGCCCAAGCCGGGTTCGATGGGCAAGCCGTCCCCGCACTTCACCGTGCAGATCCAGGACGAATCCGGCGCCGAGTGTCCGCCGGGCACAACCGGCGAAGTCGTGGTGAAGATCGACCCGCGCCCCGACGGCATCCTGCTCGAGTACTTCCGGGACGAGAAGCGCACGGCCGAGGCGATGCATGATGGCTGGTATCACACGGGCGACACCGCGTGGGCTGACGAGGACGGCCACTACTGGTACGTGGGCCGCAACGACGACGTGATCAAGAGCTCCGGTTACCGCATCGGCCCCTTCGAGGTGGAAAGCGTGCTGCTTGAGCACGACGCCGTGCGCGAGTGCGCGGTCACCGGCGTGCCCGACCCGGTGCGCGGCCATGCCGTGAAAGCGACGATCGTGCTCCACGACGGCTACACCGGCGGTGAGGACCTGGTGCGCGAGCTCCAGACCTGGGTGAAGAAGCGGACAGCGCCCTACAAGTATCCGCGCATCATCGACTTCGTGGATGCGCTCCCCAAGACCGTCAACGGCAAGATCCGCCGGGCGGCCATCCGGGACAACGACGCGGGCAACCGCGAGGAGTAATGCCCGACGGGAGGACCGCGCTATGGGCTCAGGGCAGGTTCGTCACCGGCCGCGCTGGCGAGTGGCAGCGCTCGGCGTTGCGCTCGCACTCGTGTGCGGTGTACCTGCGTCTGCAGCAGCAGCGACCGTCGGCCACTTCTCGGCCTATGCGGCCGCCGAGGCGCTCGTGCCCACCTACGTGCATCCACCCGGCGTGTGGTACGCGGATCGCGTCTGCATCGCCTTCCAGGGTCGCGGCTACGACCCGATGCTCGCCACGTACGACCCGGCCACTGGCGCCTGGACCGGTCCCGCGCGCCTCGGCGGGAACGACCTCACGCTCGACTCCCATGGCGCTCCCGCGCTCTTCGAGGACACCGCCGGCAACCTGCACGCCATCTTCGGCTCGCATCACAGCGAGATGCTGCACGTGCGCACAACCTCCCCCGGTGCGCTCGACTCGTGGGTAACCGCTCCGTCGATCGACGCGGTGGGCACCTACCCGCAGGTGGCTGCGCTTCCTGGCGGCGACGTCGCCATCCTGTACCGGGGCGGTCAAGGCAGGTGGTATCTGCGTACGTCACCGAGCGGCAGCGGTGCGTTCGGAACGCCGCAGCAGATCTTCCAACCGAGTGCCGAGGAGTCGGTCTACGCGAGCATGTGGGCCGGCCACGACGGGCGGCTCCATATCGCGTTCCTTATGCAGGACGCCACGGAGCGGGATGTGGAGCAGATGGCGCTCGGCAGACACGACGCCTACTACCTGGTGCGCGACTCTGGCGGCACATGGCGAAACGCAGGCGGTACACCGCAGGCGCTCCCCATCACGCCGGATGTAGCACGCGCGAGATGCCTGGTGTACGCCTCCGCATCGGTCCCCGATGGGGCTGGCGGCGCGACACGGGAGATCGTGAGCGAGGTGATCGTACGCGCAGACGCCACAGGCGCGCCGATGCTGCTGTTCTTGCGCGGCAGCGGACTGGGCGACGGCCGCTACGCGTGGTGCTTCGCCCGCTTCACCGACGGCCCGTCCGGTGGCTGGCAGATCGCCGAGGTCACGAAGACCGACCACGGGTATGACGGCGGGGACTTCGCGGTCCGTCCGGATGGAACGCTGGAAGCGTTCCTCACCGCCGATGCGAGCGACCCTCCCCTCGCCTACCGGTACCGCGGCGGTGGGATCGGCCGATGGACGAGCGAGGACGGCGGGGCCACCTGGACGCTCGCGGAGCGCACGATCAACCCGCCCGAGCCGATGTCGAGGTTCTGCGCCCCCTTCATGATCGAGGGAGCTCCGGCCGAGGCTCGCGTGACGTTCATCGAATGGAGTGACGACTGGTCGAACTTCTTCCAGCGCGCGTTCCTCTGGGGCGACGCGGGGCTGGTCGAACGCGATATCCCGCCCACGTCGTCGCGGTTGGCCGGCCCGGACCGGGTGCGCACCGCCATTGAGATCGCACGCGCCTCGTTCCCCGAGGGCGCCGACGCGGTGCTCCTCGCCACAGCGGCCGACTTCCCGGATGCGCTCGCCGGAATCCCGCTGGCCAATGCCCTCAACGGGCCCGTGCTGCTCACGCCGGGCTCGACGCTGACCGCCGAGGTGCGCGCCGAGATCACCCGGCTCTCGCCGCGACGGGTCGTGCTCCTCGGCGGGTCCGGCGTGGTCTCCGAGGAGGTCCGCCGTCAGGTGTCATCGCTGGTACCCTCGGCGGCGGTGGAGCGTCTCGCGGGGCCCACGCGCTACGACACGATGCTCGCGATCGCACGTCGGCTCGCACAGATCAGCCCCGTGCGCGGTGAAGCGTGCCTGGTGAGCGGCGCGGACTGGCCGGACGCGGTCTCGGCCGCCTCGCTCGCGGCCGTGCGCGGCTGGCCTGTGATACTCACCCGACCGGAGGCCCTCTCCCCGCAGGCCGCAGCCGCGCTCTCCGAGTGGGACGTCACCGCTACGACGATCGTCGGCGGCACGGGTGCGGTCAGTGCCGCGGTCGAAGCTCACGTGCCGGGGCCTCTGCGCATCGGCGGTGCGGACAGATACGAGACCGCGGCGATGCTCGCCACCGACGGACTCTCATGCGGACTGCTTCCGCACAGGGTCGTGCTTGCCACCGGCTCCGGCTTCCCCGACGCGCTCGTGGCGTCCGGCCTGGCCGCACGCCTGCAGGCTCCCGTGCTGCTGACACCGGCGCCCTCGTTGGCGCCCGCGACCGCAGGGTATCTGGCCTCCGTCGAGGGCGTCACGGTCGTCTACATCGCGGGCGGGACGTCGGTGGTCTCAGCCGGAGCGGAAGCGCAGGCGCTTGAACTGGCTTCTACGGCAGGAGATCGGTGATCTCG
>CAZSUO010000187.1:0-3232 GCA_964610065.1 uncultured Coriobacteriaceae bacterium | reverse complement strand
TTACACTGCGGCGGTTGGCGTTCTGCTCGCGGCGAGTCGCCCAGCGGCAATTGCCAGGTTCGTAGTGGCCGTCAGCGTCGATGCGGTCAATCGTGGTGCCAGACGGTCGTGGTCCCATGTCTTCGACAAAAGCCTCAAATGAGTCGCGCCACCTCTCGCACATCCGTATGCCGCGACCGCCGTAGTCCTTGTATTGCACGTAGTGCGGCAGGTAGCACCTATGCCGCATGGCGATCCAAGACTGGTACTCAGGAGTCTTAGTCTTCCGACTCACTCTACAGCCCTCCGTTCATGCACCATTGTTTGCGCGGATGGATCACGTTGACTCCTTGAAGTACCAGCCGATGTTGCCAGCCCCGTACACGGTCTTGGGGAATTCCTCAACGACGCTTTTTACGCCCGGCCAGAGTTCGATGTCGTGCCAGACGATGAGCCCCCCGGTACGGACGGCGGACAGGGCCCACGCCGTATCCCACTTCACCGGCTTGTAGGTGTGTGCGCCGTCGATCAGGACCGCGTCGATGCCTGTGGGGAGCATGTAGTACGGCAGGGCCTCGAACCCACCCGGCGAGAGCAGCAGGGTGAACCGCGTGTTGCGCAGGGCGAGGTGTCCACGGATCCTCTTACTTGATCGCTCGTAGTCGATGCTCTCGCCTTCAGGGATCTCATGCTCATCGGGTGTGTCGGCAACCCAGTCCAGCGTGTTCGGGATGTCGATCCCAAGGTAATACTCGACCGATGGGCACGAGGCGAGGACCGCCTCCGCGACATGCCCCTCGTTGACCCCGATCTCCACCACCGATTTGGCGCACATGCCCTGCAACAGGCTCAGGTAGACCCACAGTTCACCGGGCTGGAGTGAGTTGGCGCCGGGTGAGTACGGCGGCCAGTCGCTCACCGGGCAGTCCGGGAAGCCGTACATCTCGACCAGTTCTTCCCAGGAACACTGTTTGACGCTCATTGGGACACCTCCCAGGCCAGCGAGCAGCAGCGCCACGGGTCACGATCCACTTCGTCGGGGAACATGATCGGATGGCCCTGTCGCTCCAGCGAATCGAGGTAGCCCTTGAGACTGAAGGGCTTGCCGTTGGAGTGCTGGCGGGACTCGACGTTGTAGTCGTGCCACAGCCAGAGGCATGGAGAGGCGGCATGGGGCTCACAGCCTTCCGTGTCGCGCTTAGTCGCCCAGTCCTCGTGATTGGCGTCCATGATGATCGCGTCGAACTTCGACCACCCGTTCATCAGGAGTTGCCGCGCCATGTCGGGGATCGTCTCGTCGGTGAGCACGGCGTGGAAGCGGTCGTCGCCCCGCGCCAGCCTTCCGGCCAACTTCGGCACGATTCCCCGTTGCGGGAACATTTCGGGCTTCAGGTCAACACCGACCCATAGCTCGATCCACGGGCAGTTCTCCAGGAGGAAGGACGCGGTGTGCCCCTGGTTGCAGCCGAAGTCCAACACCCTCTTGGGTTTGTACAGGCGGAACAGGGCCAGCGCCACGCGCATGTCCTTCTCGGTGAGCGAGAAGTCGCCCATCCGGCCAGTAGCTAGGGACTCGGGTACGGTGGCCAGGAAATCCTCAACGCAGTAGGTCGGCATAGCGTTCCTCCAGCAAGCCCGCGATCCGTGCGGTTTCCACGCGCCAGTCGTAGCGGCGGACACAGCGGTCGGCAAAATAGCGTTGGGTATCGAGATCCCAGTGGTCGTAGGCAGCGTCGATGATCGCCCGCAACTCGGCGAGACTGACATCATCGGCCACGCGGATCAGGTTGCCGTCGATCTCTGGGAGTCGGTCGTACTCGGGCAGGTTGGTGATGACACGGCACCCGGCGGCGGTGGCCTCGAAGATCTTCCTCAGGGCGAACTTGTAGGCCGAGCAGGTGCAGATCGCCACCCGGTAACAGGAGAGCCTGCGGACGTAGGAGTCGGAGTGGGAGCCCGCCTGGGCGTAGCCTGGGTGCGTCAGGTAATCCGTGTCTCCGAGGGCTCGCTTCATGGCAGCCTGGGCAACCCGCATCCGCAGCGGATAGACATCCGGCACGTAGGCGCCGCTCACCGCACAGTACCCGCCCCGGTCCACCACGGGCTCGCAGTGGTCGGCGTCCACGACGTGGTAGGTTCTCACCGTCTTGCCATCGACCCAGGGGGCGAACGGCAGGACCGACTGATCGTGGTACCAAGTCAGGTAGACGTGGGGATTGAAGTCCTTGTGCCAGCGGCGCTGCTGATCGCGGGCGCTGCCGGCGTCGTGGAACACCGTGACCCGTAGGATGTCGGGCCGCTTGAGCAGGTACTCCCAGTTGACGAACTGGTGGGCCTTGGTGACCTCGGGTCCGACCCACTCCCCGGTGTGCCACTCGTACCGTGGCCAGAAGACGACGATGCGCGGCTTATACTTCTCGACGACCTTCTGCACGTCGAGGCAGTCGATGCCAGGCTTGGGGAGTTCCCCGCCCGCCGATCTATACCCGGCGGCTTCCATGCCAAACTGGAACAGCCAGCGGCCGTTGTCCATGTGGCGGCGGAAGGACTCCAGGACGAAGAGGATGCCTTGGTTCATAGGTATACGTCCAGATCCGAGTCGTCTTCGTCCTCGTCAATGCCGAGAAAGAACGGCTCAGCCATCAACTCCAATGCCGCAAGCGACCCAGCCAAAGGATCCCCTCTCAATGCCGCCTCTCGCGCCATCTGAATGGCAACGCGACGGTTTGCCAGCGTCTCTTCGTAGTCATCAGGTAAGTGGTCGCTCATGTCTCGTAGTACCTCCTCATATTTCGAGTCAAAAACTCAGGGTGCCTCCAGTGCGGTTGCTCGGCGCACAGCCTGGAGTGGGAGATGTGCAGGATGCACCGCTCGGGCTCGGTCGGCATGTCGGCCCGGTACGTCGTGTAGTGCTTCCGCCAGATCGCCCGATTGAACGCGATGTCCTCGAACCCTGCCCCCTCGTACTCCTCGTCGAACCGCAGATCACCAAGCACCTCCCGGCGGATCGAGAACTGGGAGTTGCCGAACAGGGGCTCCCCATAGGGTCGGTCGGTCTCGGGCTTCTCCCTGCCCTCGAAGGCCAGCGGGAACGCCGTGCCAAGAGTCGTCCAGTTCTCGAACGCCCACACAGTCTCTCGGTCGAAGTGCTCGTCGTCCGCCCCGACCAGACAGGAAATGTTGCACGGTATGCGACGTACCCGGTAGCAGAGCTTCGTAAGGCCCTCCAGACGGTCACAGACGTTGCGCAGCC
>CAZSUO010000186.1:0-3251 GCA_964610065.1 uncultured Coriobacteriaceae bacterium | reverse complement strand
GGCAGCAACTGCAGACCGACTACACGCACGAAGAGGCCTCGATCGACATGGCCGACCAGGGGACCATCTACGACCCAAAGACCGGCACGTGGCAGGAGACACGCATCACACCCAACGACCAGATGGTGAAAGACGGACACTCAACGCTCATCGATCCCGAGGGCTACGGCGACACCTACCGCACCAAGGTGATGAACTCCTATAAGCAGGGGAACACGCTCGATGCGTTCACGCAGGCCGAGAAGTCAGTGCACTCGCTCGAAGGCGTGCGCGACGGATACGGCAAGCAGGGCTACCAGGTGGACGCCCTCCCGCCGAAAGTCCAGGAGGGCATGGACATCGTGCGCGCGGTCAAGGACGGGACGATGAGTGTTGCCGACGGCAACGCGAGGCTCGCCGGACTCGACTACGAGGGCGGCCTGCCAGGGTTCATGGACGACATCGCGAAGCGGTTCGGGGATCTTGGCTCGGCACAGAAGGCGTAGGCTCGCAGGCGCGTGCGGTTCGGCTCAACGCGCCAGCGCTACGTCGAGATCGAACCCCTTGGCGAAGGGGTTCGCGAAACGCACGCCCTCGATGACCGCACCATCAGCGAAGTCCTCGGAGAGCACGAGCGGGATGTGGTTCACGCGTGCCACCGCCCAGATCTGCGCGTCGTAGTAGGGCATCTGGTAGCGAACGGTGGCCCGAAGGGCCTCGAGGACGACCCGCAGCGATGTGTCGTGCACGGGAAAGGCGCGCGCCCAGCGCTCGGTGGCCATAGCTGCCTCTTCGGGGCCGTGCGTGCGCCTGAAGCGACGCCTCACCACCGACTGGTGTTCCCCAAGCACCTGGGCGGACACGACGCCCGTCTTGCTCGCCTGTAGACGTCGTAACAGAGTCCGCGCGCGCTGACGCTTGTCTGCCTCGTCCATATCAAGGGTGTACACAAGCACGTTGGTGTCAATCAGTGCGCCCGCGCTCATGCAGCTCCTCGCGTGTCCATGTGCGCCCTCCACTGCCCCAGCCCTCCGCCTCAGCGCGCCGCCACATCTCTTCGATCGCCTCCCACGCCTCTTGCCGGCGCACCTGCTCCTCGGCATCACGTAACAGAGAGTCGATCGCCCGCCGTATGAGCTCAGACTGAGACACGCCAAGCGCTTTGGCGTGCGCTTCGAGCGCACGCTCCTGCTCGGGCTCGATGACGATCTGCTTGCGCACCATGCGCGCCATCGTAGGACACCTGCCTTACCGTGTTGTCACCGGAACATCACCGAGTATAGAGCCAGACTTACACATCATATTACACACCCTGAGGTGACGGGAGGATCCTCAGGTGGTTCGGGAGTGGAATCAGGCGATGCGCACGCGCGCGGATGAAACGCCGGGGGTGTCACACACGCGGGCGGCTGTCGGCTCGCAACGCGCTCAGGCGATGCGCACCGTGCCGGGCTCGCCTGCCACGGCGCGCCCCACGATGACCGCTTCCTCGCCGCGCTTCGCGAGCGCCTCCAGCAAAGCGTCGGCCTTCTCGGGGGCCACCGCCATCAGGAGACCGCCGCTCGTCTGAGGATCCGCGAGGATGCCCTTCCAGGTGAAATCCGCGGGACCCCAGTCAACGAACGCGTCAAGATACGCCACCACGTCGGCCGTCCTGCCCGGACGCACCATCGCCTCGGCGTACTCGACGACCTTCGGCCACACCGGTACGGCTGCCAGTTCGATCTCGCACGCGCACCCGCTGCCCTCGGCCATCTCGCGTATGTGGCCTGCGAGCCCGAAGCCGGTGATGTCGGTGCCGGCATGCACGCCGACCTCGACCATCGCTTCGGCGGCAGCGCGGTTGAGGTGCGCCATGCTCTCGATCACCTCGCGCTGGCTCTCCTCGGTCTCCAGGCCCTGCTTGATGGCGGTGTTGAGGATGCCCACGCCGATGCGCTTCGTGAGGACGAGCAGGTCGCCCGGCACAGCCCCCACATTGCGAACCACGTCCTCAGGCCGCGCCACGCCCATCACCGAGAGCCCGTACTTGGGCTCCTTGTCGTCGATGGTGTGTCCACCAACGATGACCGCTCCGGCCTCGCGCACCTTGTCGGCCCCGCCACGCAGCACCTCGGCGGTGACCTCGGGTGGGAGCGAACAGGGCATCGCAACGAGGTTCATCGCAGTGAGCGGACGGCCGCCCATCGCATAGATATCCGAAAGCGAGTTGGCAGCGGTGATACGGCCGAAATCGTAGGGGTCGTCCACCATCGGCGTGAAGAAGTCGACCGTGAGCAGCACCGCCTGGTCGCCGAGCCGGTACACGGCGGCGTCGTCTGAGGTGTCGAACCCCACGAGCAGATCGTCGGACTCGCCGGGATGCATCTTCTCGAGCACGGCCGCGAGGTCGCCCGGACCCCACTTGGCGGCTCAACCGGCCTTCGTCGACATCTGAGTGAGGCGGACCTGCTCCACGACGGCTCCCTACTATCGCTGACATGCATCATTAGGATAACCGATTGTGATACCGAACCACACGGGTACCCGCGAGAGTGCCCGGAACGATCATCACTCGGCGCGGCGGAACACCAGCAACTGTGCGCCATCGGGATCGAGCAGCGTGAGGGTGTCACCGTCGTAGACGTACGCGGTCACGGTGCCGAGCGCCTCGAAGTACGCATCCTCGACCGCCATCGCCTCGTCGGACCCCGCCATGAGCGTCCGCGCGACGTCACCCACCTTGAAGACGGCGCCTCCGGCGGTGTATTCACCGCCGTAGCTGTTCACCGGAGCCTGACCGCCGATCTCATCGCCGGAGAACGCGGCGGTGATGATGTGGCCCTCGATCTCCAGGCCGCTGTACGGCATCGCGGTGAGGACCCACGAGGTGCCCCCGAGCTGATTGCTGCTGCCGAGCCACCAGGCCACCGCCGCTGTGACGACCACGACCATCGCGAGCGCGATGGCGAGGCCCCACTGGAAGCCGTGACTGCCCTCCTTGAACGTGTGGGGAGCGCGGGCGGGAGCGGGTGCCATCTCGGGTGTAGCCATGGTCGTCCTCCAGTGCCTCTACAGTGCGGGGGTCACGTCGGCGTCGGCCGGGAACGGCGTCTGGGGCGCGCAGAACAGATAGCCCTGCCCATATTCGACGCCGGCCTCGCGCAGCACGGCCAGCTGCTCGGCGCGCTCGATCCCCTCGGCGATGAGCTTCACTCCCGTGCGCTCCGCGAAGGTCACGAGCGTCCCCACCAACGCGCGCCGCACGTCATCGAGGTCCATGTCCCGCACGA
>CAZSUO010000185.1:0-3273 GCA_964610065.1 uncultured Coriobacteriaceae bacterium | reverse complement strand
GGTGTGTGGCAGCCCCAGCACGGCGTGTTCTTGTGGCCGGACTTGTCGTAGGTGGCCTGAATCGGGCGGGCGTGGCAGTCGTAGCAGATGCCGTTGTCGTTGTCATACAGCAGTGCAGCATAGTTGGTGGCATGCGCGTCGTGGCATCCGGTGCAGTTCAGCGTGACCGTGCCCACCGGGTGGTGGCTGGCCATACGGAAGTCCGACTCGATCTCGGGATGGCACATGTAGCACAAACGGGGCTCCTCGGCACGCAGCAACGGCATGAAGTCCGATCCGTGGGGCTCGTGGCAGTCGGTGCACGCGTCGTTGGCATACGGACCGTGCTGCACCGACATGCCCGACAGCCGTGCCACCGACGGGTGACACGTGAAGCACAGGTCCCGCTGGTTGTCGACGAGGATGCCCTTGTACGCCGAGCCGTGCGGATCGTGGCAATCGAGGCAGTGGAAGCCCTCGACAGGCGCATGCGCCTGGGCTCGTGAGAGTTCGCGGCCGATCGGATGACAGGTCACGCACAGGTTCTGAACGTCCATGGTGAGCATGTTCGTGTGGTCCGAAGCGTGCGGATCGTGGCAGTCCACGCAGTTCCCGTTGGCGAAGGGCGTGTGCGGGTACGCCGCATTGCGCATCGCCCCCATGTCGCCGTGGCACATCATGCACAGCTCGTTTCCGGGGAGTACGAGCTCAGAGTCGGCACCCTTGACCGGTGTCTCCGTCACACGCTTGACCTCACCGCCACCCTCGGTAACCGCTTCGCCGGAGTCGAACATATCGAGCACGATCTTGACCGGGAGCCACTCAACGAGCACCCGGGCGCGCTTGAGCGCCTGTGTGGCGCCCCCGATGATCGTCTCGGTCTCGATCGCACCGTGTGGTGTGTGGCAGGTGACGCACTGCTCGGCCATGAACGGCCTGTGCACGACCTGACGGTCGAACTCGGGGATGAGCTCCGTGTGGCACTGGAGGCATTCGAGGTTCTCGATGACGCCGCGAACCACCTCATCCTCACCACTCAAGGTGAGGGTCTGCACCACCGTGGTGATGGCACACAGGAGCAGAAATGCGAGCAGCACGATGGCGAACACGCCGCGGCCGCGGCGGTCCGTCCGCTCCTCTGTCGCCCCCCCGGCGGTCTCAGCCACCGTTTCGTGGTCCTGCTTCATCGACCCATCCCCCCGGACGTCCGCGCGGGCACGGACGACCATCATACCGTTGCGGCCTTACCCGGCCGGCTGCTTGTGGCAGTTCAGACACAGATCGTTGTCCGTCTCGATCAGGAACGCATCGTTCTCGGACTCATGCGGGAACACCTGGAAGCGCGGATTGTCGGAGTTCACGACAGGGTCAGACGGCAGCCCATCGACATCGGTGATCTTGAACACCTCTGTGGCGTCGATGGTCCGCAGTGTCACGTCGCCAACGTCGCGCGCGTCCTCGTGGCACTGCTGACAGATCGGCTCGTGTCCGCTCTGCTCGGCCGTCCGCGGGTCAGGCATCACATAGCCGAAGTTGTTGCGCCCGAGTGAGCCGAGCGTGGTGGTGCTCGCGCCAGCGCCCGTCAGCCGTGCGACGCTCTCGTAAGTGAACGCCGAGCCGGGGCCGGTGTACGTCGTTGCGGCCTCGACCGGGTGGTTGTAGAGCTCATGCCATGAGAGACGGCCCGCATGGCACGCGGCACACCAGTCGGAACCGTATTCCGTGACCGAAGCATAGGCGGCGTCGGTGGATGTGGGGCGCTGCCTGAGCAGGCGCGTGGAGTAGAAGTTGGATGGTGAGTCGAGGCCGGCGGTGTCGGTCGTGCTCCGCGCCCGGTCACCCGTGAACGCCGCCACCACATTCGAGCCGTGCGGGCTGTGACAGTCGCTGCAGGTGAGGCCTCCAGCCGTGCCCGAGAAGGCTGCGGTCCGCGCGCCACCGCCAGTGCTGTCGCCACCGGGGATCGTGGTGATCGGGTCGGCTGAGCTGTCGAGCATCTTGTGAGCGGCACCGGACTCTGCCGGGTCAGCCGGGTCGACGCCCGTGCGCGCCTTGATGACCCCGTACACGCCCTGGCCACTCGTACCGTCGTGGCAGGTCTGGCAGGTGGCGAGAACCGTAGCGGCGGGAAGAAGCACGATACCTCCGGCAGGCGCCTTGTGGGCTGAGTGGCACGTTGCGCACTTCTTGCTGGTGGCCGTATAGCCACCATGCGGACCGGACGGGCTGTTGACGCTTCCGCCGTGACAGCCCACACAAGGGCCGCCGGTGCCGCCCACCTCATCGTAGGCATGCGCAGGGACGGCGATGCTGAGCACCGCAACACAGAGTACCGCTACGATAAGCCCCCGCTGCATGGACACGATCAGATGCGTCCGCCTCCCCGTGGTGGTGCACGCACGCGCAATCACGCTAGATGATAACAAAGAGACCGCCATCACACCGCACGAATCAGCGGCCGAGCCGTACCATCTGCACTCTCCCGTTCCCCTTGTCGGCAACCAGGGCGAAACTCCTGAAGACGCTCACGTCGTTGGCGAAGTTCCACTGACCGGGTTCGACACCGCGAACGCCGTACCTGTTGAGGACCTCGCCCTCGGCAGAGATCCTGATGACCTCGAAGCTGAACGCATCGGCCACCAGGAGGGAGCCGTCGGAATCCACGGCAAGGCCGCGTGGCAGCTGAAGATCGCCCACGGTCCGGTCGTCCATACCCTCGGGGATCGTCCCAACCTGCCAGAGCACGTCACCAGCGGTGGTGAACGCGGTGACGCGGCCGTGATTGGTGTCAGACACGTAGACGGTCTCCCCGTCGCGGCTCACGGCGATACCGTTGGGGTGGTCAAGGTCGCCCTCTCCCCGGCCGGGTCTGCCCCATTGATCGACGAACTCGCCTTCGCGCGTGAAGATGACGACCTGGTACGCGTCGGTGGCGTACACGCGATCGCCATGAACGGCGACATCGGTGACCGCGATCCCTGTGCCGCCGTAGCCCGACCCGCCACGCCCGACGACCGTGGCCGGATCGGGAAGGCGCCGGAGTGGCGTACCCTCGGCGTCGAACACCTCGATCGAGTCGTTGTAGAAGCTTGCCACGTAGACGTTGCCATCGTCATCGAGATCGAGCCCGACGGGGTAGTTGAGCGAACCCGGTTCATAGGTGACCGTTGCGCCCTGTGACGGCTTTGCGATGCCGAAGCTGCCGAATTCGAACTGAAAGCGTCCCTGCGTATCGAACACGCAGACACGATTGTTGCCGGAGTCCGTCACGTAGATACGGCCGTCTTCGCTGGC
>CAZSUO010000184.1:0-3332 GCA_964610065.1 uncultured Coriobacteriaceae bacterium | reverse complement strand
CAGCGTTAAAAAGCTTGTCAAGGAAAACGGCTGCTGCGCCGTGATGATGGAGCTCATACAGGGCGAGACCCTCGGTGCGCTCCTCGATCGCGGCGCTATGACGGCCGAGGCTGCGATCGCCGTACTCGATCAGCTGCTCGACGCCGTTGGCTATGCACACGAGCATGGCGTCGTGCACCGGGACATCAAGCCGGACAACATCTTCATCACGCCGGACGGCCGGATCAAGTTGACCGACTTCGGCATAGCCCACGTGGGCTCCTCGGCGACGCTCACGCAGGCGGGCACTGTTATGGGGACGCCCGGCTACATGGCGCCAGAGCAGGTGACGGGCGACACGGTCGACGCGCGAGCCGATCTGTTATCGATCGGCGTGATCGGCTACGAGATGCTCACCGGACGCAATCCGTTCGGGGCGACAGAGGGTACGGCTCCCACGACGGTGATGTACCGCATCGTGCACGAGCAGGCGCCACCGCTCACCCTCAACCTGGTGGCTCTTCCGTGTGACCTCGGGACCGTGATGGCCGTGGCGCTCGCAAAGCAACCCGCCGAGCGGTTCCAGAACGCGGCCGCATTCCGCACCGCCTTGCGCGGAGCGCCCGTGCAGGCGCCATCGATGGCTGCGTACCAGTCATCGGCCGGCATGCAGGGTCAGGCGGTCGCACCCACCGTGATGCAGGATGCCCGCCCCGGCGGACTGCCCAAGTGGGCGCCGTACGCGGCGGTCGTTGCGGTGGGCGTGATCGCGGGCATCGTCCTGCTCGTTTCCGCCGGCGGGGAGCCCACCGGCGCAGCCGCGGGAGGCCCCGGCGTGACACCGTCCGCTGCCACCACGCAGACAGCCGCCACAGCACCGGCGGCCAGCGCATCGGCAGCATCCGTGAGCACGCCGATCGACGTGCAGATCGAGGTGTCTCCCGCTGGAGAGGTGCAGGTCGGACAGCGCATCACGATCGTCCTTCGGCTGAGTGACCCCGCGGCAGCGAAGTCGATGCAAGCCATGGTCGATGGCGCGAGCCTCGCGTCAGTGACCGGCGACCCCACGGCGTTCTTCTATGACGCGGCCACGCCGGGGACGCATGTGGTGACCGCATCGGTGACCGACGCCACCGGCGTGCCGTGGACCGCTCAGAGCGTCAGCTTCACCGTCGCCGATTCGAGCGCGGCTGATGAGGTCGAGATCCAGGCGGTCATCGACCGGTGGACGCAGAGCATCGTCACGCAGGACATAAATACACACATGAGCTGCTACGGTTCGGTCGTATCGCCGTACTTCAAGACGTCGAAGACGAACAGCGAGATCCGCTCGGACAAGTCGAAGTTCTTCCAGAAGACGTATCAGAGCATCACGCATCGCACATGGGATGTACGCATCACGATGCAAGGGGCGAACGCCGCGACCGTGATGCTGCAGAAAGAGTCGCGCTTCGTGTCTGACAAGACCTTCAGCGTGCACGTGGAGCAGCAACTCGACTTCCGGCGCGAGGGTGGCGACTGGAAGATCGTGGGGGAGCGGGACACCCGCGTGTACTGATATGGCTTTGCGGGTGGGGTGCGGTGCTCGTTGGTCGACCTGACGGGAGTGTGGGATGCCGGAGTCTGATCGGTACGCGTATGCCGAGGAAGCACAGGACAGCGCCCAGGGCCCGGTGCGTGTTGCGCGCGACACCCGGGAAGACCGCGATGTGATGATCTGGCGGGTACCCATCTCCCCGTCCCTTGCTCCCGAGGCGCGATCCGAGCTCGAGGAGCGGCTGACGGTGGAGGTCGAGACCGCTCGCGCGATCGAGGATGCCGGCGTCGTCCGGGTGCTGGACTCGTTTCTCGAGGATGACGCAGCAAACGTCGTGACCGAGGTCGTGGAGGGGCACTCACTCGGAACGGTCCTGCAGGCTGGTCCGCTCGCGTACGAGGCGGCCCTCGGCGTGATCACTCCTGTGTTGCGTGCGCTTGCGGCGGCTGGCGAGCAGGGTCTTGTCCACCGCGTGCTCTCGCCGCAGACGGTCTATCTGCAGGATGACGGCGCGGTGAGGGTCCCGGGCCTGTGTCTGCCTGAGATGCCCACGCCGTTTGATCCGGTCTCCCTGCCCTCGATGAGCAGTGGGCCCGCGGTTGAGGTGTACTGGTCACCCGAGCAGGTGCAGGGTGGACAGGCCGACGCCCGGAGCGAGGTCTTCGTGGTGGGCG
The DNA here is from genome assembly GCA_964610065.1 of uncultured Coriobacteriaceae bacterium. Classification (GTDB taxonomy): domain Bacteria; phylum Actinomycetota; class Coriobacteriia; order Anaerosomatales; family Anaerosomataceae; genus Anaerosoma. The sequence goes on along the minus strand of CAZSUO010000184.1, from coordinate 1,142 downwards.
TGATGATGTACGAGATGCTGGTGGGGCAGAACCCCTTTGCGGCAGCGCAGTACGCGACCACGATGTACCGCATAGCCTACGAGGAGCCCTCACCACTCGCCGTCTTCGTGCCCGGGCTGCCCGAACACGTGAGCGCTATCGTCGAGAAGGCGCTCGCGAAGGATCCCGACCTGCGCTACCAGACGCCGGCCGAGATGCTGGCGGATCTCAAGGAGCAGACAGCTCCCGACCTCACGGCGATCAACGCCGCCAAGGATGCGCGAGCCACCGCCGCGGCAGACGTCTCGGCTGCCGCACCGCGGGTCCGCAGGCCGATACCATGGAAGCGTGTCGCGATCGCCGCGGCGGTCGTGGTCGCCGTGCTGGGCACGGCCGGGGGTGTGTACGCGTACCGGGAGAAGCGCCTCGCCGAGGACGCTGCCACGCAGGCCGCCATCCGCACCGAGGGCGCCGTGATGGTGGAGCGCGTTGCGGAGGCCAAAGCGCTCGAGCGCGACCTGAAGGCCCTGCTCGAAGGCCTGGCTCCGGTTGCCGCCAATAATCAGGTACAACTCGCGCGGTGGGATAGCGACTGGGCGTCGCTGCAGCAGGCGTATAACGACAGAACAGCCGAGGTCCGTCGCCACAACAGCGCGGAGGAGTCGAACTACAACGCGAGCGCGCGGGTGTACTACGACTGGTGGACCGGCGAGTCCACCGTGTATTACACGTACACCAAGCGGCTGTGGTCGTACCCCGATCCGCCGACGATGCCGCCTCCGGTGAACGCGGATATCTCGGCCCAGCGTGCCACACTTGCCGATCTCGCGAGCCGCTCCGCGGCCCTGACGTCGGCCGTGGCGACCGACTCAGCGCAGGCGCAGTACTTCATGGTGGTCTTCGCGCGCCTGACCGAGACCCTCCAGGTGATAGACGCCCGGATCGCCGACGTCGGCACGGCCATGGATGGGATGATCACCCGTGACCCGAACCGTGGGGATTTCGTCGATGGCACCAAGGTAGCCGCAATCGACCTGACGGAGATCGGGACCCGGATGGCAACGGTCGACCAGGAGGTCAGCCTGCACACGCAGCACTACGGACTCACTATCGAAGAGCTCTTGAGCTCGGAGTCGACCGCGACGCCCGGGGCGACGGACGCC
>CAZSUO010000183.1:0-3380 GCA_964610065.1 uncultured Coriobacteriaceae bacterium | reverse complement strand
GCGCCCACGAACCGGGCGATCTGGTTGATGGCCGCGCCGCCGCCTACGAAGTTGCCCACCATCTGGAAGGTGACCTCGGAGGGCCAAGCAGACACGCCTTCAGCCACCACGCCGTGATCGCCCGCGAACAGGGTGATCGCCGACGGTGTGGCCTCCGGCTGAAGCGTGCCCTGTACGGCCGCCATCCTGGCTGCGATCTCCTCGAGCCTGCCGAGGCTGCGAGGCGGCTTGGTGAGCGAGTCAAGACGCTCCCACGCCTGACGCTCGAGCTCGGCGTCCGGCTCTTTCACTCCACGGCACACCAGCGCGAGTGATCGTTCATTGGGCCCCGGCGCGACTGCACCGTCCGCTGGCCGCGACATCGCGTCGTTCATTTCGTCCACACAGCCTCCCCGGGCATCTCTGTAAGGTCGATGCACCTGCCCGCTACCACGAGCACGGCGACATCGGCCGCTTCTACCAACGCGCGCAATGACCGGCCGTTCACGTCGCGGAACAACCGGCCGAGCGGTGTGGCGGGCACCACACCCCAGCCCACTTCGTTGCCGACCACCACGGTGTCACCACTCCGCGCCACAAGCCCTTCCACGAGCGCCTGAGCACGCGCCTCCGCACGCTCCTCGGCGCCGGCCGGAGCCACCTCGGCGTCATCAGCTATGAGGTCCACCATACCGAGGCCCAGGATCGTGCCGAGGCAGTCAACCAGCAAACACGCCTCAGGTGGCACGGTGTCCACCCATGTGGGGTCGGCGCTCGCCTCGATCACCCGCACGTCACCGGGCCGGTCGGCCTGATGGCGCCGGATGCGGCGCGCCATCTCCTCGTCGTCGGCTCTGCCTCCGACCGCGATCACCACGGGCCGCCCTGCCTTGAGCGCGAGATCGAGCGCCACGCGCGACTTGCCGCTGCGCACCGGCCCTGTCACTACGCCCAGCATCACTCGGCCTCCTTAGCGGATGTGCGAAGTTGCTCGACTTCTTCAGGTGAAAGCAGCCGTACCGCACCTTCGGGCAGGTCGCCCAGATCGAGCGGGCCGTACGCGGTGCGCGAAAGGGATATCACCGGGTGACCGATCGCCGAGAGCATCCGGCGCACCTGCCGCTTGCGGCCCTCCCGTAAGACGAGCTCGACTGCGGCCGTGCGCTCCCGCACCTGCACGACGCGCGCCTCCGCGGGCGACGTCATGCCGTCGTCGAGCTGCACGCCCTTGCACAGATGGGTGACGTCGCTGCTGTCGGGCACACCGTCCACCACCGCGTAGTAGAGCTTGGGAACGTGGTGCCGGGGATGCATCATCAGGTGCGCGAGCTCACCGTCGTTGGTGAGCAGCAGCAACCCCGTGGTGGTGTAGTCGAGGCGACCCACGGGAAAGAGCCGCGGCATTCCCGCAGGGATGTAGTCGGCCACCGTAGGACGGCCCTGTGGATCGTCGAGGGTTGTCATCACGCCCATCGGCTTGTTGAGCATCACGTACACGAGCTCCTCGGGCGGCGATACGATCTCGCCGTCGACGCGGACCTCATCCACGCCAGCCACGATCTTCGTGCCTGGCGAGCCGATCACCTCGCCGTTCACGCTCACGCGCCCGGCCGCCACGAGCTCCTCCGAAGCGCGTCGCGACGCAACGCCCGCCCGGGCGAGATACTTCGCGATACGCTCGGCGCCCTCCCGCTCCCCTGCAGCCTCAGGCGTCGTCACCATCGTCCTCACCACGCGTAGCAGGTTCCTCGATGTCGAACTCGTCGTCCTCGAACTCCTCGCCGGAGTCGATGTCCTCGTCCACGTCGAGCAGGCTGCCGTCGAGCGCGTTCAGCCGCTCACGGATGGCACGCTCGGTCTCGGGGTCGGGCGCGAACTCCTCGAGCGGCGGCAGCTCCGAGAGGTCCTTCAGCCCGAAGCGCTCCAGGAACGTGCGCGTGGTGCCGTACAGGATCGCGTTGCCGGCGTTCTTGTCGCGCCCGGCCTCTCGCACGAGGCCCTTCTCGATGAGCGACGAGATGACCGCCTCGCTGTTCACGCCGCGGACGGCGTTCACGCCCTGCCGGGTCACCGGCTGGTGGTACGCGACCACCGCAAGCGCCTCAAGGGCGGCCTGCGAGAGCCTGCGGGTGTCCCACGAGAGCACGTACTCCTCCACCTGCTGGTGGTACGCGGGGTGCGTGTACATGCGCCACCCGCCCGCGACCTCGCGCAATTGGAACCCGCGCTCCTCGGCGGCGTACTCGGCGGCAAGCGCCTTGAGCTCGTCGTCCACCTCGGCGGTGGCCACCTCGAGCACCTTGGCCAGGCGCGAAGACGGGACCGGCTCGTCGGACACGAACAGCAGGGCCTCGAGCGCGCCCTTGATGCCTGAGTTCTCACGGCTCACGACTCATCACCGATCCCCACGATCTCGATGTCTTCGAACAGGTCGCTTTGCTCCAACCGCACGAGTCCGCGCTTGTAGAGCTCGAGGATCGCAAGGAAGGTCACCACGAGCTCCTCCACCGAAGCGTCCTCGGAGACGAGTCCCCTGAACGACGACCGGCGCCGGGATCGCATCAGGCGGGCCACGCTCTCAACGTGCAGCTCGAGCGGAATCGGAGCGGCCGCCACGTGGTCGGCCTCGAGCAGGAAAACCTCACGCTTGTGCAAGAGGTCGGCGCAGAGCACCGCCAGGCCGTGGAGCGTCACGCCCTCGAGGTAGTCGGGCATGAGTTTGACGAAGGGCTCCTCCAGGCCCGCGGCGCGCGAATGCATGTGCGCCTCGGCCTCGAACCGTCCGCCGAGCTCGGCGGCCGCGTTCTTGAACTGCTTGTATGCGAGCAACCGCGCGATCAGCAGCTCGCGGGCTTCTTCGGGCGTCATGTCCTCGAACTCCAGCAGCTCAACCGGTTCGTCACGCGGCAGAAGCGAGGCCGCCTTGATCTCCAACAGCGTAGCGGCGACCACCAGGAAGTCGCTGGCGACATCGAGATCGAGATCCTGCAGCCGGTCAACCTCGGCAAGATACTGATCGGTGATCTCGGTCAGCGAGAGCTCGGCGATGTCGAGCTTCTGCTTGGCCACCAGCTGCAGCAGCAGGTCGAACGGGCCCTCGAAGCCTTCTGTCTTGACCCGGTACGACACGCTCTAGCGCTCCGCATCTACGTGCATCGACCGGCGCACGTCGGCCATGAGCGACTCTACCTCGGGACGCACGCGCTCGGCGCCTGCGGCGAGTACCTCCCATGCGTAGCCGGGCTCGGCGGCGAGCTCAGCGCGGCGGGCGCGAAAATCGCGCAGGTACGCGTTGAGGTCCTCCACGAGCTGCTTCTTATGTGCCACGCAGCCGCAGTCTGCCGCACGGCAGCAGCGGTCCCACTCGGCGATCGCCGAAGGGTCGGGCGACACGAGCTTGT
>CAZSUO010000182.1:0-3391 GCA_964610065.1 uncultured Coriobacteriaceae bacterium | reverse complement strand
CGCCGCATCTTCCTGCTCGCCGATGGCCGCCTCGTGAACCTTGCGTGCGCCGAGGGTCATCCGGCCTCGGTCATGGACATGAGCTTCGCCAACCAGGCGCTGTGCGCTGAGTTCATGGTCAACCAGGCCGCCGAGCTCGAGCCGGGCGTGTATGAGGTGCCGGTGGAGATCGACCAGGCGATCGCCGAACTCAAGCTTGAGAGCATGGGCGTGAAGATCGATTCCCTCACCGAGGAGCAGGAGCGCTACCTGAGCTCCTGGCAGGAGGGCACAATCTAGCATGGTCTCACTCGGCAACATCCCGCCCACCATCTGGTGGGAGGACGGCACCGTCCGCATGATCGACCAGAGCCGTCTGCCGCTGGTAGGCGACCTGCTCGTGTGCAACACCTACGAGGGCGTGTGCGCCGCCATCGCCGGCATGGCCGTGCGTGGCGCGCCCGCACTCGGGGTTGCGGCCGCGCTCGCGGTCGCGCTTTGGTCGGAGACCGACGGTGTCGACATCGCCGAGGTCGACACGTACCTGGACGAGCTGGACCGCGTGGCTGGCGAGATCGCCTCCACGCGGCCCACAGCGGTCAACCTCATGTGGGGCGCCGAGCGCATGAAGCGCTTCGCGCGCGCGAACGCGGGCGTGGGGCTCGATGCGCTGCGTCCGCTCCTGCTCGCCGAGGCGCTGCGTGTGCGCGACGAGGACGAGGAGCGTAATCGCGCGATGGGCGAGCACGGCGCCACGCTCTTCGATCCCGGATCGCGCATCCTCACGCACTGCAATGCGGGCTCGCTCGCCACCGCGTACTTCGGCACCGCGCTCGGCGTGATCTTCACCGCGCACGCGCAGGGCAAGGTCGCGCAGGTGTGGGTGGACGAGACGCGTCCGGTGTTGCAGGGCGCGCGTCTGACGGCCTGGGAGCTCCGGATGGCCGGCGTGCCGTTCAAGCTCATCACCGACAACATGGCCGCGAGCGTGATGCGTCGCGGGCTGGTGGACGCGGTGATCGTTGGCGCCGACCGCATCGCCGCCAACGGCGACGTGGCGAACAAGATCGGCACGTACGGGCTTGCGGTGCTCTGCAAGGAGCACGGCATCCCGTTCTACGTGGCCGCGCCGTCATCCACCGTGGACCTCACGCTGGCATCCGGTGACGAGATCGTCATCGAGGAGCGCGACGAGCGTGAGGTCACCGGCGTGACGGCCTCCGGGGTCATCGAACCGCACACGCCCGAGGAGACCCGGGCGCTCGACATGCTCACGCAGACGGGCACCTACGCCCTCGGCATGACCAAAGGCCACCAGATGCAGCTCACCCGCAAGGGCGGCGCGTACCAGTTCGACGCGTGGCTGCGCATTGCGCCTCCGGGCATCGAGGTATACAACCCGGCGTTCGACGTCACGCCCGCCGCGTACGTGACCGCGATCGTGACCGAGCGCGGCATCGCGCGCGCGCCGTACGGCGAGTCGCTCGCCGAGGCGTGCTGCGGCACGGGCGCGCTCCACGAGCTCGGCTAGGCGAGTGCGGTGGACGTCGGAAGCCTGATCGGCGTGATCGGCGGCCTGCTCGCGCTGGTCGCCATCGGCGTGGTCCTGCGTGTCACAGGGCTGCTGTCCGCCGCGGACTCGCGGCCCCTCAACACGGTGCTGATGTACGTGGCGCTGCCCGCGCTCATCTTCAGCTCGGTCTACCGCGCCGACATCGACGCGCGCCTCGCGATGCTGCCGGCGATCGCCTGGGCGGTGGCGCTCGTGGGCCTCGGCATCGGATGGCTGCTCGCACGGCTGCTCAAGCTCGAGGGGCCCACGGCCGGCGCGTTCATCATGGCGTGCGTGTTCGGCAACACGGGCTACATGGGCTACCCGGTCGCTTCGGCGCTCATGGGTGACGCTGGCCTTGTGCGCGCCATCTTCTCCGACGTGTTCGGCAACACCGCGGCCGTGATCTCCGTGGGCTCGCTCGTGGCCGGCTTCTACGGCGCGCAACAGGTCAAGGTGAACCCGCTCAAGGAGATCGTGACCTTCCCGCCGTTCCTCGCGCTGGCCGCGGCGTTGCTGCTCAGACCTGTTCCACTGCCGGATCTGGTTACATCCTGGTTGGATGCGATCGGTAACGTGGTCATACCGGTGATCATGATCTCGGTGGGGCTGAGCCTGAAGCCGCGCGCCCTCAAGGGGTATCTGGGGCCGGCGACAGTGGTCACGCTCGTGAAGCTCGTGGTGCTGCCGCTTGTCGCCCTGGGGCTGGGTGCTGTGCTTCTGCAGGACCCCGACTCGCGTCGTGTCGCCGTGATCGAGGCCGGCGTGCCGACGATGATGCTGCTGATGATCATGGGGCAGCGCTACGAGCTCGACAGCGACTTCATCGCCTCGGCGATCCTGATGACGATGATCGGGGCGATCGTGACCATCCCGGTGATGCAACTGCTGCTGGGGTGACGTGTCCGCCCCGGGGAAGGGACGGCATGCACGCGTTGCTCGACCTTGTGTTCCCACCGCGATGCGCCGGGTGCGATCGTCCCGGCTCGCTCCTGTGCACCGCCTGCGCCGCCGAGGTGCGGCCGATCGACCCGCGTGCGGCGTGCGCGCGATGCGGGGCGCCGGAGGCTGGTGCATCGGAGTGCGCCGAGTGCCGCGGCCGCACGTTCGCATTCGAGTCGGCACGCGCGGCGACCCTGCTCGAGCACCCTGTCTCCCGCGCTGTGGTGCTCCTGAAAGACGGCGGGGAGCGACGCTACGCGGGCCTTCTGGCCGGGATGCTCGCCGAGGGCGCCACCGGCTGGATCGGCCCCGCGTGCACGCTCGTGCCGGTGCCGGCCTCGCCTGCGGCGGTGCGCCGCCGCGGCTTCGACCACGCGGTGGACCTTGCGCGGGCGCTCGGCTCGCTCACCGGTGCGCCTACAGCGCGTCTGCTCGAGGCCGCGCCCGCGGCCGACCAGCGCTCGCTCGGCAGGCAGGAGCGCTTCGTCAACCGCGCCGGCGCGTTCCGCCTCGCCCGGCCGAGAGGATGGGAGCGGGAGGGGGAGGTCCCGGCGCGTGTGGTGCTGGTGGACGACGTGCTCACCACCGGCGCCACGCTCGACGCTGCCGCACGGGTATTGCGCGCGGCAGGGGCGGCCGACGTGCGGGGGCTGGTGGTGGCCCGCGCGATGCGGACGGATGCGTGAAGCGGTGGCACCACACCTGCTACACTGCAGATGCTTTCACCCGGGTCTGTGGTTGCGGATGCGCAAGCGTCCTAGTCCAAGGTAGGCGCGGCCGAAAGGACCCACGTAAGCGCGAGGCCAAGCCTCGTCGTGAGCATGGCGCGCCTTAGGGGTAAGTCGTACCGTCCGCAGCAGCCGCAAGGCCGATGCGGGCGAGAGGGCCGGTAGTGAGACTGCGGTCTTGCGGAAGCCC
>CAZSUO010000181.1:0-3427 GCA_964610065.1 uncultured Coriobacteriaceae bacterium | reverse complement strand
TCGATCATGAGCCCGTCAGCGCCCGCGGCCACCGAGGCGCGCGACATGGGAGCCACGAGCTCGCGACGCCCGCTCGCGTGCGAGGGGTCGGCGATCACCGGCAGGTGCGTGAGCGACTTCAGCGCGGAGACGGCGCCGAGGTCGAGCGTGTTGCGCGTGTAGGTCTCGAAGGTGCGGATGCCGCGCTCGCACAGGATGACGTCGCGGTTGCCGCCCTTGAGCACGTACTCGGCGGCCGAGAGCAACTCCTCGATGGTGGCCGACAGCCCCCGCTTGAGCAGCACCGGCCGCGGCATCGTGCCGAGCTCGTCGAGCATCATGAAGTTCTGCATATTGCGCGCGCCCACCTGCAGGATGTCCGCGTACTCCGCAACGGTCTCGGCGTCACGGACGTCGAGCACCTCGGTCACCACGGGGAGCCCTACCGCGTCGCCTGCCGCGCGCAGGAGCTTCAGACCTTCCACACCCATTCCCTGGAAGGCGTACGGGCTGGTACGGGGCTTGTACGCACCCCCGCGGAGCATCGTGGCGCCGGCGGCTTTCACCGCGCGAGCGGTGGCGATCATCTGCTCTTCTGACTCGATCGAGCACGGCCCCGCGATCACCGCGAAGGCGCCGCCGCCGATCGACGAGCCGCCCACGGTGATCACCGTGTCCTCGGGCTGGAAGTCGCGGCTCACGAGCTTGAACGGCTTCAGGACCCGGACGACCTGCTCCACGCCCGGGAGTCCCTCGAAATCGAGCGTGTAGATGACCTCGCGGTCACCGATCACGCCGATGATGGTCTTCACTTCGCCGCGTGACAGGTGCGCCTCGGCGCCGGCCTCACGCAGCAGGTCCACCACGTGCTGGATATCCTCGGCAGACGCGTGGTCCCTCATGACGACGAGCATTGTCGATCACCCTCTCAAGCGCGCAGTGCGCGCATCGTGACGGACATCCGCGGCCGTCACGGCCTCGAGAGCGCTCCTAGACGCTGCCGAGGCGGGCGATGACCGCTTCCAACGCTTCGATCGTGCGGCGCGATTCCTCGGGAGTCCCGACACCCACGCGCAGCGCCGGCACCGGTCCGAACGCCCGCACGATCACCCCCTCTTCGAGGAGGCCTTCGAAGACTTCGACCGGCTTCTCCGTCTTGATCCAGACGAAGTTCGTCTCCGACGGCACCCAGGGGATGCCGAGCCGATCGAAGCCCGAATAGAGGTACGTCTTCTGTTCTTGGTTCTCAGCCCGGCGCCGGCTGACCTCGACCTGGTCGTCGAGCGATGCCAGGGCGGCGGCCTGTGCCACGGAGTTCACGTTGAACGGCTCCCGCACGCAGTCGATCGCGTGCTTGAGCGGCTCGGGCATGAAGCCGTAGCCCACGCGGAGCCCTGCCAGCCCATAGATCTTCGAGAACGTGCGCAGCACCACGATGGGGCGCTGACGGTCGAAGTACGTGAGGCCATCGGGATACTCGGCGTGCGTGACGAACTCGAAATACGCCTCGTCCAGCACCAGCAGCACATGCGCGGGAAGCTTCTCGAGGAAGCGGTCGAACGCCTCACGTGTGTAGATGGTGCCGGTGGGGTTGTTGGGATTGCATAGGAACAGGATGCGCGTACGCTCCGTGACGGCGGCAAGCAGCGCGTCGAGATCGTAGTCGGTGCCGTTCACGAGCGGGACGGGCACCTTGGTGGCGCCGAACATCTGCGTGACCGTGGGGTAGACCACGAACGACGGCCACGGGTACACCACTTCGTCGCCCGGATGCAGCACGACCTGTGCGATGAGGCGCAGGATCTCGTTGCTCCCGGCGCCTACGAGGGTCTCCTCGGCACGCACGCCGTGGATCCCGGCGAGCCGCTCGCGAAGCGCCTCAGCGGCGCCCTCGGGGTACCGGTTCAGGCCGCGGAGTTCGCGCTCGATGGCGTCGATCGCGGCGGGGAATGGGCCGTAGGGGCTCTCGTTGCTGGAGAGCTTGCAGATGTCGTCACGGCCGGAGCGCTCGCGGACCTGATCCTCGCGCAGGCCAGGCGCGTAGGGCACAAGGCCTTCGAGCTCTGCACGGATCATGACGTCCCAGTCCACGCGCGGTCCTCCCTCGGAGAGTGTGCCGAGCATTGTCGCGCTCACTCATGCCGAGTGCAAGCCGCGGCGCCCCGCGCGGCCGGTGAGCCGCCCGTGACCGCCGGCGGACGGGCGCTACACCTGGCGCAGCTCCGTGAGCTGGGCGTACCCGCCCTCGAAGCGCACGTGGACGATCACCGCATTGGCGATGCCGAGGTGCCACGCGCTCGCGGACGGGATCTCGAGCAAGTGCGCGAGCAGGCGGCGCACCACGCCGCCGTGCGAGATCGCGGTCACGCGACCGGGCGTGCCCGTGAGCGTCTGCGCCGCGTCGCGAACGCGGGCGTCGAACGCCGAGCCTGACTCCCCTCCCGGGGCGATGGGTCCGCCGCTCGTGTAGTCGAGCTCGAGGTTCCGCTCACGCATCTCGTCCCACGTGAGGCCTTCGGCCTGGCCGAACCCGATCTCGCGGAGCCCGTCGAGCGCCACGGTGCGAGTGCAGTCAGGGTCCGCCGCCTCGGCCACCAGCCGTGTGCGCTCGAGCGGCGATGTGTAGATGACGGCCGGGTCCCAGGACACGGTCTCGCGCGCAAGCGCCGCGCACTGCGCACGTCCGAGGGCGGTGTACGGCGAGTCCCCGCTGCCGATGAGGCGCTTCTCGAGATTGGCCGCGGTCTCCGGATGGCGGACGAGCATGATCTCCTGTGCGGCGTTCACAGCGGTCCGCCTACCACGGCAGCAGCCACCAACACAGCGGTCTCGGAGAGGATGATCGTGGCCCCCAGGACGTCGCCCGTGATGCCGCCGAACCGCCGCACGAACGGCCCCGGCACGATGAACGCCAGCAGCAGGCCGAGGGCGGTGGCCATCGTGAGCGCGGTGTGCGACTCGGGGCGCCATCCCAGCAGCGGCAGCACCGGGACGGTGGCCACGAGCAGCTCGGGCACCGACGTCCGTGCAGAGTACCGTGCGCCGAGCCCGTCGCGCCGTGCGGGCTCCCGCAGGCCGGCGGCGAGCGTGGCGCCGGCTCTGCCCAACACCGGCGCGGCCGCCAGACCCCACCACGCATCACTTTCGAGCACCACCGCGAACGCCACCGTCTGCAGCAGGGCAACGAACACGATGGCCGTGACACCGAACGCGCCGATCGTGCTCGAGCGCATGACCTCGAGCCTGCGAGCGGCATCACCACGCACGCCGATGCCATCGGCGCAGTCGGCGAGCCCGTCCCAGTGCATCAGCCCCGAGAGCATCCCCGAAGCCACCACCGCGATCGCACCGGCCAGCAGCGCGCCGGACCCCTCGGCCAGCCCGGCCTCGCGTGCGACCCAGGCGATCCCGAGCCACAGGCCGCCGTACACCCAGCCCACGAGCGGGA
>CAZSUO010000180.1:0-3459 GCA_964610065.1 uncultured Coriobacteriaceae bacterium | reverse complement strand
GATGGCGACCGCTACGAAGACGGCCGCAGGTTCGCCCGCCGCGTGGTCGGCTGGCGCAAGGCGCTCGAGAAGTTGGGCAGCAAGGACCTGACCGATGGCACCGAGGCCACCGAGGCGCAAGGGCAAGTCGCCACGAACTGAGCCGACGGTCTCGGGGCTCCAGCGTCGGATCGACGGCATCAAGCAGCTCCGGGCCGCCGCCGAAAGGACGGGCTCCGAGCAATCGGCAGAGCTGCTCGAGCAAGTACTGCTCGACCTTGAGCGGCTCGAGCAATTCGAGCGCGCCAAGCACGGCGCTGGCGACGGGCACGGGGAAGCGAAGTTCGGCCCCAAGCTCTGCTCGGCGCTGATCGGCTACGTCCGCGAAGGGATGTGGCTCTCGCATGCCGCCGACCTTTGCCACGTCTCGCGGCAGGCCGTGCACCGATGGGTCCGCGAAGGATGGGCAGAGCCGAGCGGCCCCTATGGCGCGTTCGCGCGTGAGCTCACCGCGGCCCGCACCTCCCAGACCCACAAGATGTGGACCACCGCGATCGAGCAGTCCTTGAAGGACCGCGACCCGACGGTCCTGCTCCGACTCCTCGAGAAGTGGGACCCCGCACACTTCGGCCAGCGACAGAAGATCGAGATCGACATCGAAGGCGCAAAGGAGCGGCTGCTCGACATCGCCAAGCGAGTGCTGCCGGTTGATTCCTTTGAGACCCTCCTCGGTGCTCTGGAGCGAGACGGCGAGTCGCTTCCGCAGGAAGACGAGAGCTAACATCGTCACGCCGTCCAGCGTGGCCCGCTGGCAGGCCGACCCGCGCGAGTTCGTCGCCGACTGCCTGCGAGCCCCGAACGGCGACCCCATCATCGTCTGGGAGAAGATGGGGCATCTGCTCTCGTCGCTTGTGGCGAACAAGCGCGTTGCCTGCCGCGCCGGCCGGAAGGTCTCGAAGACCTACGGCGCCTCCATCGTCGCCCTGTGGTGGGCCATGACCCGCCCGCGGGGCCGCGTGATCATCACCGGGCCGACCTACCGGACGGTCCAGACCGAGCTCTGGCGCGACCTCCGCGAGATCCATCGCAGTGCCATCATCGAGCTGCCGCGTTGCAGCCCGATGGCCGAGACCGGCATCCAGTGGTCGGACGGCCGAGAGATCCGAGGCTTCTCGGCTGACAAGCCAGAAGCGGCTGCGAGCACGTCAGGCGCGGAGCTGCTCTACATCGTCGACGAGGCTTCGGGCATGAGCCCGGCAATCCTCGAGACGATCATGGGCAACCTCGCGGGCGGCGGCTCGCTTATGCTCATCTCGAACCCCACGCGGCAGGAGGGGTTCTTCTACGAGGTCTTCGCCCAGCCAGATCGCCACCAGATCTGGCACAAGCTCCACATCTCGAGCGAGGACAGCCCCAACGTCCAAGAGGGCCGCATCGTCATCCCCGGGCTCGCCACCAGGGAATGGGTCGATGAGATGCTCGAGAAGTGGGGCCGCGACTCCGCGCTCTACCGCGTCCACGCGCTTGGCGAGTTCCCGGGCCAGGGAGACGACGCGATCAACGGCCTCGACCTGCTACTCGAGGCCATCGAGCGGTTCGTCGAGCCCTCGGCGCCCGGCCCAGCGGAGGTTCAAATCGGCGTCGACGTGGCACGCTTCGGCGACGACGACTCGGTCGTCTGCGTCCGCGTAGGCGACCGGATCCTGCCCTTCGACCACGGCGACGTGAACGGCGTGGTCCACGGCCAGAGGACGACCGACGTCGCCGGTCTCGCCCTCTACCTCGCGCGGAAGTACGCGCCTCTCTCCCCCGAGCCCCCGGTGGTCGTGGTCGACGACACAGGCGTCGGCGGAGGGGTCACCGACCAGCTCGTCGACTGCGACGACATCGAGGTCGTGGCCGTCAACGCGGCTTGCGTGGCCAACGACGAGGAGCACTACGAAGATCTCCGAACCGAGCTCTGGTTCGAGGGTCGCGAGTTCCTGCGCTCTGGCGGCAAGCTCCCGGCGGATGCCTACTTGCAGGCCGATCTAGCGAGCTGCCACTACCGCATGCCCCGCGGCCGGTTCCGGGCTGAGAGCAAGCCGGAGATCAAGAAGCGTTTGGGGCGCAGCCCCGACCGGGCCGATGCGTTCAACCTCGCCTGCTACACGGGCGGAGCGTCGGTCACAGACGAGCAGCCACGGCTGCCACAGCAAGCACTGTCACGCTACGCCGGCGCCGGTCGCGGCATCGGCTGACGGGAGAACACCATGGCCGTCGAGATCACCGCCGCCCACCGCGCCCTCATCAACCAAGTGCGTCGAGCCACCATCCAACAGATGAAGGACCAGCTCGACCGCACCGAGCGGCTCTACCAGATGATCGACGAGGCGGGCCCGAGCGACGTGAGCATGGGCCAGTGGAGCGATGCGGCTTACGCGACGCAGCGCACGGCCATCATGAACGAGCTCCACACTCTGGGCGCCGCACTCGTGACCGAGGCGACCGCCGTGCACGACGCGGCGGCGGCAGTCGTGACCGACTGGACGTGACGCAGGCAGCACTGACGGCCTGAGCTCCGACAAGGAACCCACCATGAGCAACCAGCAACTCATCCAGGCAATCTACCCCTACCGTCAGGGCCGCGTCGTTGCATCGACCACGGCGCTCGCTGCGGTTCCCTTCGCGGAGCTCGTCGACGATACGCTGTGGATCGTCGACGGCTCAAGCGCGCTACAGATCTACCTCTACAAGCTCGGAACGGCCCCGACGCTGGCGCCCGGCGTGGTGCCCTGCACGGCCGGCGGGTACTTCATCCAGGTTGCAGCAGCCGGACAGCCAAACAGCGTACGCGTGCACCTCGCCACCGCGGCGGTGCTCGACGCCAACACCCGCACTGGCAACGTGCTCTACAAGGACGCCCCGGCGGGCGCGCTGACCATCGACGGTCACGGCGCTGCGGCTGGCGATCTGGTGCTCGTCAAGGACGAGGTTGCCGGCCAGAACAACGGTATCTACGTGGTCGACGATGCGGGCGGTGCCACGCGCTGGCAGATGACGCGCGCGGTCGGCTTCGACACCTCCGCGGAGATGACGCCCGGCCTGCTCGTGCACACCGAGCGCGGCGCGGTCAACGACAACGTCTACTTCACGCTGACCACGGACGCCCCCATCACGCTCAACACGACACCGCTCGTGTTCACGGCGATCCCGGTCGCGCTCGGCGCCACGGGCGCCATGACGGGCGAGACGCCGGATGCGGCCAACAACGCCGGCGTCGGCGTCACGGCGGCCCCCATCGACCACGTGCACGCGGCCCCATGCGCTGCCCCTGTCGACCAGCCGACCACCACGGCGGCTCTGGCCGAGGGGAACGCGGCCACGTTCGCGCGCTCCAACCACCTACACACCATCACGCTGACGTCTGGCAACCTTGGCGCGCGGCCTGCTGCGGCGCTTGCCGGCCTGACCTACTGCCAGACCGACAACGCCCCCGGG
>CAZSUO010000179.1:0-3475 GCA_964610065.1 uncultured Coriobacteriaceae bacterium | reverse complement strand
CGGCGAGAAGAGGCGGATCGAGGCACGACTCGCGGGCATGAGCCCCGAGTGTTGCCGCGCTCGCCGGATGACTGCCAGAGGGGCGCTCCTGCGCAGACAGCGTGATGGCGAAGGGCCCCGGCGGGGGCAATTGGCCATCGCGGTCTGATCTTCCGGTTTCAGCCTGAATGATGTAGCCCCGTCGCCGAGGAGGCGGAGCAGGGCGAGTTCGTATTCGGGGATAGATAAGGTGGCGCGGAGGATGGTGGCACATCCTCCGCGCCGTGCTCCGTGCCACTGTGAATGGAGTACGGAGCGACAACAGGTTTGTTCACTCTACGCTGGAGATCAAGGACTGGGTTGCGCGGCCGCCGTCGGTCGAGGCGGCGCGGCCTGGTCGTTGCCCCTGCTGTGGCGCGGCGAGCCGTCCCGAGGGAGCGGCGCTGATGCTCCACGGGCATGGCGTCCGCGGGCGGCAGGTGCGAGGTCCCGTCGGTCCCGACCAGCGCCCAGTCGAGGCAAGTGTACTGCTGCGCCGGTACCGCTGCCTCGGGTGCGGCGCGGTCATTGTGGTGGGGCCGAGCGATCTGGTGCCCGGCTGGCTCTTCTCGGGGCCGGCGATTGCCTGGGCGCTGTGGCTCTTCGGGGTGACCAAGCAGTCGGCGGCCAAGGTGCGGAGCCAGGTCAGCCCCTGGGCGCAGGTCGGGGCGACAGCGGCCGCCGGCTGGGCCACGCTGCGGCGCTGGGCTCGCGCCGTCCGTGACCGCCGGCTCTTCGCGCTGGTTCGCCGCTGTCCACGCGAGTGGTCGCCACGACAAGTGGCGGCGCGGGCCGCGATGACGCTGGCTGCCCTCGCCGCGCCTGCCGATCGCGCCCTGCCTCAAGGCCATCAGGTCTGGCACGGGGCGCTCAGCGTCGGGAGGGCCATCGCCATGTGAGCGCTCGCGCCTCGGCGCCCCACCACCGACGATCACTCCGCAGGTGCGGGCGCTTGGGGCATCACCTCCGTCGGACCCTGAAAAGGAGAACCGATGGAGACCCTGAAACCGAAGGACCACGCCGAGGCTGTCGCGCTGTTTCGCAGCGAGATCGTGGGGGCACTCACCCGGCGCGAGCTCGACCGCGGCGAGCTGCGCCACGAGCTTCGCCAGCTCGCCAAGAGACGCTACCGCGCACCGGGCAGCAAGCTCGGCCGAAGCTACTCGGTGCCGACCCTGGAGAGGTGGTACTACCGATACCGACGCGGCGGCCTCGAGGCGCTGCGGCCGGGCACGCGCAGCGACCGGGGTCACGCCCGCGAGCTGACCGACGAGCAACGCAAGCTCCTGCTCGACATCCGGGCCGAGCACCGCTCCGCCTCGGTGCCGCTCATCCTTCGCACCCTGGTCGCCGAGGGGCGCCTGGAGCGCGGGGCGGTCTCGGCAGCGACGGTGCGCCGCCTCTACGTCGAGCATGGCCTGGACCGCATCCCGCTTCGCGACGGCGCCAGCCCCAAGACCCGCCTTCGCTGGCAGGCCGAGCAGCCGGGCGCGCTCTGGCACGCTGACGTCTGCTACGGACCGAAGCTGCACGTCGGCAAGGAGAAGAAGCCGGTCCGCATCCACGCCATCCTCGACGACGCCTCCCGCTACGTGCTCGCGCTCGAGGCGCTGCCGACCGAGCGTGAGGTCGACATGCTGCACCTGATGGTCCGGGCGCTGCGCAAGCACGGTGGTCCCGATGTCCTCTACCTCGATAACGGCTCCACCTACAGCGGCAACATCCTGCGCATCGGCTGCGAGCGGCTCGCCATCACCCTGCTGCACGCTGCACCCTACGACCCCGAGGCCCGCGGCAAGATGGAGCGCTTCTGGCGTACGCTGCGGGAGCAGTGCCTCGATTTTTGCGGCGGGCTCGCCTCGCACCACGACGTCAACGTCCGGCTCTGGGCCTGGCTCGACCTGCACTATCACCGCGCCGCACACGCAGGGCTGCTCGGTCGCACTCCGGCCGAGGTCTGGGCGGCCGCCGACGGCCAGCGCCCCGTCGACCACCTCGATGACGACCACATCCGCTACGCCCTGACCGTGCGCGAGCGCCGCCGCGTCCGCCGCGACAACACCCTCTCGGTCGCTGGGCGCGACTTCCAGCTCGACCAGGGCTTTCTCGCCGGCCGCATCGTCACCGTCGCCTACTGCATGCTCGATGAGCCGCCCGCGCCGGTGGTCGAGCTCGGCGACAAGCGCTTCGAGCTTCACCCCGTCGACCCGGTCGCCAACGCCAGCCTCAAGCGCCCTCCGCGGCGCAGCGATGAGGGCGAGGGCACCCCCGGCGCGCCGACCGGCTTCAATCCGGCTCAGACGCTGCTCGACCAGATCAGCGGCCGTCTGCCCGTCGACGCCGAGGAGGACGCCCCATGGTGACCTCCAAGCATCTGGTCCACTTCGGCCTCAAGGCGGCGCCCTTCACCAAGGAGATCGCCGACACCGACCTGTGGATGCCACCCTCGAAGAAGGCCGTCGTCGACGAGCTCATCGAGGCGCTCGGCGAGCGTGCTTCGGTCGTGCTCACTGGCGAGCCCGGCGTCGGCAAGACCTGCGTGCTGCGCGCCCTGCGGCACCGCTTGCCCCAGGGGTCCTTCCGGCTGACCTACTATCACAACGCCACCCTCGGTCGCCGCGACTTCTACCGCCATCTCTGCCTCGCGCTCGGGCTCTCGCCCTCGGCGACCGCCGCCGCGCTCTTCTTCGCTGTCAGCTCCCACGTCGAGGACCTGGGCCGCGATAACCTCCACCCGATCTTCCTGCTCGACGAGGCGCACCTACTGCACCAGGACACACTCGATCACCTGCACATCCTGCTCAACTACGAGTGGGACAGCCGGGCGCTGCTCTCGCTCGTGCTCGTCGGCCTTCCTGAACTCGGCGATCGCATGGCGCTCCGGCGAAACCGCAGCCTGCACTCGCGCATCCACTACCGCCTCTCCATCGACCCGCTTGTCCCGGACGATACCGCCGACTACGTTGGCTTCCGTCTCAAGGCCGCCGGCTGCGACCGCGAACTCTTCACCTCCGATGCCATCGCCATGATCCACGAGGCCGCCCTCGGCAGTCTCCGCGACATCGACCGCGTCGCCACCGCTGCCCTCCGCGAGTCCGCCCGCCGCAAGCGCAGGCTCGTCGAGCGCGACGTCGTCGCCCACGTCATCGGCGTCTTGGGCGTGTGAGCAGAACCACATCACCGCGCCTGATCCAGCCGCTCCACCCTCGCGATGTCCATCAATCAGCCGGGTCGCGATTCCATCATCCAGCGTGCGCGGCAACACGCAGAACGCGGCGACAGTCGGTCCGGGTCCGTCGGATTGGTGATAATCACGGAGATTCGCCAAACGCTGACCTGACGTCTATGTTTAGGGGCGCATAACGGATCGGCGGCTATGCGGCCGGCCGGAACCTGTCGCTAAGCGAAGGCCATGCCTCGGCACCGAAGGGTGGCGAGGCATGGCCGTCCCGGCGGA
>CAZSUO010000178.1:0-3479 GCA_964610065.1 uncultured Coriobacteriaceae bacterium | reverse complement strand
GGGCCCAGCCGCGCGACGAGCCCGGCGGGACCCTCCTCGATCACGAGGTCGCCGAGCGCGGCCTCATCAAGCTTGAACGTACGCAGGTTGGTGGAGAAGACGAGCACGCCGTCGGGCTCGAGCAGCGCGGCGGCATCGGTGATGAGCGCCACGTGGTCACGCTGCACGTCGAACGTGCGCTCCCCCATCGACTTGCTGGATGAGAACGTCGGCGGATCGCAGAACACGAGTCCGTAGCGCCGGGCGCGGCCCTCCTCGATGCGGCGGCGCTCGTCGGCAAGCCAGCGCAGCACGTCGGAGCGGAAGAAGCGGTTCGTGGGGCCGTCGGGGTAGCCGTTGAGCGCGGTATTGCGCCTGGCCCAGTCAAGATACGTGGCCGAGAGGTCCACGGTGGCCACGTACTTCGCACCGCCCGCAAGCGCGTACGCGCTCGCGGCCCCCGTGTACGCGAACAGGTTGCACACGCGCTGCCCCGCCGCCAGCTCGCGCACCATCGCACGCACCGGCCTGTGATCGAGGAAGAGGCCCGTGTCGAGGTAGTCGTGGAGGTTGACCAGGAAGCGCAGACCGCTCTCGGCCACCTCCACCCACTGGCCCCGCTCGGCCTGCCGCTCGTACTGCGCGCTCCCCCGCTGCCGCTTGCGCACCTTGAGCGCCACATCGGCAGGCGCGATCTCGAGCACGTCGGCCACGACTTCCACGGCCTCGACGAGGCGCGTCTGCGCGAGTTCCGCATCCACGCTCGGCGGCGGAGCGTACTCGGCCACGTGCGCGAAGCGGCGCCCCTCGTCGGAGCCGGCGCCCTGGTAGAGGTCGACGGCGACAGCGTACTCGGGCAGATCGGCGTCGTAGACGCGGTAGCAGGTGACCGCTTCGCGCCGCGCCCACTTGCCGAGGTGACGTGCGTTCTTGCGGAGGCGGTTGGCGAACATCTCGGCGCCCTGTGAGCGGCCCTGCGGCGCCTGCCGGACCTCGGCGCGCACCGCACTCGAGGAGATCTCGAAGCGATAGAGCTTCGTCTCGATGGCGCCGTTGTAGAGCGTGTGCGCGGCGTGGCTGCGCAGACCGGTGGCCCGGGCGAGCGTGTCGTCATTGGTGAGGACCGCCGCCTGCCAGCCACCGAACTCCGCAAGCAAGCGCTCGCCCAGCTCGGCGTAGAGCGGCACGAGCGCCTCGGCCTCACCGAGGCGTACGCCGTAGGGCGGATTGGTGACCACAAGGCCCGGGGTGGCGCCCTCCGGAGCAGTCAGCGCGTCAAGCTCGCCCGCCGTAAGCGCGATGGCGGCGCCGAAGCCCGCGCGCTTCGCGCACGCGCGGGCGATCCCGATGGCGGCAACGTCACGATCGCTCCCGGCGATCACCGGCAACCGCTCGCGACCCGCCTCGGCACGCTCGTCGGCCTCATCCAGGAGCGCATGCCAGACGTCCTCATCGTGGCCGAGCCAACCCGCGAAGCCCCAGTACTCGCGCAGCAGCCCGGGAGCCTGGTCGGCAGCCATCATCGCGCCCTCGATCAAGAGCGTGCCGGACCCGCACATCGGGTCCACGAGCGTTCCGCCGTCAGCAGCGATCCCGGGCCAACCCGCGCGCACGAGCACCGCGGCGGCGAGATTCTCCTTGAGCGGCGCCTCGGCCTGTTCGCCCGGCGTCCGGTACCCGCGCTGATGCAGCGGTTCGCCGGAAAGGTCGAGCGAGACCGTGGCGCGCTCCTGGTGGAGTCGGATGTTGAGCCGTACGTGCGGACGCTCGAGCTCCACCGAAGGCCGCGTGCCCGAGTGTTCGCGGATGCGGTCCACCACGGCGTCCTTCGCCTTCTGAGCGGTGAATCTCGTGTGCGTGAGGCCGGTCGTGGTGCCCACCACGTCGATCGCGAGCGTCCCCTCGGCGGGGACGTGCTCCTCCCATGGGAGCGCCACCATGCCCGCGTACAACTCGTCGGCGGTGGCCGACGGGAACTCACCGAGCGTCAGCAGCACGCGACTCGCGAGCCGCGACCACAAGCAGGCGCGGTAACCGGTCTCGAGCGGTCCGGCAAAGGTGACCGCCGCACGCGTCTCGCGCACTTCGGCGGCGCCGAGCGCGCCGAGTTCGAGCGCGAGCAGGTGCTCGACGCCCTTAGGGCAGGTGGCGGCATATCGGTGTGTGGTGGTCATGCCCGCACGGTAGCACGAGCGGCCCCGCGTGCGTGAGCGCGGCCCCTCACGGCTCCGGGTAGCCGAGCAGCACGCGCACCACCGCGTGCGCCTGCGCAGCGGCAGCGGCCATCACGCGCGAGGCGAACAGCGGGTGGCCGTCGCGGACGTCGCTGGTGAGGTCGCCCACAACGTACAGGTTCTCGGCCATGCGTTCGGTGACGATGGCGTTAGTGGAGCCGTAGCCGGCAAGCCCCGAGGCGGTGACCAGCGGCACGCTCGGCACTTCGGCGAGACACGTGTTCACGATCATCGCCTTGGCACCCGCGTCGTCCACGGCCTCGACGATAGCGCATGCGCCGCGCACCACGCCGAGCAGGTTCTCAGGCGTCACGCGGTCCTGCAGCAGATCGAGGCGCACATCCGAACGGATGCGCTGGAGGTTCTCGGCGAGTGCGATCACTTTGGGCATGCCGATCTGGTCGCGGAAGAAGAACTGCCGGTTGAGATTGCGCTCATCCACGACATCGAAGTCCACGAGTGTGAGGCGCCCTACGCCGGAGCGCACGAGCATCTCGGCGACATTGCTGCCGAGACCACCGCAGCCGATGATAGCCACGGTGCAGCCGCGCAGCCGTGCGCGCAACTCGGGGTCGAGTGCGGTGTCCGGGACCGGTACGGAGACCTCGTCCGGGCGGTGTGGATGCAAGTCGAGCGTGTCGGGCGCGATCATGTCAGCCTCCTGCCACCGGTGGGAATATTGCGAGCCTATCGCCGTGGTGGAGCTCCCGCTCCTCGGGTGCGTGCCTGCTGTTCACGAAGATGACCCGCGGCTCGTCTGGCAGCCCGATCATCGCGATCACATCGGCAATGGTCGTGCCCTCGGCCAACTCGAAGGTACGCGCATGCCGCCCGCCTTTGCCGTCGGGCTGGAATCCCGAGAAGTGCGCGAAGAGCACCACATCGACCTGCATAGCCACCTCCGGCCGGTCCAGACGCGCCCGCAGCGCCGCATGCTGGCGGCGCTGCGGAACGCATCCATAGGTACGCTTACTTGATGCCGAGCTGTGCCGCTACCTCGGGAACGAAGCTGTGCACGCTGTCGAGCTCCTCATCGGTCACCGTGAACACCGCGTCGTGCGGCGCAAGCGGCTCCTCGAGGAAGAACTTCGGCAGCCGATCGTCGGCGTTGGTGAAGCCGGCGTGCTCGTTGAACAGCCGCTCGTAGGTGAGCGTCTCCTTGCCGAGCTGCATGACAACGGCATCTGGATTGGCGACACAGGCACCTTCAAGGGCATGCCTAGCTGTTCCATTCTCAAGCCCATGCTGCAGTTGTATCGGGTCACC
>CAZSUO010000177.1:0-3524 GCA_964610065.1 uncultured Coriobacteriaceae bacterium | reverse complement strand
TCGGGGTTCACCCAGGGCACGCCTGTGGTGAGCCGCGTGGAGACCACCGGTGTGCCTGCGGCGTGCGCCTCAAGCTGCACCAGGCCGAACGCCTCGGAGCGGGCGACGCTCGGCAGACAGAACACGTCGGCAGCGTGGTACCAGGCGGCAAGGTCGGCGTCGTCGGCGTGCTCCACGAAGGTCACACGGTCCGCGATGCCGAGGCTTTCGATGAGGGCGTCGAGCTCCGGGCGCAGAGGCCCGCGGCCGATGATCACGAGGTCAGCGTCGACCTCGGCCATCGCGCGCACGAGCACGTCGGCGCCTTTGTAGTAGATGAGGCGTCCCACGAAGAGCGCGACCGGCCGCTCCCCCCGCGAAGGCGTCTGGTGCTCGCGCAACTCGCGGGCACGGGCCGTGCGCTCAGGTGTGGCGGCGAAGCGTTCGACGTGGATGCCGAAGGGCACCACGCGGCACTTGTCGGCTACGCGCGAGAGATGCTCGCTGTGCTCAACCATGTCAGGGGAGGATGCGATGATGAGGTCCACATGATCGAGCACGCGGCGCAGCACCGGCGCGTAGGCGGCGCCGAGCAGCTTCTGCCGCACGATGTCGCTGTGATAGGTGAGCACGGAGGGGACATCGTACCGGGCGCGCCACCCCGAGAGCGCTCCCCTGCCACCGCGCGCCGCGAGCCACGAGACCTCGCCCCACGGGTACGGGAAGTGGAGATGGAAGACGTCGGGACGGTCGGGGCGCGCGGCCTCGTCGGCGATCGCCCGCTTCATGCCGGGCGCGACCGGCGTGGATGCGTACGCGAACAGCCTCGGCAGCCGCGTGACGGCGACGCCGTCAAGCGTCTCGAAGGCGGACTCACGGCTCTCGTTGGCGACGATCGCATGGACGCCGTGACCGCGCGCCGAGAGCGCGGTGGCGAGGTCGCGCATGTGGTACTCGATCCCGCCGAGGTGCGGCGGGTAGTACTTGTTGAGCATCGCTATGCGCATGCGCGTCCCGTCCTCGCTGGCGCTACACGCCGTCGACGAGCATGCGGCCAGCGGCCAGCAGCGCGTCGACCTGCGCGAAGTCGGCCGCCTCGGCGTAGACGCGAACCAGCGGCTCGGTGCCCGACGTGCGCAACAGCAGCCAGGCGTCATCGGGCAGCAGGAACTTGATACCGTCGGCGCGGATGATCTCACGGACCTCGAGGCCGGCGAGCACCGATGGCGCGAGCGTAGGCATCGCCGCGCGGAAGCGGTCCATGACCGCGGGGTCGAGCGTGAGGTCGGCACGGCCGTACTCCATCGTGCCCACGAGGGCGAGCAGGTCCGCCACGAGCTCTCCGAGGCCCATCCCCCGCTGGCCCATCATCTCGGCAAGCAGGAGCGCCATCAGGAGCCCGTCACGCTCACGTACGTGCGCAGGGATGCCGATACCACCGCTCTCCTCGCCGCCGATGAGCACATCGCCCTTGAGCATCTCCTCGTAGATCCACTTGAAGCCGACCGGAGTGGTGGTGACCTCACTGCCGAGGTGTGCCGCCAGGCGGTCGACGAGCACGCTCGTGGAGAGCGTCTTGACGATGCGGCCGCTCATGCCGCGGTCCTCCACAAGGTGGCGCGCAACGAGCGCGATGATGCGATGCGGGTTCACGAACACGCCGTTGCTGTCGGCTGCGCCGATACGGTCGGCGTCGCCGTCGGTGACGAACGCGGCGTCGAGTCGGTGCTCGCGCACGTACGCCTGCGCCTCGGCGATGTGCGGCGGGATCGGCTCGGGATGCAGACCGCCGAAACCGGGATTGCGCTCGGCGTGGAGCTCCGTGACATCAACGCCAAAGGATCGGAGCGTCTCGGCCAGGTAGGTCTGCCCGGCGCCATAGAGCGGATCGACGACCACGCGGAGCTTTGCCTTCGCGATGAGATCGGGGTCGACCATCGCGCGCAGCGCCTCGAGATACGGGCCCACGAGGTCGGCGGTCTCCACGCCTGCGGCGGCGTCGGCATCGGAGCCGGGCGCCTCGGCGGCCAGCTCGGCCTCCACACGGTCGGTGAAGCTCTTGGGGCTCGCGCCGCCATCGGCCATGCGGAGCTTGAAGCCGAGGTACGGGGCGGGATTGTGGCTTGCGGTAAGCATCACGCCGGCGATCGCCTCGGGGTCGCGGGCGACCGCCCAGCAGAGCGCCGGCGTGGGCAGGTAGCGGTCCGAGAGCCGCACGCGCAGACCGCGCGCGGCGAGCACCTCGGCGGCGGCGCGAGCGAAGCTGCCCGCCTCGAAGCGCGTGTCGTAGCCGACGAGCACGAGCCCACCCGGGTTGCTCACAGCGATCACGCGTGCGGCGGCGTCGGCCACGCGGCGCAGGTTGTCATACGTGAAGTCGGCGCCGATCACGGCACGCCAGCCGTCGGTGCCGAAGCGGATATCGGTTGCCATGCTTCCTCCTCCGTCGGGGACAGGCGGGTGCGAGTGGGGTCATTGTCTCGCATCGGCGCGCGGATGCCCACCACAAGCAGGGCGGCTACGGCGCGAGCAGTCTCCCTACTCGCGTTATACTGCTGTTCCACGCACCTGAACACGCGGAGGAACCGTGACCCGAAACGCGCGCATCCCTCATCTCCACGCGATGATCCTGGCCGGTGGAAGCGGTACCCGGTTCTGGCCGCTGTCGCGGGAGTTGTCGCCGAAGCAGTTCGTGACGATGTTCGGGGGCGTCAGTCTCATCACGCAGGCGGTGGCGCGGGTGCGGCCGCTTGTCGCGACAGACGGTATCCATGTGCTCACCAATGAACGGCTCCTCGACGAGCTGCACAACCACCTCACGGCGCAGCCACTGCTCGAGGGCTGTGCGATCGAGTACCTCGCCGAGCCCACCCCGCGCAACACGGCTGCCGCGATCGCGCTTGCGGCCGCCCACCTCGAGCGCCTCGACCCCGACGCGATCCTGGTGGTGCTTCCCTCGGACCACGTGCTCGAGGATGGCGAGCGGTGGGAGCGGACGATGCGTGTCGCCGCGGCCCTCGCGGAGACCGGCCGGCTCGTGACGCTCGGCCTGGAGCCGACGCGCCCTGAGACTGGCTATGGCTACATCCGCATGGGCGGCGCGATCCCGGGGATCTCTGAGGGCGAGACCACCGGCCATGAGGTATCGGCCTTCATCGAGAAGCCCGACCAGCCCACGGCTGAGCGGCTCCTCACCGAGGGCGGTTACCTGTGGAACTCGGGCATGCTCGTCGCCCGCGCCACAACGGTGCTCGCGGAGCTGGAAGCCGCGGGGACACGGGCAGCGACCCCCGAGAGCGTCCGCTCGGCGGACATCGCGCGCGTCGCCCGGGAGGTGGCCGCGCTTGAGCCCTCGGCGTGGACAGCCGGCGATGCCCGCGCGAAGTTCTTCGAACTGCCTTCGGTCCCCTTCGACAAGGCCGTCCTCGAGGTGTCCGCGGCGGTGGCGGTGGTCCCCGCGGATCTCGAGTGGTCCGATGTGGGTTCACTAGCCGCGCTCGAGGCGATCGCCGACCCCGACGAGCGGGGCAACATCCACTCGGGCA
>CAZSUO010000176.1:0-3577 GCA_964610065.1 uncultured Coriobacteriaceae bacterium | reverse complement strand
CGGGCAACACCGACAAGCAGATCCAGATGATGATCGACCTCAAGAGCACGGTGCTCTGTGCCACCTCGTCGTACGCGTTGCTCCTCGCCGAAGAGATCGAGAAGCGCGGCGTGGGGGACAGGATCCATCTGCGCAAGGGCATCATCGGCTCCGAGCGCTGGGGCGAGAAGATGCGCCGGCGCATCGCCGACGAACTCGGCGTGACCCTGTACGACATCTACGGCCTTACCGAGATCTACGGACCGGGCATCGGCATCAGCTGCGACCACGAGTGCGGCATGCACTACTGGGACGACTACGTGTACTTCGAGATCGTCGACCGGAACACCGGCGAGCAGGTGCCCGAGGGTGAGATCGGCGAGCTCGTCATCACGACGCTCCGTAAGCAGGGGGCGCCGCTCATCCGGTACCGCACACACGATCTCACGCGATTCGTGCCCGGCGAGTGCGCATGCGGCTCGCCCTACCCGCGCATCGACACCATCCTCGGCCGGACTGACGACATGGTGAAGGTCAAGGGTGTGAACATCTTCCCCGCGCAGATCGACGAGTGCCTGCGTGAGGTGGAAGGCGCCTCAAGTGAGTTCCAGATCATGATCGACCACCTCGAGGGCAAGGACGTCATGACCGTCTTCTTCGAGGCGCTCGAGGGCAAGACCCGCGAGGGCGTGGAGGCGGCGGTGCGGCAGAAGATCAAGGACAGGATCGGGCTGACGATCGTGCCGATGGCGGTGGCGGTGGGCGAGCTGCCACGCTCTGAGAAGAAGACGCCGAGGGTGTTCGATAACCGGTACTGATGGGTGGGCCGGCGGGCGGGAAGGCACGTGTCCGAGCTGCGCAAATGGGACACTTAGCCTTCCCGCCCGCCGGCCCAGTCAGTAGCGGCTATCGACGCGCTCGAGCTGAGCGGATGGAACGCGTAGCCCTCCTTCCGACCGGCCCTGCCAGTACCGTGATCGAAGCCCTCGAGCTGAGCGAGTGAGAGACCTGATCTCACCACCCACCAGCGCCAACAAAGAACGGTGATGAACGTGCTTGAGCCCGAGATCAATGGATGGGACGGTGTGGAGCGCCGGGTCGCCAGGCGCCGCCATCACCGCCGGTATCGCTTCATCGATCGGCGGCATGGGTTCGACCGCCGGAAGCGGTATCCGGTGCTCGGCACGATGCGTGACCATGCGTGGTTGGTCGTCTTCACGATCGTCCTGATCAACGTGCTTTCGCTCATCGACGGCTTCTTCACCGCTGCTGAGCTGGGGCTGGGCATCGCCCGCGAGGGGAATCCGGTCCTTGCCGCAGCCAACGAGCAGGGGCCGCTGTACGCTATCGCGGTCAAGTTCGGCGCGATGGCAGTGGCGAGCACCGTGATCTGGCACGGGCGCCACAGACGGTCGATCCTCGCGCTGGCGCTGGTGGCCGTCGCCATCTTCGGCGGCCTGGTCGCCTATCACGCGGGCACACTTCGCGGGCTAGGGTGGCTGTAGGAGCATCACGCATGTTCGGCCACACCGAGAGTGCGACATATATGGTTGACATATATGTGTGACGGTGCGATGCTGGGCCTACCATGAGCATGAAGAAGACCATGATGTATCTGCCGGCGGAGATGCACGCGTATCTCGTCGATGAGGCAGACAAGCGCGGCGTCTCGATGGCCGAGATCGCCCGTGAGGCGATCACCGAGTATCGGACGCGTACCGAGCAGGTGCCGAAACACGACTACACCGCCATCATCGGCATCATCGACGACTGGGGCCCTCCCTCCAACGATTCCGAGCGGATCGATGAGTTGCTCGATGAGTACTACGCCGTCGGGGGTGGGTGGGACAGAGAGCATGGCTTTGTCGACTCTGATTGATTCCAGCGTCCTGGTCGCTGCAGCCAACGCACGGGAGACTCATCATCTTGAGGCTGCACACGCCATCAGCTCCCTCGCGGGCGAGCGAGCTATCATCCCGATCACCATCCTGACTGAGACGCTCGGCTTTGTTCGGACCAGGTATGGGCTCGATCACCATCGTCGCCTGTGGGCTGGTCTGCAGGCGACGAGCTTCGAGATCTTCCCGGCCGACACCAGTCTGCTCGAGGAAGCCCGTAGGATCGATGAGCGCTACTCGGACATCGGTTACGGGTTCGCCGACTGCACGCTTCTGGCATCATGCGAGGTGCTCCGGACGGCGCGCGTACTCTCGTTCGATCGCCGCCTCGCCGCGTATCGCCCGTCGTTCGCCTCCGTGCTCGAGGTCATGCCGTAGGGCGTGAAGACGGGTCACCTGTGCGGTCGTAACCGGCAGGGTGCGCTTACTCCTCGAACGCCTGAGCGTTCTCGCGGAACGCCGATGCCAGTGCCTTCTTCGTGACGGTGCCTTCGCATACGCCTATCACAAGGTCGTACTTCTCATCTTGCGACAGAGTGACTGCGTACCCGTTGTCCGCAAGGAACACCAGGGCAGAGTGGGTGCCAGTCCGCTTGTTCCCATCGATGAAGGGGTGGTTCATCACGATGTGGAACAGATACGCGGCAGCCATCTCGAAGATGTCTTCGTGCAGGTAGGCTTCGCCAAAGCCTGCCTGAGGCATCGCAACCGCGGACTCCAGCATCCCGAGGTCGCGGAGGCCGTGACTCCCGCCAAAGCGCTCCACAAGTCGTTCGTGGAGCTCGAGGATCTCCTGCACGCTCAGGAAACGGGGAATCGCATTCATCGAGCCAGCCTGCGGAGAAGATCCTCGTTCTCGTCCATCAGCCGCTCGGAAAGGGCCCTGATCCGTGTCCGGCGCTCGTCGGGCTCGCCCGTCGGCGTGATCACGAGGGATCGTCCATCGGTGGATAGGTCCAGATCGGTGTCGTCGTCGATCCTGAGCAGTTCGAGGATAGCCTTGTCGATCACGATCGCTCGACTGTTCCCGTGCTTGACCAGCTTCTTGGGCATATCCAACACACCTCGCATGCGTCTCACCTCCACGCGCGAGCGTAGAGGAATGTACTTACCGAGAGTATACCGATGTATCACCAGAATCCAAACGTCCGGCAACGGACGAGCGTGCGGTGGTCGCCCGGCTTCGGTGTGCCGTACAATCACCGGGCACGCATGTGGCGGCTTCTCGCCACATCCACCCGTCCGAGGGCGCGCCGCGTGAGCCGTCCGCGAACACTGGAGGTATGTCTGTATGGCCAAGCACACGGTTACTCTCATCCCTGGCGACGGCATCGGGCCTGAGCTGACCACCGCGATGACGCGCGTGGTCGAAGCGACGGGCGTGGACATCGAGTGGGAAATCGCCGAGGCGGGCGCCGGCGTGATGGACAAGTACGGCACGCCGCTTCCCGAGCACGTGCTCGACTCCATCCGTAAGAACAAGGTCGCTATCAAAGGCCCGATCACCACGCCGGTGGGGACCGGCTTCCGCAGCGTGAACGTATCGATCCGCAAGGAGCTCGACCTCTATGCGTGCCTGCGGCCCGCCTTCTCCATCCCCGGCAACGGCGCCCGCTACGACGACATCGATCTCGTCATCGTGCGTGAGAACACCGAGGACCTCTACGCCGGCATCGAGTTCGAGCAGGGGAGCGAGGGCG
>CAZSUO010000175.1:0-3595 GCA_964610065.1 uncultured Coriobacteriaceae bacterium | reverse complement strand
GACGTCGCCCGCTTCTTGTCGAATCCGACGGCCTTCGAGAGTAGCGCGCCGAAGAGCAGAGCGAGTCCCCACACCGTCCAGATGTCGATCTGCGAGAGGATCGCGTAGGCCACTCCCGGTGCCTGCGTGTAGTCTGCCGGTGCTACCAACGCGCCGAGTCCGTTGTGCTGGATCCAGCTCCCGCTGCCTGCCATGTACGCTGCCTGAACGACGTTCCTGATCGCATGGGGGAGAAGCGAGAGTGACGCGGCGGTCAGGAGCGCGGGGAAGCCCACCGGATTCGCCTGCGTCTTGGCGGTGATGAAGAAGAATCCGGCGATGTAGATGAGCGCCATCAGCGCACCTACGGCGCCGAAGACCATCGAGGCGGTCGAGACGATGGCCATGGCGCCCCCGTCGCCCGTGTCCACCATCACGTCGCCGCTCGCCTCCATCTCCGCCATGCTCTCCTCGTAGGCGCGGCGGTCCTCCTCGGGCATGGTCTCGATCTGCCTGGCCATGACTGCGTCGGCCTGTTCCTGGATCGCTCCGGCCTGGAGGGGTGCGGCAACGCCGGTCTTGATGAGGGTGGACACGACCAGCAGCACCGCGACCGGAATCCACACCCACTTGGCCGCGGCGCCCACAGCATCGAGGGCCCGGGCGGGGCGGAAGAGTCCGGTCAGCATCGTGAACATCGGGCGCATTGTCTTCTCCATCACTCGTGTCGAAGGGCTGTGAGCGGGTCGAGGTTGGCGGCTCGGACCGCCGGCAGGACGCCGGCAAGCAGTCCGATGCCGCTGGCAAAGACCATGGCGAACAGGGCGAGCCACACCGGGATCTGGAAGAACGCCGTGGTTTCCGGCATCACGCCGCCGGAGGAGCCCGCCTGCGACGCGATCAGGCTCTGGACGAACAGGTTCGCGAGCGCGGCGCCAGCCCATGAGAACGTCAGGCCGCCGATGCCGCCCAGCACACCGATGATGGCCGCCTCGCCCAGGAACACCCGTTTGATCTGCCGGTTCGAGGCCCCAACGGCCTTCATGATCCCGATCTCCCGGGTGCGCTCGTAGATCGACATCGTCATGGTGTTCGCGATACCGAGTGCGGCCACCAGCATCGCGATGGCCCCGAGCGCACCGAGGACCCCCTGGATGATCAGGAAGACCGTGTTGAGCTCCTTGAGCATCGACTGCGACGAGAACGTGAAGAAGCCCTGGCCGGAGATCTCGTCCTCGATCGCTGTCACATTGCGCGTCGAGTCGGCCTTCACGACGACGTTCTCGTACGGGACGTTCCGTCGCGTGGCGCCGTTCATGGTGCGGGCGGCGTCCATGGTGACGAACGACGTCTGATCGGTCTGCATGTCGGTGGGAGCGAGGATCCCCACCACGGTCATGCGCTGCTTGCGTTCCGTGCCCTGCGCCATGGGGTCCTTCTGCATCTCTTCCTCGCTCGGCCATGTCACCAGCGTGAGGTCTATGCGCTTGCCAAGCAGATCGAGCTTCAGCCGGGCCGATGGTCCCGCCTGGATGTCGGGGCTGCCGGAAGCGAACGAGGTGGGCACGGCGGCTCCGAGCAGGATCTCACTATCGGTGCGGGGCAGACGCCCCGCCTCGAGCTCATAGCCGAACGCCTCGAACGCGTCCATCGGCACGCCCATGAGGTTGGGGTACGTTTCGTAGCGCTTGTAACGTGCACCCTGCGCGCTCATCACGTAGCTCATCGGCATCACAGCCTCGACATGTTCGATCTGGGCGAAGCCATCGAGCGCCGCGTCGGTGAGCTGGCCATCATCGGGCATCCCCGACTCCATGCCGCCGGGCATCACCGTGATGTGTGTAGCCGCGCCCAGGTCACCCAGCGACGACGTGAGGTTCGACTGCAGGCCGATGCCGAGCGAGACCATGAGCACGATCGCCGACGTACCGATCACGACTCCCAGCGACGTCAGCGCGAGCCGCAGCTTCATGCGCTGCAGGTTCGAGACGACCAGGAATGCAAGGTCGCGGAAGCGCATGCTCACTCGCCCAGGCCGAAGAGCGCCTTGAAGAACCGTACGAACCAGTTGCTGTCCTCGTCGTCAGCGCCCTCGTCTGCCGGTACATCGTCGGGGCCTGCCTCGGGCATATCCTCGACTGTGATAGTGCGGGCTTCGCGGAAGCTCTGCTCGCGGCCGAAGTCGTCGCGGTAGGTGAGCACGACGGCGACTTCCAGTGCGCCGGGCTTCTGCGGCGTCACGGTCGCATCGATGATCTCGGTGGTGGCCGCATCGATCGAGCCGAGGAAGAGTGAGCCCTCTGTGACCACCGCGCCGCTGGCCTCCACGCTGAGGCTGACTCCGCTGAGCGCGAACGCGCTGGCGTTGGCGACTTCGAAGCTCACTGCGAGCGGCTCACCAACGATGGCGGTCTCCGGGACCTCGGCGGAAACAAGGGTGATGGCGGCAGAGCGCTCGACCAGGAGACCGACCGTGTAGGTGACCTCCTGTCGCACGCCGGCGTGCTCGAAGCTCACCGTGACCGGCACGGTGATCGTCCCGGGCGTCGTGCCAGGACCTGTGATGACGCGGAAGGCGACACTCTCCTCGCGTTGACCCTTCATGCTTCCGAGGTACTTCGCATTGCCGGTTTCCAACACGGTGAGGCCACCCGTCAGTCCGGCACCCGCCGCGGCATCGGCCCCCGTGCCGCCTGTGGCGCCGAGCACAACGACGACGTTGTCCGCCCGACGGGACGTGGCGTTGAACACGGTAAGCGTCAGGTCGAAGGGGGCGCCGGGAGTGATGCGGTCGAGTGAGGTGGTGTAGGAGGTCACGACGATCACAGGTGCCGGAGTAGCCTGTGCGGGCGTGTCCACCGGGGACGGGTCTCCGGCACCGGGCAGCGCCAGACTCGGCAGCGGTGTCTCAGTGGCCACGTCCGCGTGAGCGCCGGCGGGGAGTGCCAGAGTGACCGCGAGTGTTGCCGCGGTCAGGAGTCGGGTCACGCACGCATGCTTCACGAGCTTCCTCCTTGTTCGATGCGCGCAACGGCGCCGTCGACGATGGTGACGATACGATGTGCGACCGCTTCAGCCACGGCGCGGTCATGAGTGGTGATGAGGAAGGTTCGGCCCTCGGCGTTCATCGCCTTGATCAGTGCGAGGATCTCACGCCCCGTGTTTGTATCGAGGTTGCCCGTGGGTTCGTCGGCGAGCATGATCGCGGGCTCGTTCACCGAGGCGCGGGCGATCGCGACGCGCTGCTGTTCGCCACCGGAGAGCTCCGTGGGCCTGTGATCGATGCGATGGCCGAGGCCGACCGCTTCGAGGGCGGCCGCAGCGCGCGCCGTGCGCTGCTCCTCGGGTTCTCCGGAGAAGAGCAGCGGCAGTTCCACGTTGCGGCGGGCCGTCATCGTTCCGATCAGGTTGAACGACTGGAAGACGAAGCCCACCTGCCGACGCCGATAGACGGCAAGCTGCTCGTCATCCATGGCCGCCAGGTCGGAACCCGCGACGAGCACGCTCCCGGACGTGGGGCGATCGAGGCCGCCGACTATGTTGAGCAGCGTCGACTTGCCCGAGCCTGACGGGCCCATGACACAGACGATCTCACCGTACGTGATCGAGAGATCGA
>CAZSUO010000174.1:0-3606 GCA_964610065.1 uncultured Coriobacteriaceae bacterium | reverse complement strand
CCCGCCTTGCCGCGCGCGACGGTCTGCTGGGCGCCAAGAAGGAGCTCGCGGAGCACGTTCTGGATGAGGCACGTGCCAGGCTCGAGTCGCTGCCCGACGACGAATACGCGGCGTTCATCGCTCGCGAGGTCGTCCGGGTCGCGGTCTCCGGGCAGGTCGTGCGCGTAGCGCCTGCTGATAGCGAGAAGCTGGCGTCGCTCGGCGAGCGCCTGGCGGCGGCTGGCGCGCCCGTGACGGTCGCCGGAGAGGCCGCGGGGCTCGCTCGCGGGGCGCGCGTCGAAGGCGACGGGGTGCGCGTGGAAGTCTCGCCGGCGGCGTATGTGGCCGAGCGGCACGACAGGCTCCTGCCGCTGGCCGTGCGAGCGCTCTTCCCGGAGGAGGGGTAGGCGGGTGGCCGGTCTCACCTCGACACGCGATGACATCAAGTACGGCTTCGCCGTGGGGCGCGTCCGCGTGCTGCAGGCGAAGCTGCTGTCGCGGTCGGTGTTCGAGCGCCTGATCGACGCCCCCGACTTCGCCGAGCAGCGTCGCGTGCTTTCCGAGACCGCCTTCGGCAGGTATCTCGAGCACGCACAGACGGCCGAAGACGTGGAGCGTGCGCTCGACGCGTCACTCGGCGACCTGTACGGCGAGTTCTTGCTTGAGGCGGGCCTGCCCGAGGCGGTGGTGCGCTTCTTCAGGCTCCCGTACGACTACCGGAATCTGCGCGCGGCGCTCAAGACACGCGTCCTCGGAGTGGGGTCACCGGCGCTGAGCGCGCTCGGCACGGTGGAGCCCTCGGCGTTCTCGGGCGCAGGCGAGGGGCTGCCCGGAGAGATGGCCGCGATCCTTACCGCGTGGGATGAGGCCGAGGAGCAGCCGCTGCTCGCCGACCTGGAGGCCGAGGTCGATCATGCGCTCTTCGAGGCGCTGGCCGGTGAGGCCAAGCGTTCGCGCGTGGTGTTCCTGCGTGAACTGATAACGCTGCGCATCGATCTGGCCACCATCCGCGTGCTGCTGCGCGCCAACGCGAAGCGCCTGCCGGCCGCGGCGGTCCGCGCTGCACTGATCGATGGCGGTACGAAGCGCCTGCGCGACCTTGCGGCCGAGGTGGGCCGTATGGATGCCGAGGAGCTTGCCGAGGCGATCATCGGCGCGCGTGCGGTGGCGGGTCTGGAGATCCGCGACCTGCTCGATCTGGACCGCTACGACCTGGTGGCCGGTGCGCTCGAGGCGCAGAGGATGGCCTCGGCGCGCATGGCGCCCAGCGGTGCGGAGCCGGTGCTGGCGTACGTGCTCGCGCGCGAGGGCGAGGTGGTGGCGCTCCGCACGGTGCTCGTTGGCCGGCTGGTGGGCCTGGATCGTGAGGCCGTGCGTGAACGGCTGCGGGGGCTGCTGTGAGTGAGAAGCTGCTCATCGCGGTGATCGGTGATGCCACGAGCGTGGCGGGGTTCCGCCCGCTCGGCTTCGACGTGCGCGTGGTGGAGCACCCGGAGGCGGCGCGTGACGTGTGGAGCGAGCTCACCGATGGTGATCACGGCGCGGTGTTCGTGACCGAGCCCGTTTATGCGGCGATAGCCGATTTGGTGGCCGAGGGCGTGGACCGTCCGGTTCCGGCGGTCACGGTGATCCCCGCCGCGGGCAGCGCCGGTGGTGTTGGCGCCGCGAAGTTGAACAAGGCGATCGAGCGTGCCCTCGGCATCTCGGTCGCTTCAGGAGAAGAGGACAGCTAGATGGACCAGGGCACGATCAGGAAGGTCGCCGGACCGCTCGTGGTGGCCACAGGCCTAGAGCACGCCAGGATGTACGACCTGGTGCGCGTGGGCGAGCAGGGTCTCATGGGCGAGATCATCGAGATGCGGGGCGACCGCGCGTCGATACAGGTGTATGAGGAGACCGAAGGCCTCGGGCCCGGCATGCCGGTGGTCTCCACGGGCGCTCCGCTGTCGGTGGAGCTCGGCCCGGGCATGCTGGAGGCCGTCTACGACGGCGTACAGCGCCCGCTCGATGCGCTGCAGGCGAAGTCGGGGGCGTTCCTCTCGCGCGGCATCTCCGCACCGGGACTCGACCGCGAGAAGCGGTGGGAGTTCGTGCCCACGGTGTTGCCGGGCGCTCGCGTGAGTGGCGGCGACATCATCGGCACCGTGCAGGAGAACGTGGTGATCGAGCACCGCATCATGGTGCCGCCGGCGCTTGCCGGCCAGATCGTTGAGATCGCGGGCGGATCGTACACGGTCACCGATTCCGTTGCGCGTCTCCGCGACGACGCCGGTGAGATCCACGACCTTACGCTCATGCAGACGTGGCCTGTGCGCGTGCCGCGTCCGTACGCGCGGAAGATCCCCTCGTCCGAGCCGCTCGTCACCGGCACGCGCGTCATCGACACGTTCTTCCCGCTGGTGAAGGGCGGAGTGGCGTGCATCCCCGGTCCGTTCGGCGCCGGCAAGACGGTCACCCAGCATCAGGTGGCCAAGTGGAGCAACGCGCAGGTGGTCATCTTCATCGGCTGCGGTGAACGCGGCAACGAGATGACCGACGTGCTGATGGAGTTCCCGGAGCTCACCGACCCGTACTCGGGCGAGCCG
Organism: uncultured Coriobacteriaceae bacterium; assembly: GCA_964610065.1. Classification (GTDB taxonomy): domain Bacteria; phylum Actinomycetota; class Coriobacteriia; order Anaerosomatales; family Anaerosomataceae; genus Anaerosoma. Next base: position 1,042 of record CAZSUO010000174.1, on the reverse strand, counting down.
CTGATGAAGCGCACGGTGCTGGTGGCCAACACGTCCAACATGCCCGTGGCCGCCCGCGAGGCGAGCGTGTACACGGGCATTACGATGGCCGAGTACTTCCGCGACATGGGCTACGAGGTGGTGCTGCAGGCAGACTCGACCTCGCGATGGGCCGAGGCGATGCGTGAGATCTCAGGGCGCCTCGAGGAGATGCCCGGGGATGAGGGCTTCCCCGCGTACCTCGGCTCGAAGCTCGCGGCGTTCTACGAGCGTGCGGGGGCTGTGGAGTGCCTGGGCGGATCGCGCCCGTCGGGGTCCTCGTCGCTGTCCTCGGGCAAGATCGGCCCTGCGGAGGAAGGCTCGGCGCAGCCGTCGGACCCCTCCTCGCTGTCCTCGGGCAAGACTGGCCCTGCGGAGGCTTCGTCGGAGCCCGCGGCAACGCCTCGCACGGGCAGCGTGTCGGTCGTGGGTTCCGTTTCACCCCCGGGAGGCGACTTGTCGGAGCCCGTGGTGCAGAACACGTTGCGCGTGGTGAAGGTGTACTGGGCGCTGCAGGACCAGCTCGCGTTCCAGCGGCACTTCCCGGCGATCGACTGGCTCACGAGCTACTCGCTGTACCTTGACCGCATCCGCCCGAGGTGGGAGGCCGAGGTCTCGCCGGAGTTCCGCGAGCGTCGCGACCGCTGCATGGCGATCCTGCAGCGTGAGGCCGACCTGGCGGAGATCGTGCGGCTCGTCGGGCTCGAAGCGCTGTCGCCCGAGGAGCAGATCCTCATGGAGACCGCCAAGTCGATCCGCGAGGACTTCCTCCAGCAGAACGCCTTCCGAGACGACGACCAGTTCAGCTCGCTCATCGAGCAGGACCTCCTGCTGCGGACCATCCTGCACTTCCACGAGGCCGCGATCGCCGCGCAGCGACACGGCGCCGCGCTCAAGGACATCTTCGCGGCGCCGGTGCGGGAGAAGATCGCGCGGGCCAAGTACACGACCGCCGAGGAACTCGGCATATTCGATGAGATCGCGTCGGACATCGAGACGCAGCTCGTGGCTGGAAGCGGGGTGG
>CAZSUO010000173.1:0-3622 GCA_964610065.1 uncultured Coriobacteriaceae bacterium | reverse complement strand
ACGAGCCCCATCGAGATGAGGAACAGGATGATGGCCAGGCCGAAGAGCGCGGTCTTGTGCGTGCCCGTGGCGTAGCTCATGTCGATGACGATCTGGCTCGTGAGTGTCGCGATAGGCGCGCCAAGCCCCTTGAAGAACTGCGGAGCGTTGCCGGCGACCATGACCACGGCCATGGTCTCCCCGATCGCACGGCCCATGCCGAGGATCGTGGCGTCGATGATGCCTATCTTGGCCGCGGGCAGCAGGACCTTGTAGATCGTCTGCCATGTGGTCGCGCCCATCGCGTAGCTCGCTTCACGGATGCCGGGCGGCACCGAGCCGAGCGCATCCTCGGTGAGCGTGGCGATCGTCGGCACGATCATCACGGCCAGGATCACCGACGCGGTGAGTGTCCCGAACCCCATGCCGCCCGTGAGCTCCGCTGCGATCGGACGCAGGATCACCAGCCCGAAGAAGCCGTACACGACCGACGGCACGCCCGCGAGCATCTCGACGGCAGGGCGCACGATCGAACGCATCCTCGGCGAGGCTATCTCGGACAAGAAGACCGCGGTGCCGATGGCCAGCGGCGCACCGAGCACGAGCGAACCCAGCGTGATCGCCAGCGTGCCGACCACGAGCGGCAGGATGCCGAACCGGCCGAGCGTGGAAGACCACTCGGCGCCGGTGAGAAACGCGACCAGTCCGGGGTCCTTCACGACCTCCCAACCGCGCGCGGTCGTGAACACGAAGATGAGTGCGACCGCCGCCACGGCGACGATCGCGCACAGCAAGAAGAGGTTCTTCAGCAGCGCCTCACGCATGTATGTGGCGCGCGACATCATCTTGAGACCGCTCTTCACCGGCCCGCTCCCGGTCTGCTGCGGCTCAGCCACCGATGGCCTCCTTCGCCGTGATCGGGATGAACCCGGCGTCGCGCACGATCGTGTCCTGCACGTCCGGGGACAACACGTACTCGATGTAGTCGCGAGCGATGTCACTCGGATCGTCTTTGGTGAAGAAGTGCAGCACGCGCTGCACGGGGTAGTCGCCGGAAACGACGGTGGCCTCCGACGGCTCGACCCCGTCGATGGCGACCGCCTTCACGTCGTCGGTCACGAAGCCGAGCGAGATGTACCCGATCGCGCCCTCGACATCGGCGATGACGGAGCGCACCTGGCCCGTTCCGGGCAGGACCACAGCGCCACGGTCGAACCGCGCGTCGTCCATGATAATCTTGGAGAACGCCTCACGCGTGCCGGACGCCTCGTCGCGATTGACGAGCCCGATCGGCAGATCGGGACCGCCTACCTCGCTCCAGTTGGTGATCACTCCCGCGAAGATCGAGCGGACCTCGAAGGTGCTCAGCTCGCGCACAGGGTTGTCCGGATGCACGATCACCGCGATAGCGTCGTACGCCACCGGCGTGTCCTCGAGTCCCAGCTCGAGCTCGGCATCCTTGAGCTCTCGCGAGGATGTACCGATATCCGAGGAGCCTTTGGATACGCTCTCGATGCCCGCAGAGGACCCCATGCCCGAAACCAGGATCGCGATGCCGTCGTGGGATTCGGTGTACATCTCGCCCGACACCTCGCTGATCGGTAGAAGCGTCGTCGAACCGGTGACGATGACCTCCTGGCGCTCCCCGCCCGCGGAGCAACCGGTGAGTGTCAACGCAAGAACAAGCGTCGCCACGACGCTTGTCAGATGATGACCGCGAGCGCGCCGTGCCGACCCGTCAGGCCTTCGGCACGATGCGAGAAGAAGCGATCGGTGTTGTGCGCGGTGCAGATACCCAGGTGACACTGGCGCCCTTTCGGGACTCCTGATCGCTCGAGTGCGTCCGCAACGGCCGCGCCCAGATCAAGGCGGGTCGAGGCCGCGGTAATCGTAACAAAGGTGTTGTCGAAATGCGACACGCATTCAGAGCCTACCTCGTAACAACATGGGCCGATGTGAGGGCCGACGTACGCCAGGAGGTCTTCGGGGCCCGGAAGCGCGGCAAGCTCGCTCACCGCCGACTGGAGCACTCCCGCAGCCGCACCCCGCCATCCCGCATGCACGACCGCCACCGCGGGAACCGATGGCCGGACGAGCACCACCGGGACGCAGTCCGCGAACATCATCAGCAGCGGCACGCCGCGCTCGGTCGTCCAGAGCGCGTCGGTCGCTGCGATGGGCTCACGGCCGCTGCCCACGTACGCGCCAGACCCGGCGTCGCCGGCCGACACGCGGGCCGCCGTGATGCCGTGCACCTGCTCTGCGGTCGTGAGCCTGCCACGCAAAGTGCCTATCCCGATCGATTCGAGCAGTAGGTCACGGTTGCGGTCGACGTGGGCCGGATCGTCGCCCACATGACCGGCGAGATCCAGCGTGGCCCACGGAGGGCCGCTCACGCCGCCTATCCGCTCGCTGAATGCGATACCCACACCGCACATCTCGAAAAGCGACGGAACGGTGTGGATGACGACACCGTCACGCTCTACGCGCTCGAACATCCGAACCTCACCTTCACTGTCAGACCCTGCGAACGGACATCCCAGCGCTTCAGAGAGCCGATTCGCGAACGCCCTCGGCCACGATGGCCTACATGCTAGTCAAAGAGATTCCATTCCGTCACACTCAGAACAGGGAGCGAGCTTGTCGCTCGGTCCCCCGTTTTTGAGGCCTGTGACTGCTCGCCGAGGGGGGGTGATGCACTATGAAGCGGTCATTCATTCATTCGGCGGCACTCAGTGCCGCAGCGCTCACACTCACAACCGCGGCACCCGCTTTCGCCGAGGAGTACTACTACGATGGTAGCGGAGACGCGGTTGGAGCGCTCTTTGGCACCGGCGTCTGCGGTGTCTACGCGTGTCTGGGAGTCTTCGGCATCCTCAGCCTGGTGTTCTGGATCTGGATGCTGGTCGACCTGTTCGCGCGGCAGGAGTACGAGTTCCCCAACTCCACGGGCAACAGCAAGACGATCTGGCTGATCGTCATGTTCGCTTCGTGGGTGATCGGCGCCGCTCTGGTTCCCGCAATCGTGTACTACTTCATGGTCTTCAAGAAGATCAAGCGCGGTCAGGGAGGCCAGCCTCCTATGGCCGGCCCCACGGGAGGGTATCAGCCGCCAGCGGCACCGATGGCACCTCCTCCAGCGCCCCCGGCGCCTCCTGCGGCACCGGTAGCGCCGCCAGCACCGCCTGCGCCACCTACACCCCCGGCGCCCCCGGCACCACCGGTGTAGCATGCTCACTCATCGGCCGGCTCTCGAGTCGACCGAGATCGAGCTGAGGACCCGCATGCTTCATGCATGCGGGTCCTCTTCTTACATGTGCGGCGCACACGGGTGACCCGGTCCGGACTACGACACGGTCAGCCTGCGCAGCTCGCCCCCGTCGCCGACGCCCCGGCGCACCAGGCCGCCAACTGGGCGAACGGTCAGATCCCGGCCAGCAAAGACACCATGAAGAAGCCGAAGACGAACAGCAACGCTGGGGCCCACATGGCACCGCTCACCGCCGAACACACAGCCGCCGCATAACGAGCCTCGCACTCGTCACACGGCGGCCAGGATATCGCGGTCTGTTGTTTCAGACCGGGTACTTCGTGCGGGTCTAGAAGCGGCTCCTCTTGAGGAACGCCGGGATGTCCAGGTCGT
>CAZSUO010000172.1:0-3624 GCA_964610065.1 uncultured Coriobacteriaceae bacterium | reverse complement strand
AACAGGCCCGAGGGCGTTGTGCCTCGGGCCTGCGATGAGTCGTGGTCGCGGGGGCCGGATTCGAACCGACGACCTTCGGGTTATGAGCCCGACGAGCTACCAGCTGCTCCACCCCGCAGTGGACGGTCACTATAGCACGCGTCATCATCCTATGCAAACGCAGATGCGGGCTGGAACGTGTAAGGAGAATGGGGGCCGCGAGTCGCGCGCACATGCAAGACCACTCGTCGTTGACCGCCGACGAGCGGCGGCCAGGGGGCGACGAACGCACACATGAGGGCACTTTCTGGTCGGATTGTGATATCGCACACATTGTCTGCAGCCCGGGGGGAACGATACTCGTAGTGGAGTCGTGTGATCGGGGGTCACGGGGTGGATACACGGGCAAAGAAGGCCGCGGCGGCGGTCATCGCGATCGCCGTCGTTGTTGGCGCGGCGGTGCTGTTGTTCGGGGGCGCACGCGATGAGGGTGTGCCCGTTCGAACGAGCGACAGCGGCGGCCACGAAGCCGCAGACGCGTCGGCAGACCCTACCGAGGGCACCCCGGCGACCGATGCCGACGGCTCTGACGACGAAACCGCAACCACCACAGCGGCGCGAAGTCGCGCTCGCTCGGTGCGCGACACACCTCGTCCACCGAAGTCGGCCGCACCCACCCCCGCCGATCCTGTGAGCCCTGTATCCCCCACCAACCCGACCGACCCTGACGACGATGATGCCGACGATGGCCTCACCGACGAAGAGCGCGAGTACCTCGAAGAGACACGCAGGATCGTCGAGGATGATCCGGCCGCTCTCCGGGAGATGGCTGACGCGATCCTCGCGGCGATCACCGCTGGCGATGAAGGTGCTCTGGCTGACCAGCTGGCCGACGACGAGGGGCCACAACCCGAGTACCTCGCCGCGCTGGTGGACCGGTACCCCACGATCGTGCAGAGCCTGCCGCTCGGCACGGTGAACATCTTCTCGGCCGGTGAGGCGACGCTGTACTTCGCCTACGCGCTCGTTGAGTGGGAGGACGCGGGCATCAGGTCGGAGCATACGATCCCCGTTCCCATGCGATACGTGAACGGCGAGTGGCGGCTCACCACGCTCGACGACCCGATGATCACGCTCACGTTCGTACAGGCGGTGCAGCTATGAACGCGAACACACTCCGTGAGTCCGCTCGGCGCCAGCGCAGGACGCGGCTCGGCCTCGTGGCAGCAGTGGCGCTCTGCTCCCTGCTCGTGTCCGCGCCGGCGATGGCCGCCACGCCGAGTACTCCCGTGCTCACAGATGTATATGTGAGTGCCGCAGGTCGATCACCATCACCTGGAACGGTTCGACCGATACCGGCGGACACGCGCTCACCTATGACGTCTACCGCCTTCCCCAGCCGATCACCGGCAGCAATGTCGGTCCGCTCACGCCGGTCGCCTCGGTCACCACGACAACTGCCACGGTCGCCGCGCTTTCGGCCGAGGTGGAGCAGTCGTACGTGTGGTTCTACGCCGTGCGCGCGAAGGAGACCACCACCCCTGCCATCGTCTCGGCGGTGTCCAAGACGATGGCGGCCAACCTCCACGGCTATCGCCTCAGCAGCACCGCGGTCACCTGCACCCGGTGCCACAGCGTGCACGGCGCGTATCCGGACGACTACGACTACACCTACGTGGACCTCTGCTACCGGTGCCATGGCGCGACCTCGGCGGCAAGCGCTGTGGGCGCCAGGAGCTCGCTCAACGTCCAGGCCGAGTTCGGCGATTACGACGGACAGGCGCAGCCCGGCTCGGTCCACCGCAGCACGAAGATGGAAACCGACCGTACCGAGTGCGACGCCTGCCACAGCGCGCATCGCACGCCCTACTACTACGACAACAATGGCGCCTACGTCGCCTCGACCAGCTACCGGAAGATGATCCGGGTGCAGACGGGCGTTGGCGCCGATGGCCCGACCTACACCTACTACAGTCAGAACGCCGATCTCGAGACGCCTGCGGCAGCGGGCGAGAACGCGGCGTTCTGCCTCGCGTGTCATGGTGCCAGCGCGACTCCGATCGGCTACGTGGGCGATGCGGATGACTACGCCGGCACCGGCGGCGACCACAACTCGGCCGGGTATAGCGCCGCCGTGCACGGGCCGGCGGTCGTAAAGAGCAATGACTTCGGACGCGCGAATGAGGACGAATATCCCCAGGTGCAGTGCCTCGCCTGCCACGACAAGCACGCGTCGGCGGCGGACAAGCTCATCGCGTACAGGGGCAGCGATGCCGGCGGCGCCTACGCGGAGGCCGGTCTGTGCTACGCGTGTCATAGCGCGGCGTCCGCGGAGAACAAGGTGGCCGCTGGCTACGTCAAGCCGTTCGCGTGGAACGACCGTGATGTCCAGGCCGAGTTCGGTCGTGCCTCGACGCACCCCGTAGCGAGCAGCGCGACCGGACGCTCCCTCACCTGCGCCAACTGCCACAACGTGCACAACGTTGCCGAGGGTGGTGTCGCGGCATGGAGCCTCTCACGGGTGAGCACGCCCTCGAACACGAAGAACACACCCTCGGACATGACCGCATTCTGCCTGGACTGCCACGATGGAAGCCCGGCGAGCGCGACGATCAGCGACACCGCGCTCGTGCCGTACCGCATCGGCTTCAGCGACCAAAGCGCCGCGCCGTACTTCCCCGGTTGGGACAAGAGCGGATTCACGACGCTTGCCTCCGGCGAGTCGAACCACTTCTCACCTACGACCGGCGGACAGCCAGCGCTGTGCAAGCACTGCCATGACCCCCATGCATCGGACTATGCGCGCCTCACGGCTTGGACCGCGCCGACCGGCACCGAGAAGATCGGGGCGTGGACGCCGAACGCGGGCACCCGTGCGAACACGAACGCCACCCTCTCGCAGGAGGAAGGCCTCTGCTACCAGTGCCACGGCAACGGGACGATCGGAAGGCAAGCGACTGGCGCCAAGAACGTGGCCACCAAAGCCACGCTTTCCTATGGTCACGACCCGGCGATCACGACAGGCGACCACTTCGACACCGAGACCGGTGGCGACATCGGCGCAGCGCCTCACGCCGAGTGCGTCGACTGCCACGACCCGCATGCGACCAAGAAGAACTCGAGCGGATCAGCCATCCACGCCGCGAACCCAGCGGCGAACTCGAGTGCCCCGGGCGCAGCAGTGCATGGAGCCTGGGGTGTGCTGCCAGCGTTCGCGACTCGCGCGACATCGAACCCGGGGACGCTCAACTGGTCCTCACCGACGGAGTTCACAGCACTGCGCCTCACGGGCGCTGCCGCCGACATGGAAGCCTACCTGTGCTTCAAGTGCCACAGCCAGAACATCGGCGCGACGATGATCCCGGGGCTGAGCGATACGGCACAGGAGTTCAACCCGAGCAACTTCAGCATCCACAACGTGACCGGGCAGAGTGTCGGGATGCAGAGCGCGTTCACGGTGAACTCCACCCCGTACACGTGGAATCCCCCGCCGGCGAGCGCTTTCCTGAAGACCGGCTGGACGAACAACTCGAAGATGACCTGCACCGACTGCCACACGAACGCGCAGAACTCCGCCACGCAGGCCGTCGGACCGCACGGATCGACGGTGGAGTGGCTCATCGACCCCACCTACGTGAACTGGAC
>CAZSUO010000171.1:0-3692 GCA_964610065.1 uncultured Coriobacteriaceae bacterium | reverse complement strand
ACGGGCCAACGCGGCGAGTCGGTGTCGAGGCGCTTGTTAACCACCGTCTCCCCGGCCGACCGCCTGAAGGTCGAGGGTCAGCGGAATCCCGTCCTGCATCACAACCTCCGGCATCGAGAACAGATACTCGCCGGGCGAGGGCAGTGTGAAAGCGACCGTTGTCGAGTATGCGGTTCCCGGCGGCACAGGCACGCTCATGATCGCGAACTTCCGGCTATCGGTCCCATCCACGATCTCGCCTGATGCATCGGTGACCTCGAACCGATGAATCGCGCCGGCCGTGAGCGTCTCTTCAGTCGAGTTGAATGCTTCGATCGCGATGGTCGTTACCGACGCTGCGCGAACCGGCAGGTCGACTGTCACAGTCAGGCGAAGGCCTTCGCCAATGCCGGTCGCCGACTGTGAACGCGGCGCCAAGCTGGATTGTGGCGCGGGGGGTGGGCTCGGAGCAGTACATCCGAGTAGAATGAGCGACACTCCGCATACTGCCAGGACGCGCAGAATTCGCCTCATCAGCACAACCACCCTTTCCATCGAGCGTTTCACGGATGACCTGCGAGCGAAGCGAGTCAGGTTGATCCGTATGCTGGGCCGGACGCGGCAACGTCAGGCCATCAAGCAACCTACTCTCCGGGATCGTTGATGGTCCCCAGGAACAACATAGCGCCGCTTCGCTCGTCGACGATGGCGAATGCATACGGGCGATCACAGACGACCATCGCTCGTTCCACCGTAGGTGCGGCCGATAACGCCGCGATCTCGACAGCCGTAGCTGCCGCCGCAACGGTCCCCTTCTCGTCCACCCTGATCTTCGCCTTGTGGTACACATCGCCGATGTAGAGAGGACCGAGTACGTCGGCGATGTCGGAGAACTGCGCCTCCCGCTCGTCGAATGCGCGCGGCATGCCCATGGCAGACAGCGGCTCCTTGAGTCTGGAGGAGAAGTCGGCGTCGAGCTTGGGCAGGCCGAGGATCACCTCGGTCATGGCCCCGGATGTCATGGCCGCGCGCATCTCCGCGAATTCGGCGGCCTGCGTGCTCGCCAGTGCCGCGTCGAGGCTCACGCCTGGTTTGGGCAGCAAGACGTAGAACGCCGAGTCATTGCCCTTGTACATCAGCCGGGTCGCCTTCAGCACCGTGTTCTCGTAGTAGGGCATCTGCTCGGTCATGTGCATCATCTCCACGTCGCGCATCGAACCGTCAGGGCGCGTGAAGGGCTGCTCGAGCGTGCGTTCATGGTCAAAGGGGGTCACCCAGTCCCCTTCAAAGTAGGCCGCGTTCGCGAGATAGAGTCCTACATCGTCGGGCACGTCGTCGACGATGCGGGTGATCATCTCCCGCGTGTTCTTCGAGACCCAACCGTTGATCGCGGAGGCGACATCGTCCCTCTCGAAGTCGAGCGTAGACACCTGTGCGCCAAAGTAGTCGCGGTCAGCGTCGATGAAGGGCTTCATGAACGCGACGTCGTCACTCGCCCAGAGCGAGTTGGCGATTTCGAGACGCTGGCTCGTACCGCGCGAGCCGAGCCCCGTCAGCAGTGATGCCCACTGGTTGTTGGCATCCATCGTGGTCATCGCGTCGGTTCGCAACACTTCGCGCATCTGCCCCGCCGTCTCTCCGTCTGCGCCGTTGGCAGTCATCGAGAGCGCCGCGTGAACGGAAACGGGAGAGACTATCGTGTTGTCGTTGTCGTTGGCAGATGCCGCCGAGACGAGTTCGAGACCGAAGTCATTGATCGCCTCCGTAAGACCGTCGTTTGGGTCGGCCTGAGTGTCGGAGTTCTGCGGCGGGCCGGAGGGGACCAACAGCGGGCCGGTCATGGTGGGTGTCACGCAGCCGGGCAGCACCACACAGATGACCCCGAGCAGTGCACACAGCAGCATCGTGCGAACACGCTGACTCCTCATCCCGTACGCCTCCCTCATATCAGGGCTCCCGTACAACTTGGACGCCTGGCGGGAGGCTCTGGTTCGCACATCGTCTCGGCCTATCGCTCTTGGGCATCGGTGGCGCGCCGATGCCTCGCAGTGTCGCCGACGACCCCTGCGCGTCAGCTGGAAGCGCTTGCTAGGCGGGCGGCCTCCAAGTCGCGAATTGGCTGTGAGACGGCATCCGCCGCTTGTTGCAGCAGACCCCGGTCCGTCCGCCTCGACTTCGCATAACTCGAGAGTGCCACCAGTGCGGCAGTGCGGCTCTCGCGCCGCGTCAGCCAGGCCACGCCTGCCCCAAGAGCGAGCAGCCCCATCCCCATCAATGCCGCGAGTAGTTCTTGTGATTCGAACGACAGTAGGATCAAGAACAAGCCGAGCTGGACCGCCGCCACCGCCATCGAGGGGAACACCCCGAGGAAGTACCAACTGAGTCCGCCACGAAACCATAGGAGGTCCCTTGCCGAAGGACACTCCTTCTTGAGAATGGCGTCCACATCGTGCAGGGCATCCAAGCGCGGCTTGAACCACAGTACCGCGAGCAAGGTCACAGCGACTGCGATCGGCAGCAAGAGTAGCGGGAAGAGGACAACCAGGATCCACCATGGAGACAGCACCATGGAGCAGAACATGCCGGAGTACACCAAGGAGCTGACCCAGCGCCCCACTGAACGCATCGACTTCACCCCCCCCCAGCAGAAACGGGACCGCGATCACGAAGATGAGCGCCTGAAGGACGGCCCCCACAGGCACCTTCCGGTGCTTGGCCCATATGCTCACTCCCGAGCCTGCCCAATCCGTTGGTTCGCAGCTCACCCAACTAGCCGTCGATGTCCACCCAGTCGATGTCGGACGGGTAGTCGGATCGCATCAACCCCGTGCCGTAGCCGATAAGTGTCCAAGACGTCCCGTCGTAGACCACGAAGAGCTGCTCGCCCGTCTCCCCGGTCCATGACGGATCGGAGATCATGACCCAACCCTGCACCCACCAGTAGCCATAGGAGTCACGACCCATGCCCTCAACTGTGGAAGATTCGTGCACGAACTCCCCGAGCAGATCAGCCTCGTCTGCGAGTCGGATGAGCGCGGCTGCGGCGTCGGCGACTGAGGGCTGCGAGGCCTCTACGTCCATCGTCGGTCGCGGTGGTAGCACCGGTGGCTGCCACGCAGACGAGTCATCGGACTCCACCGTCGCAGTCTCATCTGATGAGGGGCTCGCGGAGACGGTCGACGCCTCTGAGCCCTGCGATGTCGTCTCGTCCAAACCTGCGTTCTCCGTGGAACAAGCAGAAAGCGACGACACGACCACGACGAAACACAGTAGCGTAAGTGCCGAGTACCTCAAGCGAACCATCGGCCCGCCCCCCTATCCGACGACAACCGCCCTTGTGAGCGGCGAACGAAGTGAGTCCGCTCGAACTGCTTGTCAGGCCCACCCATCAGAGTACGTCTACCTCAGAGAGATCACGGCGCTCATGGACCACCATCGTGATTGTCACGGCATCACCGTGCCGACGGTAAACGTCTTTGCGCTTCAGCTGCGGCGCGCCGGCGAGCGCTTGCCACCCGAGTCTACCCCACGAGGCGCGCCGTCTGCGTGGAAGCGCTTGTTAGCCACTCCCTACCGCTTGGGGCGGAACTCGACGCCGTCCACCCCATCGAAATGGGCGTCCTGTGTCCACAACACGGCCTCCTGTGAACGCGCGGTGGCTAGGATGATCGCATCCGCCATCGCGAGGCCCGACTCAAGCGACAGCCGTGCGG
>CAZSUO010000170.1:1716-3737 GCA_964610065.1 uncultured Coriobacteriaceae bacterium | reverse complement strand
CACGGGAGTCCCGTGCCGCTCGCATCCAGCCTACACCACCGCGCGGGGACTGCAAATGCGGCAACGTGCTCCGTGACACCGTGCGACGCACGGTTGCGGCGCGCCCCCGGACGTGGGAGGGGCCGCCCGAAGACGGCCCCCCCGGTCGCGTCGTGCTCCGGCATCACTGCAGCAGCTGCTGCACCGCGGTGGGGATCGCGGGCGCGAGCGCGCCTGTGCCACCGAAGAACTCGACGCTCTCGATCGTGGCTTTGTTCTCGGTGATGAGGGTCGCCGTAGGGGCCGAAAGCACGGTGGGCTGTGTGAGCAGCAGGAGCCCGTGCTTGTAGCCCATGACCGCACCACCAGCAAGCGCATCCGGGAAGTCCTCGCCGGACGCCAGACCGATGTCGACCATCGGGATGGCCCACGTGGTCATCGCATTGCGGACCACCGCCGCACCGGTGAGATACCGGTTGTCACCGTACCAGCGCTCTACGGCGACACCCGCCAGCGCATCCACCTCGGCCTGGACCGCCGCACTCACAACGCCGGTGCCACCGGCGATGTACACATCGTCGGTGCCGGTCGTGGTGAGGAAGCCGCGTGCCTCGGTGTGAAGCGTCGCCGTGGTGGTGAGCAGCACCGGCACCTTCTCCTGCACCGCGATCGATGAGACCGCAAGCGCATCGGCGAAGTCGTCGCCGCGCACCAGGAACGCCTCCGTGGTGCTCGCCCCGAGCGCCACGGCCTCATCGGCGATCTCGCGTGCCGTGATGTACCGGTTGGCGCCGGAGAGCCGTTCGATCTCGCTCACACCCAGGGCCTGGATCGCCGCTTCGACGGCCGGCGAGACCACGCCCGTGCCGCCTACGATGTAGACCTTGGTGACGCCGAGGTCCGTGAGCGCGTCGGCGGTGACCTGCGGAAGCGTGGCCGTCTCGGTCAGCAGGATCGGGCCGTCCACGGCACCCGCAAGCGGCGACGCCGCAAGCGCATCGGGGAAGTCGCGACCGTACGCGATGACCGCGGTAGACGCACCTGCCGGGAACGCGTCGAGCGCCGACTGAGCGGCGGTGTCGAACCGGAGCGCTCCGGCGACGCGCGCGTAGTCCACGTCTCCGATGGTCTCCCACACGACCCCGTTGTAGGTGTAGGTCGCTGTGACCGTGAGATCGCTGGTGATGACACTGAAGCTCACGTCCCAACCCGCGAACGTGTAGCCCGTGCGCGTGGGATCGGCGGGCGCTGTGGCCGCACTGCCTTCGGCGACCTCCTCCGACTTGAGCACTGTGCCGTCCCAGTCGAGGAACGTGACCGTGTAGAGTGTCGGCGCCTCGGTGGTGAGGCTCACCGGCTCGCTGAGCGGACCCTCATTGCCGGCATTGTCGATCGCACGCACCGTGAAGACGTAGGTGGTCCCGGGTGTCAGGCCCGCAGCATCGAAGCTCGTGCCGAGCACCTCATCGGCCACTGAACCGTTGCGGTACACGCGGTACCGTGCGATGCCGCTGGTGTCGCCGGCCACCGCGCTCCACCAGAAGCTTGCCGTGGTCTGGCCGGTCGCCATGCCTCCAACGCCACCTGGCGCGGCCGGAGCGACGCTGTCGACCTTGATGTCCTGCGACTTCCACGTCTCGATGTTGCCGTAGTCATCGGCACCGTGCCACCAGAGCGTGTTCGTACCCTGCGCCGGCGGCTGGAAGCCCGCCGTGTAGGTGGTCGTCACACCCTCACCCCAGCGATACGTGATCCAGTCGAGGTCGGGTGCGGTGGAGCTGAGCGTGATGGTCGGCACCGTCTTGAACCAGCCGTTGGTCCCGTCCGGCTCCGTCGGTTCGGTGGACGCGGTGGTCACGGGTGCCGTGGTGTCGATCACGACGGTGAGCGTCGCGGTGGATGCTGACGCCAGGCCCGCATTGTTGCGCGCAATCAAGCTGAACGTATACGTGCCCTCGGGCAGCGCGTTGATAGTGTATGAGGTCAACGCCGAGCCGATGAGTCCACTGCCGGACTGCGGTCCCGCCTGGGTGTACACATAC
>CAZSUO010000170.1:0-1616 GCA_964610065.1 uncultured Coriobacteriaceae bacterium | reverse complement strand
GCGGTCGCGGTCACCGTGGTCACGAACGACCCGTCCTGGTAGATCCGGTAACCCCACACTCCGCTCGTTTCGTCGGTGGCTACGTCCCACTCGAGGTCGATCGCAGATTCGCTCACCGCGATCGCGCTGAGGTTCGTGACTTGCGCTGGCGCGACCGTGTCGACCTTGACGGTCAGAGTATTGTGGGTCTCCGCGTTGCCGATCGCGTCCTCGGAGTAGTACGTGAGCGTGCTGGTCCCCTCGGCGGCCGACAGCGGCGTCGCGTACTCGACGAACTCGTCAGCGCTCCACCGGTACCATGTGCTGGCCTCGGGGTCGTCACACGACAGCGTGATCGACGGTGCGGTCACATACCAGCCGTTCTCACCGTCTGGTGTCGCGGGATCGACCGAGATGTCGGTCGTAGGAGCCTCGGTGTCCGGTGGGCCGAGCGTGAAGTCGATGCCCGTCTGCGGCGCGTTCACCGCGGTGGCCGTGTCGAAGCCGGTGGCCTCCTGCCACCACTCCTCCGCATACCCACCCATCGGGTCGAACGCGTAGACGCGCACATCGTCTTCCTGCCGGATGTTGCCGATGCTGTAGTGGCCGAACTCGTCGGTCGTGTGCATCCCGACCTCGAGTTCACGCCAGCCACCGCTCGCATCGGTCGCCACCACGACCCGGACTTCGATCCCCTCGAGCGGCGTCCCGGGCTCTCCGTCGTCGTACACGGTGCCCTCTATCGTGCCAGCCGCACTGAGTACGGTGTCCTCGACAGGGACCTCCTCACCGAGTGTAGTGACCGTGATGGTCGTGCCCATCGAGAGGATGGGTTGGTCGTTGTAGTACTCGGATGCGTAGCCGGAGCCCTCTTTCATGGTGAACGCGATGCGGTAGTCGCCCGGATACAGGCCGCCCACGCGGTAGTTGCCGTTCTCGTCGGTCATACCCTGCATGCCGCGGAAGCTGCCCCACCAATCGTCCCAGCCCACCTCGGTGGGTGTGAACAGCATGACATTCACGCCCGCAAGGCTCTCACCGGCCTCGTTCTCAACGTGCCCGGTGATGTACCCACCGGTCACGAGGTCGAAGTCGCACACGGTGGGATCGGCGGGTGACGCCTCCACGAAGACATCGTCTCCGGTATGCCAGTCGTCGGTGCCGGTCCCGCCCGACGTCCAAATCGTCCACGCATAGGTCCCCGAGTAGTCGCCGGCCTGGACAAGGTACGCCACGCCGGGCTTGAGGCCGGCGAACGTGTAGCCCCCCGACTCGTCGGTCTCGGTGAAGAAGTACGGGTCCCAGGTGTCGGTGTCCGCATCGTACGGACCCGCCGCCACGGGCGCACCCACCAGCGGCACCCCGTCACCGCTCACGATTCCGGTGATGCTCCCGGCACGCGAGAGTGTCACGTCGACACCCTCGGCCGGCGTATCGATCGATGCGGTCACATCGTCGCCCCACTGCCATGACGACGCATCCGCGTACGCCTCGGCAGCCCAGGTGCCGGTCCAGTCGGAGAACCACAACCTGCATACGGTACCGTCGGAGAAGCCGCCGAAGTTATAGGTACCGTCCTCCTGCGTCTGGACCCACCCGCTGTGGTCCCACCACTCGCCGTTGAAGGTGTAGATCTC
>CAZSUO010000169.1:0-3737 GCA_964610065.1 uncultured Coriobacteriaceae bacterium | reverse complement strand
CCGGGAGCTTGCGGAGCCCCATGTCGGCGATGTCGCGCGACACCGTGGCCTGGGTACAGCTGTAGCCTGCCGCCTTGAGATGGTCCACCAGGTCGCGCTGCGTCTTGATCCGCTCCCTGCGCACGATCGTCCTGATGGCGTCCTGTCGCTGACTGCGTTTGCGCATGCCCACTCCCTTCTCTCGTCCCTAGAGGACGAGCGACATCCAGGCACGCTGAGCGTGCAGTCTGTTCTCGGCCTCGTCGAACACCACGGAGCGGGCCGAGTCGATGACCGACGGTGCGACCTCTTCGCCGCGATGCGCGGGCAGGCAGTGCATGAAGATGGCGTCCCCATCGGCCAGCGCCATGAGGTCGTCGTCGACCGTGTAGCCCGCGAAGTCCCGCAGCCGGCGGTCGTGCTCCTCCTCCTGGCCCATCGAGGCCCAGGTGTCGGTGATGACAACATCGGCGCCGCTGACCGCCGAACGCGGGTCGGTACCGATGTCGATGGTGATCCCGGTGCCGTAGCGAGCGGAAAGCTCGCGCGCCTGCTCGATCACGCCTTCCTGCGCCTCGTAGCCGGTGGGAGTGGCGATCGAGACATCGAGTCCCGCGATCGCGCCGGCCAGCAGGTAGGTGTGCGCCATGTTGTTGCCGTCACCCACGTACGCGAGCTTGAGACCCGCGAGCGCCCCCTTGTGCTGGCGGATAGTCAGCAGGTCGGCCAGGCCCTGGCAGGGGTGATAGTCGTCGGTGAGCGCATTCACCACCGGGACCGACGCGTGCTGGGCGACCTCTTCGACATGGCTCTGCGCGAAGGTCCTGAGCACGATGATGTCCACATACCGCTCGAGCACCTTGATGGTGTCGTGCACGGTCTCCTCACGCGAGAACGCATCGTACGGACCCATGACCACAGGGTGCACGCCGAGCTGCACGCAACCGACCTCGAAACTCACCCGCGTCCGCAGCGACGGCTTCATGAAGATGAGACCCGCCGCGGTGTTGTCGAAACGCGTCCACTCCTCGGCCGGCTGTTCGGCAACGTCGAGCACGTGCGTGAGCTCCTCGGGCGTGAGCTCGGCCAGTGTGAGGAGATCGCGACCCTTGAACGTGTGCATCATATCCCTCCGAGGACGGATTCCAATGTATCGAGAAGTATAGCTATTTCGCGGTCACTGCATACGAGCGGTGGCAGAAGGCGGACGGTCCGATCGCCGATGGCGTTGACGACGACTCCACGCTGCAGACACGACGAGGCGACGGCTTTCGCGTTCGGCTCCTCAAGCTCGACGGCCAGCATCAGCCCCCGGCCTCGGACCTCCGCGATCCCTCCAGTACGATCCCCGAGGGCGTGCAGCCCCCCGACGATCGTGGCTCCCGCCGAGAGCGCGTTGTCCCCGAGCGCCTCGCTCTCGAGCGTATCGAGCGTGGCGAGGGCCGCCGCACACACGACAGGCCCACCGCCGAAGGTGGATCCGTGGTCGCCCGGCGAGAACGCCTCGGCCGCGCTTCCCGACGCCATGACAGCGCCGATCGGCAGCCCGTTCGCGAGCGCCTTGGCGAGCGTGACCACATCCGGCCGAACGCCGTACCCCTGCCAGGCGAAGGGCGTACCCGTCCGGTAACAGCCACACTGCACTTCGTCGAAGATCAGCAGCACGTCACGCTCGTCACAGAGCGCGCGCACCGCCTTCAGGTACGCGGGGTCGCACGGATAGACGCCCCCCTCGCCCTGCACGGGCTCGAGCAAGACCGCGCACGTCCCGGCGGTGACCGCGGCGGCGAGCGCCTCGATGTCGTTCAGCGGGACGTGGGAGAACCCGGGCAGCAACGGCGCGAACGCGTCTTGCTTGGACGCCTGCCCCGTGGCCGAGAGCGACGCCATCGTCCTGCCGTGGAAGCTCCGCTCGGCGCTTACCACCCCGAAGCAGTCGTCGCCACGGCGCGCCTTGCCCCAGCGGCGCGCAAGCTTGATGGCGCCTTCCACAGCCTCCGTGCCCGAGTTGCACAAGAAGCTCTTCCAGCCGCCGCCCCCGAGCCCGGAGAGGCGCTCGGCGAGCGCGGCCCGATGCTCGACATGGTAGAGGTTCGACACGTGCACGAGCGTGCCCATCTGGCGCGACACCGCCTCGGCGACCGCAGGATGCGCATGGCCGAGGTTGACCACGCCGATGCCCGACACGAAGTCGAGGTGCTCCCTGCCTTCGTCGTCGTACAACCGCATCCCCTCGCCCCGCTCGAACAGCACCGGCTGGCGGGCGTACGTGGGCAGGTGATATGCGGCGTCGAGCGCCGCGATCTCGTCGAAGCGCGCGCCCACTAGAGGGTCACCTCGCCCTCGTACGCGGCATAGGTTACATCGTCGGCCAGACCGAGACTCGTGGTCTCACCCGTGATCATCGTGCCCACGCCCTCATTCGTGTAGATCTCGAGCAACAGCGCGTGCGGGATCGTGCCGTTCAGGATGTGGGCGCGCTCCACGCCTCTGCGTAGCGCGTGCACGCATGCGCCGACCTTCGGGATCATCCCCGAGGCGAGCGTACCGCCCGCGAGCATCGACTCGGCCTCGGAGAAGTCGAGCGCGCTGATGAGCGAACCCTTGTCAGCGAAGTCGGCATACAGTCCGTCCACGTCTGTGAGGAAGATGACCTTCTCGGCGCCGAGGGCCGAGGCGATCTCTCCGGCCACGAGGTCGGCATTGATGTTGAAGCTGCCGCCATCGTCGCCGGCCGCCACCGATGCGACCACCGGGATGAACCCGTCATCGATGAGGTTGCTCACCACCGTGGTGTCGACCGCGGTCACCTCGCCGACCCTGCCGAGGCGCTCGTCCTTCATGGTGGCGCGGATGAGGTTGCCGTCGTCGCCGGCGATCCCCACCGCCAGCCGGCCGTGCGCGTTGATCGCCGACACGAGGTCGCCGTTCACCTTGCCCACGAGGACCATGCGCACGAGCTCCATCGCCTCGGGTGTGGTGACACGCAGGCCATCCACGAACTCCACCGGCATCTCGAGGCGCTGCATGTACGCGGTTATCTCGGGGCCGCCGCCGTGCACGATGACGGGATTGATGCCCACAAGCTTCATCAGCACGATGTCGGCGGCCACGCTGTGGCGGAGCGCCTCGTCTGTCATCGCCGCGCCGCCGTACTTGATCACCACCGTGCGGCCCCACGCCCGCTTGATCCACGGAAGCGACTCCATCAGGATCGCCGCTTTGTCGTGCATATCCATGTCCGTGCCCCCGCTCATGACCGGTAGTCCCCGTTGATGCGGACGTAATCGTAGCTGAGGTCACACGTCCAGACCGTGGCCTCGCCTTCGCCGACGTGCAGATCGACCAGGATCTCCACCTCTGGCTCGGACAACGCCCGGGCGGCCTCTTCCTCATCGAACCCGGTCGCGGTGCCGTTCCTGCACATGACGATACCCGCGAACACGATTTCGAAGGCCGCCGGGTCGATATGCGCACCCGACTTGCCGAGGGCCATGGCCACACGACCCCAGTTGGCATCCTCGCCGAACAGTGCGCATTTCATCAGCGGCGAGTTGGCGATCGCGAAGGCCGCGAGCTCGGCGTCACGCTCACTGGCGGCGCCCCTGACCATGATCGTCACGAACTTCGTGGCTCCCTCACCGTCGCGCACCACCATCTGCGCGAGCGCCGTGGCGACCTCGGCTATCGCGGCGGCGACTGCCTCGTACGGCGCACTCCCCGGCACCAGAGCCGCTCCCCCCTCGACGCCGCTCGCC
>CAZSUO010000168.1:0-3824 GCA_964610065.1 uncultured Coriobacteriaceae bacterium | reverse complement strand
CGCTGCAAGCGGATGGGTGGACGCTCAGACAGGACATAGTGTGGTCGAAACCGAATCCCATGCCCGAGCCCGTCAAGGATCGGTGTACCAAAGCTCACGAGTTCCTGTTCTTGTTCTCTAAGGCGAAGTGGATAGGGCCGGAGCGTTCTGCGTTGTCCTACATCTCAGACGCCGATGCTCGATGGCTGGCCCTGCTGCTGGATACCGAGGGCAACATCTGCGTCAAGCGTGTCGAGCGGAACGGGCGCAAGTGGTACGGGGCGCAGATCGCGGTTGGCGGAACTTCGCGTGAACTCATGGAAGCGGCGCGTGGCATCGTGCGACTCGGAGCCGTTTTGGAGCGCAACGGCACGAATGCTCCAATGTTCTACTGGCAACTATCTAACCGCCAAGCTGCCGCGCTGCTCTATCGCATCTATCCATTCCTCATCGTGAAGCGGCGTCAGGCGCGAATCGTGATGCACCTTCAGTCGCTTCTCCGCTATCGCGGGGGGCGAGGCGACGACCGCAGGCGAACCGACGCTGAGGTTGCCGCGCTGGAGTCGCTGTGGATTCGGAACAAGGCGTGCAACTCGTTTGAGTATCCAGACCTTCTTGACGTTCCAGAGCCTCGGTATGGACGTTGGGACAGCCAGAAGTACTACTACGACGCGGAGGCGATTGCGGAGCCGGTGTCCGAGGTGAGCAAGGCCCGCGTTGAGTACGGGTGGAAATGCGACCGCGTAAACATCAGCCCGGACGGGAACGGCAGCATCGACGTTGACCGAATGGGCAACCGCTGGTGTCCTGAGCGTGGCCGCAACCGCCGTTCGGTCTGGACGGTGAACACGCAGCCGTATGCCGAGGCGCACTTCGCCACGTTCCCCGAGAAGTTGGTCGAGCCGTGCATCCTCGCGGGGACGAAACCGGGGGATCTGGTCATGGACCCCTTTGCGGGGAGCGGCACGGTCGGGGCGGTGTGCCGGAAGCTGGCGCGGCGGTTCGTGGGGGTGGAACTGAACCCCAAGTATGTCGATCTGGCACGGGCAAGGATGGCGCGAGTGCAGCCGGGGCTGGCGCTAGAGGTGGCCTAGATGGGCGTCGTGCGGAGCCAGGTTCCTGCGGGGGAGCAGGAGACGACGGTGCGGTGGAAGCGTGCCGGGGGAGTGGTGTCGTTGTGGACGAGTAGTGCGGTGGAGCGGCGGCGGTGGGTGCGGTTGGGGTATCGGGTGGAGCGGGACGGGGTGGGGTGGCGAACGGAGGGCCCGGCGGGGTGCGTGCGGGTGCGGAAGGTGCGGGACGGGGAGCTGGTGGGGCGTCGGGGGCGGGTGCCGGTGATCCGGCCGAGCGGGGTGCCTCCGGTGCCGGACTGGGCGGCTGAACTATTGAGCAAGGTTGGAGGCTGAGATGGGCTGCAAGGGCAAGCGGAAGAAGTGAGGGGGTAGGTGGCGAAGAAGAAGCTCACGGGGTACGACCGCGTGCGTCGTTCGCTCGCCGCGACTCTCGCCGTGCTGCGAGCGGACCTGCTCAGACAGCACGAGGAAACCATGCGGGCGGTCAAGCGCATCGAGGCCGCCTCTGAAACACGCGGGATCAAGAACGCCCTGGATGAGTACGGCAAGCACCACGACGCCGTGCTTCGCGAACTCACCCGCCAAGAATGGGAACACGAGCAGCAGCTCGCCCAACATCACGGGATGCTTCGTGTCCTGACCGGAGCCGACAGGGTGGGTCGGTAGATGGCCGTTCACGCCGTCTGCTGCTGGTGCGGGACGCCGCTGCGACATGAGCGGATCTGGCGGGCGGAAGTGTGGGCGTGCCCGAAGGACGACTGCTTCAAGCGGTGCTGGCAGTATGCCATCTCGTATCGGCAGCGGAGCGACAAGGCCAAGAGCGGGCTGGGGGTGGAGCGGTTGTTCTGGTTGCCCCTACCGCGACAGGTCGAGGCGCTGGAGACGGTCTACCGGGGCACGCCGCGCATTCTGTTCGGTGGGGCACGCGGAGGAGGGAAGCTTTTGGCGCTCGACACAAAGGTGCCGACGCCGCGTGGGTTCACGACGATGGGCCAGTTGAGGCCGGGAGACACAGTGTTTGGGGCTGACGGCACGCCGACCACGGTGGTGGCCGTCTCGGAGATAGAACGTCGCCCGTGCTATCGCATCACCTTTGATGGCAGCGAGTCGTTTGTGGCAGCGGATACCCACGAGTGGTTGACGTTCAACATTCGGGAGCGCGAACGCCTGTGGAAGCGCACGTACGAATACCGGGCGGCGCGAAGAGCTACGCGGCCCAGCCGCAGCACGGGTCGTCGGCCCGACCTTGTTGTGCGTAACGCGACGACGCACCGCACCCCGACGAACGACGAGCCGGTGACGGGCACGATACGAACGACAGAGGAGTTGGCCGCATCCGTCTCGGTGGGCAAGTACCTCAACCATACCGTTCCGCTCTGCGGCGCATGGCAGACCTCGGAAGCGTGGTTGCCGATTGACCCGTGGGTGCTGGGGGTCTGGTTGGGCGACGGCGATAGCAGTGGGCGTGGCGTGACTTCAGCCGACCATGGAGTTCTGAACGAACTCACGACTCGTGGCCTGACCCCAGTATTCGACGAGCGGTATCGCTACAGGCTCCCAGGATTCGCAGCGCACCTGCGGGAACTCGGGGTGGTGGGCAACAAGCACATCCCCGATGCCTACCTCTGGGCCAGTCCAGTGCAGCGTCTTGAACTGCTGCGCGGGCTGATGGACACAGACGGTACGTGTGCCAAGGACGGGCAAGCGTCGTTCTGCAACACGAACGAGAATCTGTCGCGGGGCGTCTACCATCTCATCCGCAGTCTCGGAGTCAAGGCGACGTTCCGCGAGGGGCGGTCGAAACTGAACGGCGTTGACCACGGGCCGACCTACAACGTGTTCTGGACGAACACGCTCCCGGTGTTCCACTTGTCGCGCAAACTCGACCGGCTTCCGACGCAGACTCGCGGCACGCAGAAGTGGCACTACATCACGAGCATCGACCCAGCCGAGACAGTAGATACCGTCTGCATCAAGGTAGACCGCGTGGACGGGCTGTTCCTGATTGGAGAAGCCGGGATCATCACCCACAACAGCGCCTTCCTCCGCTACCTGCACTACGGCCAGGCGCTCAAGCACGAGAATTTTCACGGGCTGATCTTGCGGCGGAAGTTTCCCGAGTTGGAGCAGACGCACATCATGCGGGTGCGGCGGGAAGCGCATTTGCTCGGCGGGACGTACCGCGAAACGACGCGCACGATTGAGTGGCCGAACGGCTCGATCACGCGCATGGGCCATTGTCAGACCGACGACGATGCGGAGAACTACCTGTCGGCCGAGTACGACCTGATCTCGTTTGATGAGTTGGTGACGTTCCCGTTCAACATGGCGATGCGGATCATCTCATCGCTGCGGAGTGCGGGCCGGACGGGGTACACGCCCCAGGTGGTGAGCGGGACGAATCCGGGCGGGCCGGAAGCGTGGTGGGTGCGGCAACAGTACATCGACCGCGAGATGGACAGTGAGGAGTACCCGGACTATGACCCCACCGACTACGCCTTCATCCCGTCGAAGCTCGAAGACAACCCCTACCTCGACAAGCAGTATGAGAAAACTCTGCTCGCTCTGCCCCCGATGCTCCGAAAGGCTTATCGAGACGGTTCGTGGGATGTGTGGCCCGGACAGTATTTCCCTGAGTGGAACCGGAACATTCACGTTGCGGATGTGGCTGGATGGAGCCCCCGTGGGTGTCGTGTCTATGCGGGCATCGACTGGGGCTACGTCCGACCTGGTTGCTGCCTGTGGGTCGCCATCCTCCCCGAAGGCCACGCC
>CAZSUO010000167.1:1125-3881 GCA_964610065.1 uncultured Coriobacteriaceae bacterium | reverse complement strand
CGCACGTTGCGGGCAAGATGAAGTGCGACGAGTCTTGCCACAAGTAGGACTCTGATGCGAACCTTGTGCAGTCTGTGAACGTGGTTGCTTGAAGCAACGCACGAGGACGGGGGGGCGGACAGGCATGTCCGCCCCCTCTCGCATGAAAGGATGTTCACGTCATGGGTGATTCTCGCGGTCTGATACGAGCGGTCGTCGCACGGCTGCATGTGCGTCCCGCCGGTACGGGTAGCCCGCCAGCCGGTATCCGGGCTGGCGGTACTCGTATGTTCGCGCTGGTAGCGTCGCTGTGCGTGCTGGCACTCGGCTCCGTATCCGGATGCCAGCCTGCGCCGGAGCCAGTGCGTGAGCCGGGAGTCCCCGCAGGCTCCCTGTGGCTTCTCGCTGAGGCGGCGGAGGACGGGGACCAGGGCACTCTGTTGCTCTACATGGACCCGGAGGCCGTCGGCACCGAGTTCGCGGCCGCAACGGTCGCCCGCCTTGACGGCGAGGAGGAGGACGAGCCGATCGAGTCAGCGCCCGGCACACACGGGGGCGCGTTCACGTCAGGGCCTATGGTGAAGGGTTTCACTGAAGGGTTCGTGCAGAACTTGCTGGCTTCGGTGAAGGGTGGCACGGCTGCTGCTGAAGGCACGCTGTTCGGCGCGATACTGGATGGTGTCGACATGGAAGAGGAGGTGCTGTCCGAGGGCGAAGTCCTCATCAGCATCCTCGTGCCCGATACCGAAACGCCGGTGCGGTTGCGCATGGTCCGTGCCGGGGACCGCTGGGAGTTGGTCGCCGTCCATGACACGACCGACCTGTACGGACTGTTCTTCTGAGGCGCCAGGCTATGCGTTAATGTACGTTCACTGTGATTGCACGCAGAAGGTACACTTGGTGTCCGACCGTCCTCGAGACTGCAAGGAAACACATGATGAGAGTGAATGAAGATCTGGCGGTGGCAGTTGAGCCGATGACGACGATGGCCGGTCGTGTCAGGGCGGCACTGCTCGTGATACTTGCGGTGATCATGTCCCTGGCGCTGCTCGGGTGCAGCGGTGGTGACGATGCCGCTACCGAAGACGATGCCCCGCAGGTCTCCTACGGCATGGCTGGCGCGCCGAAAGACGTGATCGTCTCGCGCGAGGCGATCGAATCGACTCCCACCGCACCGGTTCTCGACACCCCGGAGTCGGCGGTTCGCTCGTACCTCGACTGGATCTCGTACGGCTATCGTACGGCGCAGCCCGCCTTCGCGGAGCCGACCATGAGCGAGTACGAGGTCGTGAGGGTCGATGCCTACAACGAGTACAACATCCAGAAGGACCGCCTGATCGACCAGTCGCTGATCTCCCTGACGTTCAGCGATGAGGACATCCAGGGTTCTACTGCAACGATCGCGACGTCGGAGCGCTGGGCGTACCGGTATGTCTCCACGACCGAACCGGGAAAGACCATCGACGGCCCGCATGAGGCGGAGTTCGAGAACGTCTACTCGCTGATCCTGACTGACGCCGGCTGGGTTGTGGACAGAGTCAAACTCGGAAGCGTTGGCGAATCCGAATGATGTCGTTCCTTCGGCGCGCGGTTCGCTTCACCACATCCGCCTGGTTCGTCAGTGCCGTTCTGGGCTTCATCACCCTGTGGTCGATCGCCGCTACCATCGTTCCACAGGGTGATCCCACCTTCGGCAGGGCGCTGCGGTGGGCGGAGGCCAATCCGGCCATCGCCCCGATAGCCGAGGCCGTGGGGCTCCACCAGGCATTTACCGGGACGGTCTTCCAGGTGGTCGTGGGGCTGCTCGCTCTTTCCACCGTACTCTGCTCGTGGCAGCGGACCAGAGTGGCGATCAAGCGATCCCGCGCGCTTCGGGACGCCGCCCGTCTGGGTGCGTCGGAGCTTGTCGAGTCCCATGATGTGCTGATCGAGCTTGCTCCCGGCATGGACGGCGCACGAGCCCTTTCTGTGGCCGAGGACGAGCTGCGGCAGCTCGGCTTCAGGACACGCAGCTCCGGTGGCGCTCTGTCGTCCATATCGTCCTGGATCGCCCCCTGGGGCAGCCCGGTGTTCCACTGGGCGCTTGTGGGAATCATGCTGTTCGTGTTGATCGGCAGCCTCGTGCGCTCAGACGGACTGATCGGCCTCGCGGTCGGCGAAGTGAAGCCTGATGCCCCGCAGTCCTACGGGCGCCTGGATGAGGGGCCCTGGCACAGCTGGGACGGGGTCGCCAGGAGCTTCCGGCTTGATGACTTCGAGCCCAGGTTCACCGCCGGCGGCATCGATCGCGGTCCGGTGCCCACAGTCTCTATCCTGGATGCCGAGGGGAACGTCCTCAAGACGCAACCCGTGTACCCGAACAAGATGCTGCACCTGGGATCGCTGTCTGTCAGCGCTCCGGCATACGGACTGGCGGTACACCTGTCGCTTGAGGACACCAGCGGCGTGGAGATCGGACGCGCGGCTCAGCTGGTCGACTTCGATCAGACCGCGCCTGATGGAACGATCCCTCTCGGGGCGGTACCGGTCTTCGGCGAATCGGGAGCGACGGTCGCCCTCGTTCACGCCACCGTGCCACTTGTGGCTGAGAACGGGCAGTTCGTTGAGTGGCTTCCCAAGGACTCTCCGGCACGGCTTGTGGTGATGAGGCCGGATGACACAGTGATGAGTGACTCGCTCGTGAGTCAGGGTGAGACTGTCGAGGTTCCCGAGGACATGGTGCTGCGGGTCGTGGATGTCGGGTGGTATTCGCGGCTGTCGATCCTAGATGACTGGAC
>CAZSUO010000167.1:0-1115 GCA_964610065.1 uncultured Coriobacteriaceae bacterium | reverse complement strand
ACTGGACGATCCCGTTCATCTACGGGTGCATGGTCCTGGCGGTGCTCGCGCTGTCCGTGACCGTGTTCACCAGGCAGCAGTTCGTGCTCGTGGCGCCCGTGGACCGGGGTGCGTCCGCCGCTCTGGCGGTGCGTATGCGGCTGTGGCGCCACGCGCCAGCGACCCGGACCGACATCGTCAACGCGCTCACTCGAGCGCTCAGCGGAGAAGGAGACGAGAGAGAGTGACGGCAGAAATCATCGCCATGTGGGTCACAGTCGTGATCTATGTGGTCGCCACGATTATGTTCGTCTTCGGCGTCATCTTCGAGAAGGAACGCCTGACGAACCAGGCGCTTCTCGTCACCGCAGCGGGCCTCGTCCCTCAGCTCATCGCGGTCGGGGTGCGCTGGGTCCGGCTGGGTCATGGCCCCTACATCGGGTACTACGAGCTCGCGAACGCACTCACCCTGTGCACCGTCGCGCTGTTCGTGTTCACTACCTGGAGGAACCGGCGACTCCTGACGACAGGCATCGGGATCATGCCGGTGGCGACCCTGATGCTCGGTGCCGCGATGCTCGCGTCCAAGGCGGACTTTCCGATCACGCCGTCGCTCGCCAGCTACTGGCTGTACATCCACGTCGCCTTCGCGAACCTGGCCTTCGCGGCGTTCGCCATTTCGTTCGGTTACGCCATCGCGTATCTGATCAGGGCGCGGTCCCAGGACGGTGTCTGGGCACGGCGCCTTCGCAATCTGCCTAGCCAGGAGATCGTTGATGACCTCGTCGGTCGCTTCGTGCTCGCAGGGTTCCTGCTGTGGGGGATCATGATCGTGACCGGCGCGATCTGGGCCGAGGAGTCCTGGGGCCGCTACTGGAGCTGGGACCCGATCGAGACGTGGAGCCTCATCGTCTGGATCATCTACGCGATCTACCTGCACCTGCGATACATGCTCCGCATACCCGGTCAGAAGCTCGCGTGGTACGCCGTTGCGGCCATGCCGATCGCGCTGTTCTGTCTCGTGGGGATTCCGACGGTCTTCGACACGATCCATGCGGGCTACATCGGTGGAGTCGAAGGGCAGATCCAGTAGCGAAGGTTACGGTTTTCGCATCCGACGGAGACCTCGCGAAGTT
>CAZSUO010000166.1:0-3881 GCA_964610065.1 uncultured Coriobacteriaceae bacterium | reverse complement strand
AGAGAAACATCGACTACCACTGCCGCGAGATGCTCGGCTTCTACAAGCGCGGGATCCGCGGCAGGCGGCTGTGTGAGTACGTCATGCTCCCGGCCCGCCCCCACGATTGGGGCGGGGGGCGCTTCCGGCGGACAGACGAGAAGTTCCGCGTCTGCATCGAGCGCGGCTACGCCGTGGGGAAGCTGCCGGGTGATTCCTCGTCTACTGGGTCGTCGACCGCAACGGAAACACACTCGGCGAGGGCGGCGTGCGCGAGCTCGCGGCGAGGGCGGGATAAGGCAACCTCATGACCGAGGGCTGCTGGAGCGCAACCTCATGAGCACGAAGATATGCGGAGCCAAGCATCGCAACAGACCGGGGACCTGCCAACTGCCCCCAGGGTGGGGGACCGATCACGTCGGCACGGGCAGGTGCAAGCATCACGGAGGCCTGTCGCCCGGAGGCGCAGATAGCCCGCACTTCAAGCATGGCCGCTACTCCAAGCACTGGGACCCGAACTGCGTGGTGGAGTTCGCTTCGTGGAAAGAGAGCATCGGGCCTGCGTTCGGCGTTGAGGATGACCTGTTGTATCTCCTGTGGCTGGCCCGAGAGGGCCTCAAGCCCGGCGCGACGATCACCGTCAACACGAAAGACGGCCCGGTGGAGATACTCCCCGACCCGCGCTACATCGCAGGCGTTGGCCTCGACCTGGCGCGGATGTGGGAAACCATCGTCAAGCGCCACGAGGGCGAGACGGTCTACGTGAAGCTGGCTCAGCCGCAGGTGGAGGCAGCGTTCCGTGCGATGGGTGAGGCGGTGGCGAGGCACGTCTCGGACCCGAACGAGGCGGAGGCGCTGCGTGCTGACCTGGAGGCGGCGCTGGAGAAGATCGCGGAGGGAGACGGGGCGTGAATGTCCTGGACGTATGTGCCGGCGGCGGTATCCCAAGCTGGGCAGCAGGCCAATGCGGCCTGCGCACGGTCTGCTACATCGAGCGCGATCCCGCCTGCCTCGAGGTCCTCATCGCGCGGATGCGCGACGGCAGTATTGACGAGGCCCCGGTGTGGGACGACCTCACGACCTTCGACGGGCGACCGTGGCGTGGACTTGTGGATGGCATCATTGGCGGCATCCCCTGCCAGCCGTATTCGTGCGCGGGAAGACAGCTCGGGGAGGCCGACGAGCGCGATCTATGGCCCGCTTTCCTCCGGGTCGTTCGCGAGGTGGGACCCCGCTTCGTCCTCGTGGAGAACGTGCCAGGCCTGCTTGCTCGGGGGCTGGGAAGAGTTCTCGGAGAGCTGGCCTCGTGCGGGTATGACGCGGAGTGGGACAGCCTACCGGCTCAAGCCGTTGGCGCCCCTCACCGGCGGGATCGCGTCTGGATTGTGGCCTACGCCGCAGGCGCAGATGCCGGGGGCGGGGCCTGAGAGCGCGAAGGTGCAGAACCTCCTGACCGGCAACCGCCACAGCTTCTACTTGACGCAGGCGGTGGAGGCGGAGCGACACCTCATCTGCGGCTCGCCAGATCACATTGAGCGCCTGCGGCGGAATCCCGGCGACCTCGTGATTGACCCAATGGCAGGCATGTGCGGTTCGCTGGAGGCCTGCTGGTCTCTCGGGCGTCGCGGCACTGCGGTCGAGATAAGCGAGCAGTACTGCGAACTCGCCGCGCGCCGCATGGAGCAGGAACTCGCACAGGGGCGCTTGTTCGAGGCGTTTGCGCTGGAGGCTGCTGAGTGAGCGCCGGCGACCCTCACGCTGCCCGCGCCGCTGCCTGGGCGGCGAAGATGCAGGCCCGCGTGGCGGGCGCGACACCCGCAGAGGCCGTGGAGGCGGCAACGCAGGCATGGGACAGGATCATGGCAGCTACAGGGGATTGCCCATCGGCTACTCCCGGATCTGCGAACTCGAAGCCGAAGTCTGCGCCTGCGGATCGGGCGTCGACATCAATCGCGTTCAGTTTACCGCTCTGATGGAGCGCAAGTGGTGCAGACCGACGCAAGCCGCACAAGACGCACAGGTCGCTGAGGTGAGTGAGGCGCGGTGACTACGGCAGCGGCGGAGGCAGTCAAAGAGGCCACGTCCCCGAGGGCGGCCATCGGCCGGCTCATCGATGCCTTCAACGACGGCCGCGTTGCCATCCACCGCGCGCAGCAGCCCGTGAGCGCGTGGGCCGCGCAGCACATGCGCACCGAGCGCGGCGAACCGCTCGACTTTGAGCGCTACCCGCACATGCGGCAGGTCATGGACGACCGCGCCAGCGAGAAAGGCATGATGTGCGGCTCGCAGACCGGGAAGACCACGACGTCGCTTGCCGACGTCTACCACTTCTGCGACACGCACAGGGTCACGGCCATCGTCACGATGCCGACCGCCAAGGACGTGGCGGAGTTCAGTAAGACCCGCGCCAAGCCCGCCATCCAGGCGAGCGAGTACCTCCGCGACCGCATGGGCGAGATCGACGCGGCCGAGATCAAGACCTTCCGCCACGACGGCGGGCAGTCGACCATCTTCTTCCGTGGCGCCACCGTCGAGACGCAGGCCATCTCCATCCCGGCCGACCTGCTCTATCACGACGAGATCGACCGCTCCCGGCCCGATATCGTGTCACTCTACCGCGCGCGCACGGCCGCGTCCGTGCACGATCGGCGGCTCATCTCCTCGACCCCGACCGTGCCCAAGTACGGCATACACGCCTACTGGGAGGACAGTTCGCAGACGCAGTGGCTGGTCAAGTGCCCCGTGTGCGGCGACGAACGGCCGCTGGAGTGGCCGGGCAGTATCGCCGTTGACGCCGACCCGCCGGTGTACATCTGCGGCCGTGGCCACGAGCTCACCCGCGAGGTGATCCGCGCGGGGCGCTGGGTGGACCGGAAGACCTCCGGCTACACCTGGCGCATCTATCACACCTCACGAATGCTCATGGACCTGTGGCCAGCGTCGCGTATCGTCGCCATCGAGCAGTCGCAGGAATACCGTGACTACCCGGAGCTGTTCCACAACGACGTCCTGGGCCTGCCGAAGGCCTCCGGTGAGCTGAGTATCAACGCCGACGTCCTCGCGCCGCTGATGGTCGGCTACCCGCAGTGGGAGGCGGCCCCGGAGGGTGAGGTCTGTTTCGCGGGCGTCGACCAGTCGCCGCGCGAGAACGAGCACCGGGTCATGATCGGCGGGATCGACGCCGAGGGCTGCCACAACTACGTCCACCTCGAGCGCTGCGGGTGGGAAAGGCTCCACGACCTGATGAGCCTGTTCCGGATCCAGTTCCTCGTCGTGGACGCGATGCCGGAGACCTCGCAGGCCCGCAAGCTGCGGGACGCCTTTCCCGGGCGCGTGTTTCTGGCGTGGTACGCCAACCAGCCGCTGCAGGCCGCTGACGCGCAGAGCGTCGTCATCGACAAGACGCGCCGCGAGGAGAGCGTGAAGCTCGACCGCACGGCCGTCCTCGACCGCAGTGCCCGGCGGCTCATCCTGCAGGAGGACTACTTCCCGGGCATGGACGCCCGCACCCGCGAAGCGTTCATGTCCGAGATGACCAACATGTCGCGGGCGACCGAACTCGACGCGCACGGGCAGCCGGTGGCGAAGTGGCTGGCCGTCGGCCCGGACCACTACCGGCATACGCACAGTTACGCGACCGTGGCCGCCGAGATGCTCGCCCGCTGGGGCGGGCGCGGCGGGACCCTGACGGGGATAGACCTGACCCCTGCGGCGATGAAGCGCGAAGTGGAGGACCCGAAGACCGGAGAGAAGCTCGTTATCCGCCCCGGCTACATCCCCATGCCCGAGGGTGTCGTTGGCGGTGGGCGGCTGATCGAGTGGCGCAAACCGAAGTGACCAATCCACCTGACGTGCGAGGGAGCTGCCGAGTATGAACGACAAGCCCGCCCTGGTGGCGGAGG
>CAZSUO010000165.1:1635-3953 GCA_964610065.1 uncultured Coriobacteriaceae bacterium | reverse complement strand
TAGTGCCGGAAGTGGCGGTAGCCGGTGAAGACCATCGACACGCCGAACTTGTTCGCCGCGGCGATGACCTCGTCGTCACGGATCGACCCACCGGGCTGGATGAACGCGGTCACGCCGGCGTCGGCGCACACCTCGAGGGTGTCCGGGAACGGCATGAACGCATCCGAGGCACACACGGAGCCGCGCACCTTGGCCGCGGCGGCCTCCACGGCGATACGTGCCGAGTTGACCCGGTTCATCTGCCCTGCGCCCACGCCGATCGTGGCGAAGTCGCGTGCAAGCACGATGGCGTTGCTCTTCACGCTCTTCACGACCTTCCAGGCGAAGAGCAGCTGCTCCATCTCCTCGTCGGTGGGCTTCGCGATGGTGGCCACCCGGAAGCGCGACGGATCCTCGGTCACACCGTCGGAGAGCTGGATGAGCATCCCGCCCTCAACGGCACGCGACTCGTAGTGCCCCGCCACGGTGCGGATGCCGCCGGTGCGCAGGACCCGGAGATTCCGCTTCTCGTCGAGCAGGTCGAGCGCCTCGCGATCGTAATCGGGAGCGATGATGACCTCCACGAACTGCTTGTTCTCGTAGATGGCGCGCACCAGGTCGGCCGTGACCGTGCGGTTGAACGCCATCACACCACCGTACGCCGAGACCGGGTCGCACGCGTGCGCACGAACGTACGCGTCAACGAGGTTCTCGCCGATCGCGGTCCCGCACGGGTTCATATGCTTCACGATCACACAGCATGGCCGCTCGAACTCACGCACCGCGGTCCAGCAGGCGTCGGTGTCGAGGATGTTGTTGTACGAGAGCTCCTTGCCCTGGATCTGCGTGGAGCGCGCGAGCGTGTGCTCCTTGCTGTCGCTGAAGCGGTAGAACGCGGCGTCCTGATGGGGGTTCTCTCCGTAGCGCAGGCTCTGCACCCGCTGAAGACGGAACCGCACCTCGTCCGGGAAGAGCTCCCTGCTCGGGCCGCTCAGGTACTGCCAGATGGCCGCGTCGTACGCGCTCGTGATCCGGAAGACATCGGTCGCGAGGCGCTTCCGCGTGCCGTACGACACGAGGCCGCCGGATGCGCGCATCTCGTCGATCACCGCGCTGTAGTCCACCGGACTCGTGACCACGGTGACCGAGTCGAAGTTCTTGGCCGCCGAGCGCAGCATGCTCGGCCCGCCGATGTCGATGTTCTCCACCGCCTCCTCGAGGGTGACGCCCTCGCGGGCGACCGTGGCCTCGAAGGCGTACAGGTTCACCACGACCATGTCGATCATGCCGATGCCATGCGCCTCGGCCTGCGCCATGTGCTCCGCCGAGTCACGCCGGGCGAGCAGCCCACCGTGGACCTTGGGGTGGAGCGTCTTCACCCGCCCATCCATCATCTCGGGGAATCCGGTGAGGTCGTCGATAGGCCGGACGGTGACGCCCGCATCGGCGAGGGCGGCCGCCGTGCCGCCCGTGGAGACGATCTCCACGCCGAACTCCTCGGCCAGCACTTTGCAGAACTCGGCCACGCCGGTCTTGTCGGTGACCGAGACGAGCGCGCGCTTGATCTGTACGTTGTCCATGCCGGAACGCTCCCTCACTACTCGCTGATGTGAACCGTGCGGCCTTCGAGACGCAGTCGAGCGGCGGCGACAAGGCCGATCGCCTCCGGCAACAGCCGGTGCTCGACGGCGTGGATCTTCGCTTCAAGCGCTTCGAGCGAGTCGGTCTCCTCGACGCGCACCGGCTCCTGACACAGGATCGGACCGCGGTCGAACTCCTCGTCGGCAAAGTGCACGGTGACGCCGGTGACCTTCACGCCGTACTCGAAAGCGTCGCGGATCGCCGACGCCCCCGGGAACGCCGGGAGCAGCGCGGGGTGCAGGTTGATGACCGCGCCCGGGTACGCCCGCAGCACCTCGGTGCCCAGCAGGCGCATGTACCCGGCCATCACCACAAGCTCCACGTCGTGGTCCTCGAGCGTCTGGCGGATGGCGTGGTTGTAGGCGCGATAGTCGCCGGCCGAAGGGTCGATGTGCACTGCCGGGATGCCGGCCCTGCGCGCCCGCTCGAGGCCGTAGGCGGCCTCCTTGTTGGAGATCACCACCGCCACCCGCGCGTCCAGCAGACCCTCGGCGATCGCGTCGATCACCGCTTGCAGATTGGTGCCGCTGCCGGAGATGAGCACGCCGAGTGCGAGCGGCTGCGGCTCAGCGGGAACCTCGATGCCCTCGAGAGCAAGCTCGGCGCACATGACCTCGTCGATCACCACGGGCGCCACGGGCAGCTCCTCGGCCAGCACCGCACCGGTCTCCACACCCACGCGCCGCAGGAACGGCGGC
>CAZSUO010000165.1:0-1535 GCA_964610065.1 uncultured Coriobacteriaceae bacterium | reverse complement strand
CTCCTCGGCCAGCACCGCACCGGTCTCCACACCCACGCGCCGCAGGAACGGCGGCTGTGGGTCGCGATACACATCACCCATAGATGACCGCCCCCGTGCCCTCCACTATCTCGCCGATCTCGGCCACGGTCTCGCCGAGTTCACGGAGCTTCGCCGCCGCGGCGGGCGCATGCGTGGGGTCAAGCACCAGCGCGAACCCGACGCCCATGTTGAAGGTGCGGTACATGCTGTCGTCGTCGATTCCAGCGGCCTCCTGCACGAGGCCGAAGACCTGCGGCACCTTCCACGAACCTCGCACCACGCGCGCATCGCACGTGTCAGGGAGCGCGCGGTCGAGGTTCTCCGTGATGCCGCCGCCGGTGATGTGAGCCATGCCCTTGATCGGCACCTCGGCCAGGGTGGCGAGCACGCTCTTCACGTAGATGCGCGTGGGGGTGAGCAGCAGTTCGCCGAGCGTGGCACCGCCGAGGTCGACACGCGGCACGGAGAGCTCCGCCTCGCGGCCCTCCACGAGCACCTTACGCACCAGCGAGAAGCCGTTGGAGTGGACACCGCTGGAGGCCAGGCCGAGAAGGACGTCGCCTGGGGCGATCGTCTCGCCTGTGATCATCTTCGGCCGGTCCACCGCGCCCACGCAGAAGCCGGAGAGGTCGTAGTCGTGCGGATCCATCGTGCCGGGGTGCTCGGCCATCTCGCCGCCCACAAGCGCGCAACCCGCCTGCTCGCAGCCGCGCGCGATGCCGGCGACGATGCGCTCCATGCGCGCGGAGTCGAGCTTGCCCACCGCAACATAGTCGAGGAAGAAGAGCGGCTCGGCGCCGGCCACGAGGATGTCGTTCACGCACATCGCCACGAGATCGATGCCCACGGTGTCGTGCACGTTGAGCAGCTGGGCCAGCTTGAGCTTGGTGCCCACGCCGTCGGTGCCCGAGACGAGCACGGGATCGTCCATGTCCTTGAGCGCCCTGGCTGAGAACAGCCCGCCAAAGCCACCGATGTCGCCGATCACCTCGGGCCGATACGTTGCACGCACGTGAGAACGGATGCGCTCGACGGCACGTGCGCCCTCGGCCGTGTCCACGCCGGCGGTACGGTAATCGACCGGACCCTGATGCTGGTCGGCTGCCATGGTCTCCCCTCGGATCGTGTGCGCGAGCGCGCACGCGTGCATTGTACCCCACGCCGCGCGCCCTCATCGGCCGCGACGGCTCCCGATCACTCCTCGATCAGGATAACGCCGGGGAACGCCCCATGCGCTCGCGCGTCCGCGCTCGCCAGTGTGGCATCCAGCATCACGGCGCACGCCGGAGCGAGAGCGTCATAGAACGAGCAGCCGAGGGCATCGCACTGACGGGCGGCCTCGGTGACAATGTCGTCGGTGAGCGGCAGGATCGCGATCCCCGATGCTTTGATGATCTGCCACGCTTCGATGACCACGTCTGATGTGTTCTCGCGATTCACTGCGGCGAGTACCTCGTGAACGAAGTGCGTGGGCGCCGCCAGGCGGACTTCACCCGATACGGACCGCTGCTGCA
>CAZSUO010000164.1:0-3977 GCA_964610065.1 uncultured Coriobacteriaceae bacterium | reverse complement strand
TGAACGCCTGCGCCTCCGGGTCCATCATCGGATACGGGTCCGCGAGGAAACAAAACAGGGTCGTGCGCGTATCGCCTGCCGCCTGCAGGTCGCGGGCGTCGCGGGCGAGCTTGGCGAGGAAGTCATCCGCGATCTTCATGTCCGCGTGGAACTCCTCGCGGCTGACCTTGAGCTTGCGCATGATCTCCGGTGCGTAGCAGTAGAGGCATCCGTGCGGGCAACGCAGCAGGTGATTACAGGCGAGCGGGGCATACTCTCCCGCGCGGCCCTCGGGTGCGTAGATGATGCGGAGCTTGCGAGCGTCAAGTGGTGTGGTCATGGTCGCGCCTCTTTATCGTGTCGCCAGCCGCGCAGCTGCCGTCGAAGCCATGCCGGGGCGGATCGCCGTAGTGAGGCAGATCCCCGACGGCCACCTGCTCCACGAGCGACTCACCAGCGAGCCACGGTTCCCACGTGAACTCCACGAGAAACCGCCGCCCGCACTCCTGGCAGCCGATCTCCAGCAGCAGGACCTCTTTGGCGTACACGTCGGAGCAGGCGTAGGGGCTGAACTCCCCGTAGCGGGGAACTCCGTGGCGGTCAAACCATGCGGGCTCCTCATTGATGCGGTCGCGGATGTCCAGGTATGCGTCAAGCATCGTCTCGCCTCCCTCGGGGCGGCCATCGCGACCGCCTCGGCCAGTCTCTCCGCCCGTAGACGGGTGCTTTTCAGTTCACCGGGTACGTTAGGACGAGGTTGTCTCGGTCCGGCACCGCGATCTCCAGCACCGCGCTGTGGCCCTTATAGCCGACCACGCCCACGCGCCACGCGTCAAAGTCCTCGGGGAACGGCTGATCCTCGTCGTAGAGACCGAACGCGAAGCTCCAACACCCGTCGTAGATGGCGTGAACGACCGCCAGAGGCACGATGCGCTGCCCGGTCAGGTCGGGGATGACGACCTCGCGGCCACCACTGCCCTCCTCGTCACGGAGGTGCTCGCCCAGCAGCAGTCTGCCGACGTACGCGTCGCGCGCGTAGCGGTCAAACTCATAGCCGTCAGGCAGCACCGAGCCGTCCTCAAGAAGGACAGGCCCGCCCTCGACTTCGATCAGGTCGTCGCTTGCGCCGTAGATGCGCCACTTCAGTCCGTCACTCATCTGTCTTACCTCCCACTTCCGTTGTGTGCGCGTCCTGTCTCACGGCAACGCCTCCTGCTCGGGCTCGTCGCCGCCCGCGCAGCACTGGTACGCCGCCGCCTGCTCATCCCACGTCTGCCCGCACACCGGGCAGGCGTATAGCCCATCCTCTGTCCTCAGCCGCTCAAACGGGTCATCCTCCGGCCCCTGTGCGGCCACAGGAGCCTCTGCGGCCTCCTCTCGACCATCGGGCCGACTCAGGCCTTCCGCGTCGCACAGCGCCTCATACAGCGCCGTGGCGAGGTGTCCGGTGCGGGCAAGCTCACCCACCCGCCCCCACGCCTGCTGATAGTCGGCCATGCCCGGCGTTTCCGCCGTCACGAGAGCCGCCCGCAACACCGCCGCGTCCTCCGCCGGCAGGCCGATGCCCATGAGCGCCTGCTGGAGCTGATGGCCGGTGAGCGGGTCGTGCTTGCCGACGCGCGCCGCCGTCACGGTGCCGAGCTTGCGCGCCCGGTCAAAGAGCCGCTTGCGGGCTTCCGCGTCCGGGTCCGGCACCGGGGCCTCCTCGAACGGGTTCTCCTCGGCCTCCTCGCGCGTGCGGGCCACGGCGGCGATCTGCTCGCGACGCCACCACAGGGGGGCCTCATCGTGCCAGGTGCTTGCCTGCTCGCGCTCCTCAGTCTCCTCCGCCAGCACCTCAAGCGCGGGGTTGTCGCCGAAACCCTCACCTCCGAGGGCGACGAAAGCGCCGGCGAGCCTGCGCCCGTCAAAGAGCCGTTGAGCCGCCTCCACGCCAAGCCCCTCCACGACGGCCTGTACGATGGCGACGGGATCGCCGATGACGTCGCGGGGGGCCGGCTCATCCGGGTCGGGCGGGTAGTAGCCGGGCAGGTCGGGGACGGTGTTGAGCCGCTCGAGGAAATGCGCGTCGATGAAGTCGCGGGCGGCGACCTTGAGCGATGCCGCCCGCGCGTGGGTGACGCGCCACTCGCGCCAGAGATCCGCCGCCGCCTCCTCCTCCGCCGGGTAGCACACCGGGTCGTCGGAGAGGACGGGGCAGAGATGCCGGAAGCCGCACCAGCCACAGGAGCGACCCGAGGGCGTCGGCTCAAAGCGGCTATCCTGCCTGATGCGCCGGATCACGCTCATGGCCCACGACGGCCGCAGTTCATCGGCGTAGACCATCCACTCCTGCCGCACGCCGTTGCCGACGAAGTGACGCACCAGCGTGACCTGCTCCACCTCCCCGAAGCGCTCCTGGAGCATCGCCCAGCCATAGCACTCAAGCTGAGCGGGCAGCACGCCCGGGGCACCGTAGGGCCAGTTCGATTTGTAGTCGGTCACGAACAGCATCTTCTCTGCGGGGTTGTACTCAACCAGGTCCACGCGTCCGGCGAGCCGCCCGAGGCCCTCGGGGAGTTCGCGCTCGAACGGCCGCTCCACGCCACGGTGATCGGCCACAACGAGGTTCGCGTCAAAGCGCATCTGCATGATGAAGTCGAGACAACGCTCCTGCACCGGGAGCGGATACGACACGACCTGCTGGCGGCCCCAGTCGTAATCGCTCCCGCCCCCGGTGGCGATGCAGTGGGCGGCGTACATCTCGGCGAACTCATGGACTTGCCTGCCCATGGACAGAGCCGGCGTCTCCTGCTCCTGATGGCCGTCACGCTCCAACCGATAGGCGCGCGGACAGCGGCAGTAGCGTGAGAGGGTCGTGAAATGTTCGGGCCGCGGGGCCGTCACGACCGCCCGACCTCCTCGGTGAACATCCTCTGCGGCTTTGTGGACGTGCGCTTCTGCTGCTTCGGCCTGGCAGCCGCCTGCTGCACCTCGGGCGCCTCCGGGAAGACCTCCGCGTAGTCAGCGGGAAGCTCATCGACGTCCTCATACGGGGCCACTGGCGGGTCGTCGTATGCCTCAGCCGCTGGCTCCTGCAGCTCCTGCGGGAAGCACTCGTCGGGGTGGTCGTTAGGCTCGTCGTCCTCACCAGGAGCGGGTGTCTGCACCTCGTCTTCGTATTCGACGTCGATCGGCCCCGGCGACTTGGCGCCCGGCTCCTGCGCAGCCTCCACCTGCGGGCCGCACATCCCGAGCTGCTCCTCGAAGCCGCCGAGCATTTCATAGAGAGCCTCCTGCGATGCCTCTGCCAGGAAACTCGCGATCGCGTTGTCGGTCCACGGCTGGGGGATGCGCTTGGCAAGCGCACGGAAGCGCCTCTCTGCTTCATCGCGGAAGGTCGGCTCATCGGCCGGCAGGTCGTGCTCGGTCACGAACGCCCCGACGTGGTGGCGGGCGTCCTCCTCCACGATCCCGTCGAGCATCTTCATGTGACTGCGGAGGGCCTGCTGCGCCACAACACTCTCCGTCAGCTCGCGGGACTTCGCCTCGGCAAGCGCCGGGAGGTCCTGATACGGCACGATCGGAGCGATATGCACCAGCCCCACGTGCTGCATCCCGCGCGGAGTGCGTATCTTAGGGAACTCCAGCACGAGCTTGAGCGGGATGCCCTGAATGAACCCCCCGCACATGTCTCGGATCTCCAACCATGTCCGCTGCAGGGCCATGCCCGAGTACCACGAGGGCGTCGAGAACTTCGCCCGCGGCGAGTTGTTCATCCGAAACGGGAGCAACATCGGCATGACCGTGTGAGGGTTGCAGTAGACGGTCCCCTCGCGCACCGTCTTCTGGGAGGGGGGCTTGCCGTAGGCTTCCTCATACTGCGCGCGGCCATCCACCGCACCTACGGACACCAGCTTTTCAACGGCATCCGCAAGCCTTCGCGCGACAAGGCGCTGCAACTGGCGCTGGGGTTGGCGCTTGGCGTGGAGGAAGCCCAGACGCTCTTGAAAATGGCG
>CAZSUO010000163.1:0-3995 GCA_964610065.1 uncultured Coriobacteriaceae bacterium | reverse complement strand
CTCGCCGATCGTGACGGCATGGGCGTCCTGCTCACCAGCCACCTCCTTGCGGAGGTCGAGGCCGTCTGCGACCGCGTGATCCTGATACACAAGGGCCGTGCGCAGCGCGTGTTCTCGCCAAACGATGCCGACGCGCGCTCGCTCATGGTGCTCGAGGTGGCCGCACCCGCGGACCTCGACCGGGTCGCGGCTGTGAGCGCGCTCGAGGTCGTGGGCGAGGCGGGGCCACTCCGGCTGCGGGTCAGGGTGCGTGATGGTGTGCCCGACGCGGTCCGGGCGCTCGTGAACGCTGGCGTCGATATCGAGGCGATCCACCGCGATGGCAACGGTCTGGAGCGCGCCTACATGGAGACGGTGGGTGCGTGATGGGTCAGACTGGCGCACTCATACGTACGGAACTCGCGCGGCTCTTCATCTCGCGCCGCTGGTTCGCCGCCGCTCTCATATGGGGCGTCGTCGCCAAGAGCGCGGCTGACGAGATAGTCGGCCACGCGTTCAACAGGGGGCGGCTTCAGTGGACGGCGTACGACGTGCACGCGGCGCTCATGAACAACACCTTCCTGGTGGGCTTTCTCATGCTGACGACCTTCGTGTTGATCGCATGCGACAGCCTCGCGCGCGATAGGGAGACGCGGTTAGCTCATGTGGTGCTCGTGCGAGCGGGCAGCCGGCGGCAGTGGTGGGCAAGCAAGGTCGTGCCCATGCTGCTTGCCGCCATCGTCTTCCAGGTGGGTGCGTTCGGTGCATCGATTGCTGTTGGCGTGTATGAAGGGGGCACCCTGTCGCGTGCACCCTCCGAATTCGCGCTCGGGCAGGAAGGGGTAGGTGGCGATGCCGCGCCCCAGCTGTTCTTCACGCCACCGGCTCCTGGCGATGACATGCTGTGGCGTGAAGTGGGGACGTCGCTCTACCTGGTCCTCGGATTCGCGGCGGTCGGGATGGCGGCACTCGCCCTGACTGTGCGTTACCCGATCAGTTGGCTTCCGGCGATGGTGGTCCTGGGTGTGACGATGCTGGACCGCATCCTGTCATGGTTCATCCGTGCGCCGTGGTACTCGTGGGTGAGCCCGTCACTCAGGATGCTTGAGGGGATGCACTCCGCAAAGGTGGTCGACGACCCACTGCCTCTGTGGTCGAGCCTGCTCTGGTGGGGTCTTCTGTTGCTGGGCTCGGCGATGGCTGGGTCTCGGATGCTGGAGCGGGTGGATGTCTAGAGCCTGCGGCTACGCCATGATCTGCGCGAGGTAGCTGGCAGCCTTCTGCCCGCTGTCAGGAGCGATGGCGACCGCGATGCCGCTGAGGGCCTCGTCGCCGAGGTAGGCGAGCGCACCGGCGATGATCGCACCGGCGGAGGGGCCCACCATCAGCGACTCATCGCGATAGAGGCGGCGCGTGGTCTCGTCGGCCATATCGTCGTCCACCCACACGATGTCGTCGACCAGCGACATATCGAGGTTCGCGGGCACCGCTGTCTCCTCCATGTTCTTCAGGCCGGAGATGTGGTGTCCGCGCACCGGCTGCACGCCGATCGTGCGGATGTCCGGATTACGCTCCTTGAGGAAGCGGCTGTTGCCCACGAGCGTGCCGCACGTGCCGAAGCCAGCGAAGAAGTACTTGATGCGCCCCTCGGTCTGGGCCCAGATCTCGGGCCCGGTCGACTCGTAGTGGGCACGTGCGTTGTCGGCGTTGTCGTACTGGTTGGGCATGACATACCGGTCCGGGTCGCTGTCTCGGATCGCGGCCGCCATCTGGAACGCCACGTCCATCGGGTGCAGACCCGAGTCGTCGCCCTCTGGCGTGAGTCGCACCTCGGCGCCGAACGCCCGCAGCAGTGCTGTCTTCTCCGGCGACAGGTGATGCGGTGCCGTGGCGATCATCGGCACACCGAGCTGTGCACAGATCGCCGCGAGCGCGATGCCGGTGTTGCCACTCGTTGCCTCCACGACGGTCTTGCCCTGAAGCTGTCCACGCTCGGCGAGGCCGTTGAGCAGCCACTTGGCCGTGCGGTCCTTGATCGACCCGAAGGGGTTCGTCCACTCGCACTTCACGTACAGGTCGGCTGATGGATTGGACTGCAGTCTGTTCAACCGCACGAGCGGTGTGGGGTGAGCGGTGTCGCCACACATGTCGAGCAGGTCGTCGTAGCGGACGAGCTTCGGATCGTTTCCGAGTGGCACTGAGCCTCCAAGCGGTGGCGGGTCGTCTCTGGCGAGGATACACGAGCGGCGAATGATCGCGTCCGCCCACATGACGTGAGCGATGTGCGTGCGTCCGCGGTACGGCGCTCCCCTGCTATGCTCGGCATGTTGGCGCCGATGCGAACGGGACGGGCAGAGATGAGCAGTGAGATCGGTCGGGGTCCGCATGTCGAGCCGCTCGAGAACGGCCCACTCCGCTATCGTCGAGGATCGGACCCTGAGCGGCAGGGAACCCTCCAGGGTCCCGACCGCGCCGAGATACCCATCCGTGACAGCGCGTTGTTGTGCCGCTGCGGGCGCTCGGAGCGCAAGCCGTTCTGCGACGGTTCGCATGTCGCCTCGGGGTTCACCAGCGAGAAGAAGTGGAAGCCCGGCGCCGGGAAGCTCGTCGATCACGTCGGCTCACGGGTGACCATCCATGACAACCGGGCATTGTGCGCGCATGTGGAGTACTGCGTGCTTGAGCTCCCGTCTGTGTTCGATCGCAGTAAGCGGCCCTGGGTCGACCCTGATGGTGCGAGCGTCGAGGAGATCGTGGACCTGTGCCGGAAGTGCCCCTCGGGCGCGCTCAGCTGTACCGTCGACGGCGTGCTCTACCGCAACTACGACGAGCGCCCACCAGCGGTCATCGCCTCGGCGGAGGGCCCGTATTTCGTGGAGGGTGGGGTCGTGGTGCTTGGCGAGCCCTTCTCGGAGGGGTACTCCACAGAGCACTGCACGTTGTGCCGGTGCGGAGAGTCACGCAACAAGCCGCTGTGCGACGGCAAGCACTGGGATGTCGGGTTCGTCGAACGGACCGACTGAGATGTATCAGACCGACTGGTTGCTGCGACAGATCGAGCAGATGGGCGACGTGCTGCGCCGGCTGGTCGCCGCCCTGAGGGAGCGTCGTCCGGAACAGGCCGTCTCGCTCGCCGGTGAGGCGATGGGCGAGCTGCTCGATACCGACCCGGGTCTGATCGATGCCGTATCAGCCGAGGGATTGGTGACGCTGCTCTCCGCTGGCGGCACGCTCGACACGTTCCGGGCGCATATGCTCGCGGAGCTGTTGGTCGCACGTGCTGATGCGTTCTCGATGCAGGACTGCCCGGCGGAGGCCAACGCCGATCGCAGCCGTGCGCGATCACTCCTGGAAGCGGTCGCGCCGCTCGTCGAAGGTGCTGACGAGCGGCGCGTCACCGAACTCCTGGGGTGGCTGGAGGGCTAGGCCGCTGCGATCGCCGCCTCTGCCCGTGCGTCCTTGCGCCGCTTGACCCACTTCTCGATCTCCACAGCCCAGAAGACCACGCTCGAGAGGGCGAGTGCGATCAGCAGGTCCGTCAGCGAGAGCGCCTCGGTCTTGAAGACCTTCTGCATGAACGGCACGTAGATCGTGGCCATCTGCAGCGCGAAGGTCAGGGCCACGGCGCCGAGCATCGGCTTGTTGGAGAGAAGGCCGATCTGGAAGAGCGACTGGCGGTCGGAGCGGATCGCCATGGCGTGCCCCATCTGCGAGAGGCAGAGCACGGTGAAGACCATCGTGCGCCAGTAGAGGTCGTGGCCCTCCGCGGCGCGCGGCATCGCCCACGCCTGCATGAAGAGCGAGGCGCCACCCATCAGGAGGCCCACCCAGATCAGGTGTGTGCCGAGGCCATCGGCGAAGATCGACTCCTTCGGCGCCCGGGGTGCGCGCTCCATGATGTTGCGCTCGTGCGGCTCACTCGCGAACGCGAGGCCCGGCAGGCCATCGGTCACGAGGTTGATCCACAGGATGTGGATCGGCAGCAGCGGGATCGGCATGCCGAGGAGCGGGGCGAG
>CAZSUO010000162.1:0-4117 GCA_964610065.1 uncultured Coriobacteriaceae bacterium | reverse complement strand
TACGACACCGCCCCACATCCACACACTGCTGCCACCGCGTTCCGTGGTCCTCGGCCCGATGGCCGGCGTGACCGAGGCGCCGTTCCGCGGCATCTGCAAGCGCATGGGGGCAACGCTCACCTACACCGAGATGATCAGCGCCAAGGGGCTGCACTACAACCCCGACGCCCGCGTCACGCAGGAGATGCTCACATTCGATCCCGCCGAGGTGCCCTGCGGCGTGCAGCTCTTCGGTTCCGACCCCGCCCTCATGGCCGACCGCGCCGCGTGGGTGCTCGAGCGCTACGGCAGCGGTGTGGCGCTCATCGACATCAACATGGGCTGCCCCGTCACCAAGGTCGTGAGCAACGGCGAGGGCAGCGCGCTCATGCGCACGCCGGATCTCGCTGCCGAGGTGGTGTCGCGCATGGCCGAGGCGGTGAGCGTGCCGGTGACCGTGAAGTTCCGCACGGGGTGGGACGCGAGCTCGATCAACGCGGTGGAGTTCGCTCGCCGCATGGAGGCCGCCGGTGCGGCGGCGCTGTGCGTGCACGGGCGCACCAGACAGCAGTTCTACCAGGGTGTGGCCGACTGGGACACGATCGCCGAGGTCGCAAGGGCCGTCACGGTGCCGGTGATCGGCAGCGGCGACATCTTCTCAGCGGACGATGCGGGTGCGATGCTCGAGCGCACGGGCGTCCACGCCGTGATGGTGGCACGCGGGGCGCAGGGCAACCCGTGGATCTTCCGCGAGGCGCGCGCACTCCTCGAAAGCGGCGAGACGCTGGCGCCCCCCACGCCGCTCGAGCGCGTGGACATGGCGCGCGAGCACGCGCGGGCGCTGGTGGCCTTCGCCGGCGAGCACGCCGTTGCGCGCATG
Organism: uncultured Coriobacteriaceae bacterium; assembly: GCA_964610065.1. Classification (GTDB taxonomy): domain Bacteria; phylum Actinomycetota; class Coriobacteriia; order Anaerosomatales; family Anaerosomataceae; genus Anaerosoma. The sequence goes on along the minus strand of CAZSUO010000162.1, from coordinate 3,258 downwards.
CGCAAGCACATCGGGTGGTACATCGTGGGGATGCCCGGCGCCCGCCATGTGCGCGACCGGGTGAACCACGTCACCAGCTCGGCCGAACTCGATGCGCTGCTCGAGGAGTATCGGGGGTATCTTCTGCACACCAACGACCCCACGGATGCGGACGGGACATATGGCGAAGCGTAAGGACCTCAGCAGCGGCATCCCGGCGCTCGACAGCGTGCTCGAGGGCGTGTGGGCGGGCGACAACATCGTGTTGCAGGTGGACGACATCGCCGACTTCCTGCCCTTCGCGCAGCGGTACTGCGAGTACACGCACGTTGCCGACCGCAAGCTGGTGTACTTCCGCTTCGCGGATCATGAGCCGCTCCTCCCCGAGGGACTGCCCGCCGAGATCCACGAGCTCGACGCTTCGGCAGGTTTCGAGGGGTTCATCGCCGAGGTGCTCACCGTCATCGACCGCAACGGGCATGACGCCGTGTACTACCTCTTCGACTCCCTCTCGGGCCTTGCGGTCGACTGGTACTCGGACCGCATGCTCGGCAACTTCTTCCGGCTCACGTGCCCGTACCTGTTCGACTACGACACGGTCGCGCTGTTCCCGCTGTTGCGCAACGTGCACACGCCGCTCGCCACGCGCGCCATCCACACCACCGCGCAGGTGGTGCTCGACATCTTCCGCCACCACGGCGAGCTCTACATCCTGCCGCTCAAGGTGTGGGAGCGCCGCTCACCCACCATGTACATGCTGCATTCGTGGCGCGGCGACGAGGTGCGCCCGGTCACGCAGAGCGTGGAGCTCGCCGAGATCCGCACCTCGATCCCCCAGCCGTGGATCGACACCAGCATCGAGTGGCGCGACCCGTGGACGAACGCTTTCGCCGAGGCGCGCGCGGTGCAGCAGCGCATCGACGCCGGCGAGGCCGATCCCGCCGAGGCGGAACCGCACCGGCTGCGGCTGATCCGCATGCTGCTCAGCCGTGATGAGACCGACGACGTGTTCGGCCTGTGCCGGGACCACTTCGAGCTCCCCGACCTCCTCGCGATTGGCAAGCGGATGGTGGGCACCGGGCAGATCGGCGGCAAGTCGGTGGGCATGCTGCTCGCGCGGAAGATCCTCGCCGGCACCCGGCCCGATCTGGCCGGGCGGCTCGAGGTGCACGACTCGTTCTACGTGGGCGCGGACGTCTTCTACAGCTACCTCGTGCTCAACGACTGCTGGTGGGAGCGATACCGGATGCGCACCGCCGAGGATCTATTCGAGCGCGCCGAGGCGCTCGAGGCGCGACTGTGTGCCGGCACCATGCCGCCGGTGGTGCTCGACCAGTTCCGCGAGATCCTCGAGTACTTTGGCCAATCACCGGTGATCGTGCGGTCGTCGAGCCTGCTCGAGGACGCATACGGCAACTCGTTCTCCGGCAAGTACGAGAGCGTGTTCTGCGGCAACCAGGGCGATCCTGATGAGCGCCTCGCCGACTTCGTGGCCGCCGTGCGCACCATCTACGCCTCCACGATGAGCCAGGAGGCGCTCGCCTACCGGCTCCACCGCGGCCTCATCCACCGCGACGAGCAGATGGCGCTGCTGGTGCAGCGCGTCTCGGGCGACTTCCACGGCAGCCAGTACTACCCGCACGTGGGTGGCGTGGGCTACTCGTTCAACCCGTACGCGTGGGACACTCGGATCGACCCGAAGCAGGGAATGCTGCGGCTGGTCTTCGGCCTGGGTACGCGCGCGGTTGACCGACACGACGATGACTACACGCGGGTGGTCGCGCTCGATCAGCCAACGCTGCGCCCCGAGGGCTCCTCCGATGAGGTGCGCAAGTACAGCCAGCACATCGTGAACGTGATCGACCTCGAGGAGAACGTACACGTCTCCCGCGACTTCGAGGCGGTGGTGAAGGCTTCCGATGGTCTCCCGCTTGCGATGGTCGCCTCACGCGACACCGCGCTCGAGCAGCGCGCCCGCGAGGCCGGCATGCGCGACGTGTTCTCACAGGTGCTCACCTTCGACGGCATGCTCACGCAGACGGCGTTCCCGCACGAGATGCGGGAGATGATGGCCACCATCGCCAGCGCGTATCGCCACCCGGTGGACATCGAGTTCACGGTGAACTTCACCGCCGACGACTACCGCGTGAACCTGCTGCAGTGCCGGCCGTTCCACTTCACCGGCGAGCTCACGCACCTGCCAGCGCCCGCCGACATCCCGCCGGCCACGATCCTGCTCACCAGCGGCGGCCCCGTGATCGGACAGAGTGTGGCCACCGAGATCGACCGCGTGGTGTACGTGGTGCCCGAGGAGTACGGCATGCTCCCCACACAGGACCGGTTCGCGCTCGCCGCCCTCGTGGGTCGCGTGATGAACCATCCCGAGCGGGCCGAGCGGATCGCGCTCATCGGCCCCGGACGCTGGGGCACGCGCATGCCCGAGCTCGGCGTGCCTGCCACGCTCTCGCAGATCAAGAACGCCTCGGTACTCTGCGAGGTGGCCGAGATGCACGGAGGCCTGAGCCCCGACCTGTCCCTCGGCACGCACTTCTTCAACGACCTCGTGGACCTCGGCATCCTGTACGTGGGCATCAAGCCGGGAGCGCGTGACAGCCTGCTCAACGCCGACCTGCTCCAGGGGCTGCCCAACGCGCTCGGCCGCCTGTTGCCCGCCGAGGCGGACCGGGGCGACCTGTTGCGCGTGATCGACGTGGCCGACCTCGACGGACGCTCGATGTGGCTGTGGTCCGACGCGCTCGAGCAGCGTGCGGTGTTGTTCGTCTCGGACCGCTGCGAGATCGTGCGCTGCGACTGACCGAGCGCCACGCCCCGGACTCTACTGCACGGGCTCGAGCGTCTCCGCCACTCTCACGAGCTCATCGGCGACAAGTGCGTCGACCGGCGTGTAGATGTCGTCCTTCGGCTGGTACTCCATCCTGCCTTGGCTGTAGACGGTCACTAGCACGCCATCGCGCACGAAGGCCAAGACGCGTACATCCTCGATGCCGAACGAACTCTTCTCCGCTGTGGAGCGGTCCTTGTAGGTGGCGATGAGTCCGAGTTCCCCGTTCACGGATACCGCATCGTAGTCCGCGTCCGGCTCGACTCTGACGCTCCCCGGACCGAGGGGCTCCGCCCCCGGCGCAAGTACCTCACGGAGTCCCCCTTCACCCGGATCGACGTCCGCAACGCGCTCGGTGAGCGTGAACCGCTCGTACTGGATCTGTACGCCCTCGCCGGAGCCCACCTCGGTCACGGGAAGATACTCGGTGAACATCG
>CAZSUO010000161.1:1339-4155 GCA_964610065.1 uncultured Coriobacteriaceae bacterium | reverse complement strand
CCCGACCTGTGGACCGGCATCTGCATGGCCAACGCGCCAGCGCTGCGCAGGGGCATCGCCGACCTCGGCGCCGTGCTCGAGCGGTTCTCAGGGGCGCTCGAGCGCGGAGACGCCGCGGCGGTGCGTGCGTGGCTCGCCGCCCCGGCCGACGTGCGCCGCGCGCTCCCCGCGCGCTGGGTGCCTGCGACTGCCCAGCTGCGCGAACTGACGGTGCCGGTAAGCGACCGGCCTGGCGTTGTCGGCATCGTGACCACCGCGGTGAGCCGCGCAGGCTGTAATATCGAGGACATCGAGATCGACCACCAGTCGGAGGAGACCGCCGTGCTCAGGCTCGTGCTCACCGACGAGGGCGACTCGGACGCCCTGATCGCGGATCTGCGCGAACGGGGTTTCGACCCGGTTTTGGTGCCGCTGGAGGAGGCCGCTTCATGACCGACACGACCATCACGCCCGCTCTCGGCCCTGTGAGCGGCGAGGTCCGCCTGCCCACCGACAAGTCGATCTCGCATCGGGCCGTGCTCGTGGCTGCTATGGCCGAGGGCGAGTCGGACCTCGTGGGCGTGCTCGACAGCGCCGACGTGCACGCCACCCTGGAGGCCGCACAGGCCCTTGGCGCCGAGGTCGCGCTGCTGTCGGCGGGCACCCGTGGCCTCAGGGTGCGTGTGACCGGCTGGGGTGCGGCAGGTCCGTCGGCCCCCGCTGAGCCGATCGACTGCGGCAACTCGGGTACCACGGCGCGGTTGCTGATGGGGGTGCTCGCGGGGTGGCCGATCGAGGTCACGCTCACGGGTGACGAGTCGCTTTCCCGCCGCCCCATGGAGCGTGTGGCCGCACCCCTGCGAGCGATGGGCGCGGATATCCAGACCGCCGAAGGCGGCACACTGCCAGTGCGCATCCGCGGCGGGGCGCTCCGGGCCAGCACGCACGTGCTGCCGGTTGCGAGCGCTCAGGTCAAGACCGCGCTCTTGCTGGCCGGCCTGCGGGCCGAGGGCCGTACGGCGGTCACCGAGCCGGCGGCGAGCCGCGACCACACCGAGCGGATGCTGCCGGTCTTCGGCGTGCCGGTGGAGCGCGAAGGGCTCACCGCGGCCGTGACCGGTCCCGCCGTGCCCACCGGTACGATCGCGGTGGTGCCGGCTGACCCGTCCTCGGCGGCGTTCATGTGCGCCGCGGCGCTGCTGGTGCCGGGCAGCGAGGTCATCATGCCCGGCGTGTCGCTCAATCCCGGGCGCGCTGGCTTCATCGAGGTGCTGCGCCGGATGGGCGCCGACATCTCCGTCGAAGAGCCGCTCACCATGGGGGAGGAGCCCACCGCCACGCTCATCGCACGGCACGGGCGTCCGCTCACCGGCACCACCGTCGTTGCGGAGGAGGTGCCCGCGCTGATCGACGAGGTGCCGGTCCTCGCGCTCGTTGCCACACAGGCCGAGGGCGTCACGCGCTTCGAGGACGTGGGCGAGCTGCGTGTGAAGGAGTCCGACCGGCTCGAGCTCGTCGCGGCCGGGCTGCGCACGCTTGGCGCCCACGTCGAGACCGGCGGCGACTGGCTCGAGGTCCATGGACCGTCCGCACTGGCTGGCGCCAGGCTCAGCGCATCGGGCGATCATCGCCTGGCGATGATGTGGGCGATCGCCGGGCTCATCGCCGAAGGCGCAACGGAGATCGAGGGATTCGAGGTCATCGACGTTTCGTACCCGGCGTTCGCGTTCGATCTGGAGCGGCTCCGCGGCGAGGCGTGGCCGCTGTAGCGCATGGTAGAATCCCCGTTGCCCGCCGACCCGTACCGGAGCATGCCATGATCATCGCACTCGATGGCCCCGCAGCGAGCGGGAAGTCGACCGTAGCCAAAGCCGTAGCCAACCGCCTCGGCATCAGACATCTGGATACCGGCGCCATGTACCGCGCGGTGACCTGGCTCGCGCTCCACGAGGGCGTGGCCGTCGACGACGCTCCCGCGCTCGCCGCGCTTGCTGTGGCGCATCCGGTCGAGTTCGAGTACGCCGACGGTGCGAGCATCGCCACCACGGTCCGCATCGCCGGGCACGACGTGACCTCGGCTGTGCGGCTCCCCGAAGTTGACGCCACCGTGAGCGCGGTCTCGGCGGTGGCCGCCGTGCGTGAGGCGCTCGTCGCGCGGCAGCGGGCCCTCGGCACCGAGCGCGACACCGTGGCCGAGGGACGCGACATCGGCACCGTGGTGTTCCCTTCGGCCGAGGTCAAGGTCTACCTCACCGCGTCGGCGGAGGAACGCGCCCGGCGGCGCAAGCTCGATCTCGCCGCGCAGGGGCACGCCGTGGCCCAGGACGAAGTGCGGGAGCGCCTCGAGCGCCGCGACCGGTACGACTCCACGCGCGAGGTGAGTCCGCTGGAGGCGGCCGCCGACGCCACGCTGCTCGACACCACCGGTCTGAGCGTCGAAGAGGTGGTGGATGGCATCGTTGCACTCGTGGAGGCGGCGCGATGAAGAGCGATCGCCTCGCACGGTGCGTCCGCGCCACACTCGGCAGGCTCGTGCCGCTGTTGTTCCGCACGCGCATCATCGGCGCGGAGCGCGTCCCGGCCGGCGGAGCGCTGCTCGCGGGCAATCACGTCTCGTACCTCGACCCGGTGCTCCTCTGGTGCGTGTCTCCACGCCCGGTGCACTTCATGGCCAAGAGCGAGCTGTTCGTGAAGGGCTTCGTCGCATGGTTGCTCCCGCGTTTGTGGAGCTTCCCTGTGAACCGCGGTGAGCCGGACCGCACGGCCATCGTCACCGCCACCGAGATCCTGAAGTCGGGTGGACTCGTGGGGGTGTTCCCCGAAGGCAGCAGGCGCGA
>CAZSUO010000161.1:0-1239 GCA_964610065.1 uncultured Coriobacteriaceae bacterium | reverse complement strand
GACGTGATCGTGGTCGTGGGCGGCCACAACTCGGGGAACACCACGCGGCTCACCGAGATCTGTCGCGCCCGGAATCCGCGCACGCATCATGTCGAGACCGCCGCCGAGCTTGACTCCGCGTGGTTCGCCGGTGCGGCCGCGGTGGGGGTCACGGCCGGTGCGTCCACGCCCGACGAGCAGATCCAGGGAGTCATCAGCGCGATAGAGTCCATTCCCGGCGATGAGTGATCCCGCTGGAACCCCTGCGGGCGGCACGAGCCAGCGCTACCCCACCGAGGCCTGCGGCGGGGGAGGGCTCGTCGTCGCCGTAGGCGGAGGAGCCGCCGCGTCGGCGGGCCTGCGCGTGGGCGACGTGGTGTGCGCTGTCGACCGCACGCCGCTGCGTGACGTTATCGACTGGATGTGGCTCACCGACGAGCCGGCGTTCGAGCTCGAGGTCACGCGGGGCGACGCGCCGCTCACACTGCGCGTGGAGCGCAGGAGCGGTGAGCCCCTCGGCGTGGAGTTCGCTTCGCCGCTGTTCGACGCGATCCGCGAGTGCGACAACGCGTGCGTGTTCTGTTTCGTGTCACAGCTGCCGCCAGGCCTGCGCCCGTCGCTCTCCGTCCGCGACGACGACTACCGGCTCTCGTTCCTCGGCGGGAACTTCGTCACGCTCACGAACCTCACGGACGAGGATGTGGACCGCATCATCGGCCAGCATCTGTCGCCACTACACGTGTCGGTACACGCGGTCGACCCCGCCATGCGGCAACGGCTCGTGTGCCCGACCGTCGAGGACCACGCGCTGGAGACGCTCGACACGTTGCTTGCCGCCGGCATCGAGGCGCACGTGCAGATCGTGCTCGTGCCGGGTGTGAACGACGGCGAGGTGCTCGAGGAGACGCTGACATACCTCGTTGGCCGCGAGGGCATCCTCTCAGTGGGATGCGTGCCGATGGGCTTCACAGCCCACCAGTGCCGCTTCAGCGGCTCGTACGACCGCATCGGGGCCCAGGCCGTGCTTGCACGCATCGGCGGCTGGCAGGGCCGCCTGAGGGCTTCCCGGGGTATCGGCTGGGTGTATGCGGCCGATGAGTTCTTCCTGCTCGCGGGGGAGCCGATGCCGTCCACCGTGGAGTACGACGACTTCCCGCAGTACGAGAACGGGATCGGCATGGTCGCCGCGTTCGTCGAGGAGTTCGCCGCCGAGGCGGGCGCAGCGGGCGGCGCAACGGCCGCCGGGGGACCGGTCACCGC
>CAZSUO010000160.1:3882-4186 GCA_964610065.1 uncultured Coriobacteriaceae bacterium | reverse complement strand
AGTACTTGTCGTAGTTAAGATCGCGCTTGTCGGCAGGCACCCTGAAGTACCCGCCCATGTCAATGGCGCCGCTGCGCTCCTCGAAGGTGAGCAGCGTCTCGTAGCTCTTCTCACCATGCCGGATGCCGATCGTCTTGACCTCGTTCTCGGCGCCAAAGAGCTCGCGCACAGCCTGCGCGAGGTCGCCGATCGTGGAGGCGGGAGCCTTCTGCACCATGATGTCGCCGGTCTCCGCATGCGCGAAGGCGAACAGCACCAGTTCTACTGCTTCCTCCAGGGTCATGAGGAAGCGTGTCATCGAAGG
>CAZSUO010000160.1:0-3872 GCA_964610065.1 uncultured Coriobacteriaceae bacterium | reverse complement strand
ATCCGTGACCGTCAGCGGCTGACCGGCCTTGATCTGCTCAACGAACAGAGGAACAACCGACCCGCGCGAGGCGAGCACGTTTCCGTAGCGCGTCCCGCAGATGAGCGTCTCATCGGATGTGCGCGACTTGGTGACGAACACCTTCTCCATCATCGCCTTGCTGGTACCCATGGCGTTGATCGGATAGGCGGCTTTGTCGGTGGAGAGACAGATGACCTTCTGCACGCCCGCGCGGATGGCCACCGCAAGCACGTTCTCAGTACCGAGAACGTTGGTCTTCACGGCTTCGATCGGGAAGAACTCGCATGACGGCACTTGCTTGAGTGCGGCAGCGTGGAAGACGAAGTCGACCTTGTGCATCGCATCGCGCACCGAGTTCACATCGCGCACATCCCCGATGTAGAACTTGAGCTTGTCGGCGAGTTCGGGCATCCGGTGCTGGTACCGATGCCGCATCTCGTCCTGCTTCGCTTCATCGCGGGAGAACACACGAATCTCACCGATGTCGGTACTCAGGAAGCGATCGACGACCGCGTGACCGAAGCTGCCGGTGCCGCCGGTGACCAGCAGTGTCTTGCCTCGGAACATCTCACCTGTCACGGTTCGCTACCAATCATCCAGCGGCGCAGGCCGCCCACCATTGCAGCCCTGCAGTGGTCGCTACCCCAAGACTCCCGCCACTATCCCCCACCCCATAGCCTGGTCGAGGAAGTACACCACCAACACCGCCACCGCAATCACAGCGAGCACCGCGAGCACGCCGCCGGCGATGCGGCCGATGGCCTCGGCGATCCTGCGGGCCGGACTCTTCTTCGGCATGTACACCGTGCCGGTTGCCGCGGCTGCGCGGTGCGCGGGGCCCGGCTTCTCGGCGTCGGCCTCGGGAGCGTTGTAGTAGTCGGCGTAGCTGTAATAGCCGCCGTACCCGCCCTTGTAGCCATACGCGTAGCCGTAGCCTCCACGGCCCGTAAGGGCCTCCAGGCCCCATACCACGGTGCCCACCACGCGTCCGCCGGCGCTGTCGATCATCTCAACACCGCGCTTCACGGCCTCACGGGTCGATTCGCCGCCCTTGGTCACCAGCAGCACGCCGTCGGAGTAGCGGGCCACGGCGGCGCCGTCGGCCACCGCCAGCAGCGGCGGGGTGTCGATGATGATCCAGTCGGCCCACTGCTTGAGCTCGTCGAGCAGGTCGCGCATGCGCTCGGAGCCGAGGAGCTCGCTCGGGTTGGGCGGGAGCTTGCCGCTGGTGAGCACCAGAAGCTCGAGCTCCTCCATCGGGCGCTGCAAAGCGCTCTTCAGCGGACGCTCGCCGGTGAGCACGTCGGAGAGTCCGATCAGGTTCCGCACGCCAAAGAACTGCTGCGTGGTGGGCTTGCGGAAGTCGCTCGCCACCAGCACCACCTTCTTGCCCGCCTGGGCCAGACCCGCGGCCAGGTTGGCGGCCACGGTGCTCTTGCCCTCGGACGGCGCGGGGCTGGCGATCAGCAGCGTCTTGATGTCGTGCTGGAAGTTGATGAAGTCCAGGTTGTTGCGGAGCACGCGGTACGCCTCGGCACCAGCGCCACCGGGGTTGGTGAGGATGCTCGCGCGCCTGCGCTCGTCCTTCTCGTACTTCTCCGCGGGGATGAGCCCGAGCACCGGCACACCGGTGATCTGCTCGATCTCGTCGCTGCTCTTGATCGTGTTGTCGAGGTACTCGTAGAGGAACGCGAGCCCCAGGCCGAACACGAGGCCCACCACGAGCCCGAGCGCGGTGTTGCGCGCGGGCGTGGGCTTCACGGGCTCGGTGGACACCACGGCCGGGCTCACCACGCGGCCGGAGCCCACCTCGAGCTGCTCGGAGATGCGGAGCTCCTCGAGCTTGCCCGCAAGCGTGGTGTAGTTGCCGGTGGCGATCGCCAGCTCGGCGGCGAGCTCGTCGCTCTTGCCCTGCGCGGAGATCTCGCGCCCCAGCTCGAGGATCTCCTCTTTCGCGAGCGCGAGGCGCGTGTCGACCTCTTCGGCCGCGGCGCTGATGCTCTCGCGGCGATAGTCGCGGCTCCATGCCACGAACTCGTCGGCAAGCGTGTTGGCGATCTCGGCGGCGGTCTCGGCGCTGCCGTCCTGCGCCACCACCGTGACGATGTTGGTCTGCCCCACCGCGCTCACCTGCACGCGGCCGGCGAGCTGCTCGGGCGTGATGCCCAGCTCCAGGCGGCGGATCGTGTTCTCCAGCAGCGGACGCACCTGCATGAGCTGCACCTGCGTCTGGAGCCCGCGCTCGGCCTGGCTGGAGATGTCGAGCCCCAGACCGCCGAACACGTCGACGCTCGAGCCCTTCTCGGCGATGAGCACCCGGGCCTCGCCCTGGTACACGGGCGACTGCAGCAGGCTCGCGATGAGCGCCACGAGGGCCACCACCACCACGCTGCGGATGATCACCCACCGGCGTGCCGAGATCACGGTGAGATAGTCGCGAAGGTCGAGCTCTTCCACCCGGCTCCCCTAGCTGTCGTCCAACATGCACATCTTACAGTGTTCGGCCGCACACCAGGGGGTGATGCGCGGCCGATGGTGCGGAACACCCCTTCGGGGGGTGGTGCTCCCTACTTGCTGAACGACGTGATGAACCAGTGCTTCACGCCGCCGATGGTCTTGCTCACACACGTGATGGTACCGCTGGTGGGGGCCGCGCTGCCACCCGAGAGGGTGATCTTGAGCGAAGCCGTACCGGAGCCCATCGACGCGCTGTTCACGGTGACCTTCTTATAGCCACCGGAGATGATGCCGGTGGGGATGTCCTGGTTGGCGGCCTGCTGCGACACGATGGCCGCGATCACGCTCGTGTCGCCGCTGCCTGAAGGCGTAGTGGCGCTCTGGCCACTGCGTGTGATGGAGCTGAAGTACCAGGTGCCGCTGTAGTCACGGAGCACCATGGTGCCGGAGATCGAGCCGCCGGACTTGTAGCTCACGGTCACCGGCACGCTGGCGGTGGAGCCGCTGCGGTTCACGGTGCCGAGCGTGAACGAGGAGATCTCGCCGCGCACGAGCTTGCCGATCTGCTCCTGGCTGGCCACCTGCTCCCAGTACATGCGCGACTGCTGGTCGCCCGTGGGCGGCGTGGCCACCGGCGCGGGCGACGGGGTCACCGCGGACGGCTTGGTGGTGGTGCCCGTGGTGCCGGTACCCGTGGCGGCGTCGTCGGCCTCAGCCTCAGCCTCGGCGGTCACCGTGGCCTCGGCGGCCTCGGTGGTCTCGTCGGAGGGGGTCTCAGGGGCTTCGTCCTCGCTGTCGGCGCCATCAGCGGGCGTGACCGGACCGATGTCTACGGTCTCGGCACCGTCCTCGCCCGAGAGCATGCGCACAACGGCATCAGGACCGCCGGCCAGGAGGAAGCCGCCACCCAGAACGGCGACGATACCAAGCGCTGCAAGCGCGCGGATCATTCCCTTGCGGCTCTTGGCTACCTCGTCACCGCTGGTTTGGATCTCCGGCATATCTCTTTGGCCCCTTCCAGTGCAACGTGCGGAATGACCGTGTATCGGTCATGACGTGAGTATCGGCATAGTACCACAGAAACATAAGTAACAAGTCGTGTGATTGTTAACGGACTTCTGCAAGGGCTTTGGTGAGCACGCCGAACGCGTCCTCCCCCAGATCGGTATCCACGTCAGTATATGCGCTATCGGCGATAAGCGCAGCGGTCACACGTGCGAGCTCGGTGTCGAGCGCGGCGCGCTCGCGCGCGCCCAGGTACGGCGCGCCCTTGAGCACGGCGCCGAACTCGGCAGCGGTGAGCTCCTGACGCCCCTTCGAGAGGATGAACAGCTCCTCGCCATCGAACACGCTCATCTCGGCCGGGAGCTCGAGCGTGACCTCGCCGGCGGCCT
>CAZSUO010000159.1:0-4289 GCA_964610065.1 uncultured Coriobacteriaceae bacterium | reverse complement strand
AGACGCTCGACGTGGAGCACTTCCTCCGCCTGGGAGCGGTACTGCTCGAGCACGGCCGAGGTTGTCCGGAGAGCCATTCTTCTGTATAATGCGGCTCTTCGAGGAGGTTGATGTATGGATACCATGAACCAGGTTCAGGTGGTCGGTCGGATTCGCACTGACCTCGAGTCCATGATGGGCGAGCGGATGAAGCTCAAGGCCAACATGGGACGCTCCAAGATACTGGAACGGGAGGGCGTGCTTGAGCAGACCCATCCGAGCCTGTTCGTTCTGAAGATCGATGAGAAGCGCGGCCGCACCGCCAGGGTCAGCTACAGCTACGTGGACATCCTCACCGGCACTGTCGAACTGACCGATTGCGACACGGGCGAGTGCATCTTCCCCTGGCTCAACTAGGGGTCCAATAACACGACTGTGACGACACGCGGGGTCAGATGCCCCGCGTGTCGTGCGTTCGGGGGGCATACATGACGTCTGCGGTACTGCGGGTCACGGCACCGGCCAAGGTGAACCTCTTCCTCTCAGTGGGTGCGCCGGCAGCTGACGGCTACCACCCGGTCGAGACGGTGCTTCACGCGATCGCGCTCGCCGACACGGTCACTCTCGCGCCCGCATCCGCGCTGGAGTTCTCATGCACCCCCGGACTGGGGCTGTCCGATGAGCAGAATCTGGCGCACAGAGCGGCGGTGGCGATGGGCGAGCGGTTCCACCGTGAGCCGTGCGTGTCGATCTCGGTCGAGAAGCGCATCCCCGCCGGCTCCGGTCTCGGTGGAGCGAGCGCGGACGCCGCGGCGGTCGTCTTCGGGCTCGCCCTGCTCTGGGGTGTCGATCCCGACGATGGGGCGCTGCACGAGGTCGCGCGTTCCCTGGGGGCCGACGTGCCGTTCTTCCTTGTCGGTGGCGCCGCACGCTTCACGGGCCGCGGCGATGTGCTCGAGCACGCGCTTCCACCGGTCGATGCCCCGGTCGTGGTCGTCAGACCCGCCGAACCGCTCTCGACGGCTGCGGCGTACGCCGCCTTCGATCGCGTGCCTCGCGTGCCTCAGCCCTCACCATGCGCGATCGAAGACGCGCTGCGCGCCGGCGACGTTGCCGCTGTCGCGGGCAGCCTCTTCAACGCGATGACCCCCTCATCTGTCACGCTCGTTCCCGCGATCGCCGACGCACTGGCCCTGGTGCGGGGGAGCGATGGTGTGGTGGCGGCCGAGATGAGCGGTAGCGGCTCCGCCGTCTTCGGCGTCTGTCGCGAACCGGAGGACGCCGTCAGGTGTGCCGCGCGTGCCCGGGAAGCCGGCTTCTGGGCCGAGGCGACTCGCTTCCGTTCGCGCGGCTGTTCGATCGAGCCTGGCTAGCGGTCTCGGACGAATAGCCATTCCTTACGTTTCCTTGAGTGCAGGTATGTGCTCCGAGGCGTCGAAATACCGCGTCAGGGGCAATGGACACTTGCAGGGAGCACTATGGACATCACCAAAGTCACACTCAGGCCGGTTGCGATGAACAAGGTGTGCGCGATCGCCAGCATCGTGATCGATGACATGTTCGTGATCCACGACCTTCGCGTCGTCAACGGCGACAAAGGACTGTTCGTGGCGATGCCGTCGCGCAAGCTGCCGAGCGGCGAGTTCCGTGACATCTGTCATCCGATCAACGCCGAGGCGCGCCAGAGCATCCAGGATGCCGTGCTCGACGAGTTCCAGGCCGAAGGCGGGGTCGACGCGTTCGCCGAGGCTGCGATGGGCGCGGGAACCGTCTAGCGATCGAGCGCCATGCCGCGTCTTCCCGGAGGCGCCGTGCATCGCCCACCGCCCGGGAGACGCCCCCCGCTGTGGTATACTCCCTGCGCTTATGGGAGCCCGTTCAGCGGGCCTCCTTGGGGCGTCGCCAAGCGGTAAGGCATCGGCCTTTGGAGCCGACATTCGTAGGTTCGAATCCTACCGCCCCAGCCATGTCGATCGAGCGGGGCGCGCTGCCCCGATCTGAAGGAGCTTCGATGAGCGCGACCGCTCTGGTCCTCGCGGCCGGCGAGGGGACCCGGATGAAGTCCTCGCTCCCCAAGGTCGCCCACCGCATCCTTGACCTGCCGATGGTGGAGTACGCCATCCGTGCGGCCCGTGAGGCGGGGTGCGACCGCGTGGTGGTGGTGACCGGCCATCAAGCCGAAGAGGTCGAGGCGCTGGTGCACGACGTGACCTTCGCCCGTCAGGACCGCCGCCTCGGCACCGGACACGCGGTCATGTGCGCCGCAGACGCGCTCAAGGGCGCCACAGGCTCCCTGCTGGTGCTTGCCGGTGACTGCCCCCTTCTGGCCCCCGAAACCCTCGCAGAACTCATCCAGAGCCGCGAGAGAAGCAATGCCGCCTGCTCGCTCCTGAGCACCCGGCTCGCCGATCCCACCGGGTACGGCCGGATCATCCGCGATGCCGGAGGCGCGATCGTCGGCATCGTGGAAGACAAGGACCTTGCCGAGGACCAGCGTGGGATCGATGAGGTCAACACCAGCACGTACTGCTTCGACATCGAGACGCTCTTCGCACACCTGCAGGCGCTGGGAACCAGCAACGCGCAAGGCGAGTACTATCTCACCGATATGATCGACATCTTCCGCCGGGAGGGGCTCGAAGTGGTGGGGGTCGAGGCCGCCGATCCCAACGAGATGCTCGGCGTGAACAGCCGCGTGCAGCTGGCCGAGGCCGCCGGCATACTCCAGCGTCGCATCAACGTGCGGCACATGCTCGCAGGCGTCACAATGACCGACCCGGGGCTGGTGTGGGTGGGCCCCGACGTCACCATCGGGCGGGACACGATACTCGAGCCGATGACGTTCCTCCTCGGCGATACGATCGTGGGCGAGCGCTGCGCCATCGGTCCGAACGCACGGGTCTCAGACTCGCGCATCGGAGATGGCTGTGTGGTGAGCGACGCCGTTCTCACCGATGAGACGCTCGCTGATGGCGCGAGTGCGATACCCTGTCAGTAGGAAGGCGCGCCGTAGGCGTTCGTCGCCGGAGCGACCGCGCTCCGGCGTGCAGGACTGAAGGCGACCAGTAAGGAGCGATCGGCACGATGATCTCGACACCGGGCAAGCGCATGATGGTGTTCGCGGGCACCCACAACCGTGAGTTGTCGGAGGATATCGCCCGGCACCTCGGGGTGGAGCTCGGGAACATCAAGATCTCCAAGTTCGCCAACGGTGAGATCTACGTCCGCTATCTGGAGAGCGTCCGCGGGGCCGACATCTTCCTGATCCAGTCGATCTGCCAGCCCGTGAATGCGGCGCTCATGGAGCTCCTGATCATGATCGACGCGGCCAAGCGCGCGAGCGCACGCTGCATCACCGCGGTGATCCCGCACTACGCGTATGCGCGCCAGGACAAGAAGTCCGCCGCTCGCGAGCCGATCACGGCGAAGCTCGTCGCCGACCTGCTCACCACCGCCGGCGCGGAGCGTGTGATCGCGATGGATCTGCACCAGGGCCAGATCCAGGGCTTCTTCAACCAGCCGGTGAACCATCTCACGGCACTGCCGATCCTCGCGGACTACTTCGAGTCGCTCGAGCTCGATGACCTCGTCATCGTCTCGCCCGACGTGGGCCGCGTGAAGGCAGCCAAGAAGATGGCCGACATGCTTGGCGCCGGGCTGGCGATCCTGCACAAGGGGCGCCCCGAGCACAACGTCGCGGAGATCACGCACGTCATCGGTGAGGTCGCGGACAAGAACTGCATCCTGTCCGACGACATGATCGACACGGCCGGCTCGGTCACGGCCGGCGCACGCGCGCTCATGCAGAAGGGCGCCAGGAAGGTGTGGGTCACCGCGACCCACGGCATCTTCTCGCCCCCGGCGTTCGAGCGGTTCGAGTCGGCGCCGATCGAGGAGGTCGTGGTCACCAACACGCTGCCGATCCCCGAGGAGCAGCAGCACGGCAAGATCAGGGTGCTCTCGGTCGCCCCGCTCTTTGCACGCGCCATCCAGAACGTGTACAACGACGACTCGGTCTCCGAGTTGTTCGATCCCGATTTCCAGCTCTGACACGACCCGGGCGCATCCGCGCCACAGGCCGACCACAAGGAGGCACAACCATGACGCACGTTGTCGAACTAGAAGCGAAGGTCCGTGAGATCACGGGCAAGACGAGCCACAAGCTGGCTGCCGACGGGCTCGTTCCCGCGGTGCTGTACGGTCCCAAGATCGAGACGCGGTCTCTGTCCGTGGACAAGCGGACCTTCGATCAGCTGATGCAGACCACAACGGTGGGCGCCACGCTCGTGGAGCTCAGCGTGGAGGGCGAC
>CAZSUO010000158.1:0-4301 GCA_964610065.1 uncultured Coriobacteriaceae bacterium | reverse complement strand
CGACGGAGGTCACCGTGGGCGGGATCAAGACGCACGGCACAGACGACAGCGTGGACGCGTTCATCGCGACGATCGCCGACGAGGCACGACGCGAGGACTGCCGGGCGGTGCTCGAACTGATGCGACGGGCGACCGGCGAAGAGCCCCGGGTGTGGAGTTCGGGCGTGGTCGGCTTCGGCACCTTCCACTACAAGTCATCCAGCGGCCAGGAGGGCGACTGGTTCCCGGTGGGTTTCGCGTCTCGCAAGGCCGCCATCACCATCTACCTCGGCATGAGCCTCGACGCCGTGAGCGACGCGCTCGGCCGGCTCGGCAAGCACACTACCGGCAAGGGCTGCGTCTACATCAAGCGGCTCTCGGACGTCGATCCTGCCGTGCTCGAGGAGATCGTGGCGGCCTCCTATGCGGACACGAGGCGCCTGTACGGGTAGCCGCGCGGCAGGTGGGCGACTCTTGACCGGGAAGGAAGCACCGTGGAGATCCGTGGGGATGATGATGCAGCTGTGGCAGGCGCCACCGTCGATTCGGGGTACCGACTGCTGTTCCGGCTCGGCGGTGTGGCGGCGCTGGCCACGGTCGCGCTGACCTTCCTGCAGGTCGTGCTGGGCATCGTGTGGCCGCCCCCCGACTTCGCGCCAACGGCGGCGATCGCCGAGTCGATGCTGCGGATGGTCGAGACAAGCCCCGTTCGGGCGTTCGTGACCCTCGACGGGCTGATGGTCATCGATTACGTGATGCTCGGCGTGGTCTACCTTGCGCTGTATGCGGCGCTGCGTCGGCGTAGTCCGTCACTCGTCACGCTCGGGGTGGGCCTGGCCCTGATCGCGATCACGCTGTACTTCGCCGTGAACCCTTCGATCACGATGTTCGCCCTCGGCGCCCAGTACGCACTAGCGCCGGAGGGGATCGTCCCGGCCGCGCAGGCGGCGCTGGCCGCATTCGAGGGCACGGCGTTCATCGTGCACTACATCGTGATGGGTGTGGCCGGCATCCTCGTTTCGATGGCGATGCTTCGCGGCACGGAGTTCTCGCGTGCCACGGCGGTAGCGGGCATCCTGCAGGGTGCGATGATGCTGGTCCCGGTCACCTTCGGGACGATCGGGCTCGTGTTCGCGCTGGGCTCGCTCATCCCGTTCGTTGTGTGGTTCGTGCTCGTGGGCATCCGCCTGGGCCGGATGGCATCACAGATGGGCGCCCCCGCCGGGGCCTCCTGATCTGAGAGGTGTGAGAGTGCCCGAAGACACGTGGATCGCGCTCGACTTCGAGACGGCGACGGCCGAGCGCTCCTCGGCGTGCTCACTCGGCATCGCGGTGATCGAAGGCGGAGCGGTGACCGATACCGGCGGGTGGCTGATCCAGCCCCCGGGCAACAGGTACGACCGTCGCACCATCAGCGTGCACGGGATCACGCCCGACATGACCGCCGACGCTCCCACGTTCGCCGAGCTGTACCCGCGCCTCCTGCCGTACCTGGAGGGTCAGCGGATCATCGCGCACTGGGCGGCATTCGACGTGTCGGTGTTGCGCGCCACGATCGGGTTGTACCGGCTTCCGGTCCCGGACACCCGCTACGTGTGTTCGTGCCGAATGGCGCAACGTGCGTTCCCGGGGCTGCATAACCACCGGTTGCCGACGGTCTGCGGGCACTGTGACATCCCGCTCGAGCACCACGATGCGATGTCCGATGCGCACGCGGCGGCGCTGGTCGCGCTCCACTGCAGCCGGGCGATCGGCGCCGGCGGTATCGGAGACGCGGCCGAGAGACTCGGCGTATCGGTGGGGCGGTTGTGAAGTCGGGAGCGGCGGGATCGCCGTGGGTCGACCCGGCCTGGGTGGGGTAGGAACCGGGTACGAGGTCGACCGGGGTGATGCGTTCCCGGGGGCGGCCGTTGGTCTCCGAGTCTTCCCGGGGAGGCAGATTGAGCAGCGTATCCGCACGGGCCGGCGCTCTGGCCCGGAAGGCGAGACCATGGGGTTTCCCCGTCATCTACATAGGCTGGGCGTACCTCTTCTGGATCCCTCTGCTGTTCTCGGACGAGTCGGTGTGGTCGTTCCCGAACATCCTCTTCTTCCTCGCGGGCGGTGCGAGCCCGCTGCTGACGGGAGTGCTGTTGACGTGGCTTGCCGACGGCCGGGACGGGCTGCGCGATCTCGGGCGCCGAATGATCGACGTTCGGCGGATTCCCGTGCGATGGCTTGCCGTGATCGTGCTGTTCTGGCCGCTGTTCGACCTGGTCATGGCTGGAGCGGCGCGCGCTCTGGGCCTCACCGATCGTCCCCTGTCGATCGCCTGGGACGTGGTCACCGACCCCCGGACGCTCGGCTTCATGCTCCTGCTTTCGTTCGTGTTCCCCGCGGTGGAGGAGGTCGGGCTTCGCGGCCAGTGGCTCGACGACCTGCAGGAGCGCTTCTCTCCTGTGGTGGCCGCTCTGATCAACGGGGCGGGGTGGGCCATCTGGCACACGCCGTTCGTCTGGTTCCCGGGGTACTACGCGGACACGTCGTTCAGTCCCCAACTGTGGTGGTGGCTGCCGTCGATCGTGGTGCAGACGGTCCTGATCGTGTGGGTCTACAACGGCACCGGCCGGAGCATCCTGGCAGTGCTGTTGTTCCACGCGCTGATGAACTTCACGGGTGAGTTCCTGGGGCTCGCGCCGGAGATCTTCCCGTACATGCTTGTGGGCAGCGTGCTGGCGGCAGCGGCGGTCGTGGTCGGCTCCCGGGTGATGCGATCGGGCCCACTGCGCCACCGCCGGCCGATGAACGGGCGGAAGGCAGCGGGATCGGAGCCGGAGCATGGGTAACGGCGACTTCATCATCGAGCAGTACCGTGGCGGCACCCTCGTACGCACGTTCAGCCCCTCGGGGGACGACGCCCGCCCCTGGCGCATGGACGTCAACGGGAAGTCCTACCTCAGGACGAACGGCTGGGTACTCTCGAAGATCCTCCCCACGCTGGTCGACGGGTCACGCTTCACCACGCGGACCGTGCCCATCGCGGATGCTGCCGAGGGAGGCAGCGAGGACCTGTAGGCACGCCCCTCGTCGCGCGGAGACGCCGCTCGTCGGAGCGCATGCTCGCCGCGCTTGCCGGGGCATACCGCTGCCCCCGACAATCCACCCATGCTGTCTCTCGATGACTTCAGGTTCGGCATAGAGCACGAATTCCCCGCCATCGACACGAGCGGCCGGTTCTGCGACTACGCCACGAGCACGTTCGATGAGCTCGATCGCGTGCTGGCGGGCATGCCGATCTTCGAGACCGACTACCCCGGCTTGCGCGTCGGTGACCTCGGCATCAAGAGCAAGCGGTGGTACATCGAAGGGTTCGAGCGCTTCTCGGGGGACGGCGCGTATCTCAGGACCGACCCGAAGGGCTTCGAGATCCGCACCCCGATATGCGGCTCGCTCGCCGCCGCGGTCGACACGCTCCACGCCGACTTCGCGCGATGGCAACGGGAGGCACGGCCGTATGGCTACCGTCCGGGGTGGACGTCGTTCAACCCCTACCGCGAAGACTACGTGCCCGACCCTCCGCTCAATGCCTGGGAGGTCGCCGATCGCAGCACGCCCGAGGAGCAGACCGCCCACATCCACATGCTCACCTACGGACCCGACATCAGCTTCTCGCATCCGGATCTGTCCGTGGCTCAGACCATCGACATCGCTCGCAAGCTCACCTGGTACAGCCCGTACATCGTGCCGTTCAGCTTCTCGTCGCCGTTCCACCGCGGCGGGTTGTGGGGCGGCCTGTCGCGGCGGACATTCCACCGCACCGGCCCGCGCCCCTCGGTGCTCGTGTTCGTGTCCGACACGGCCGACGTCGTTCCGAGCTTCCCCACGCTCACCGACCGTGCGCGCGTCCCCGCCGAGGCGGGCCGCATCGAGTTCAAGGCGTTCGATTGCCCGCGCAGCCTAGACGCGTATCGGGCGCTGGGCACGCTGCTCCTCGGCCTTGCGCTCGACACCACACTCTCCGGCCGGGCTACCGTGCCCAGCGCCGAGCTCCATCAGCTGTCAGCCGCCCGGGGGTTCGATGCCGCCGAGGTACGCACCGGCGCAGCTGCCGCGCTTGCGGCGGCGCGTGAGGCGCTGCCGTCTGCGCTCGCCACCGAGCTCCGGCCGCTCGACGACATGCTTGCATCGGGCAGGACTCCGGCGCACGCGATGATCGACAGGTTCCGGCAGACCGGCGACATCATCGCGACCATCACCGGCCCTTAGGCGCGCTCGCCGCGCGGCTAGATGTTCTGCCCGTATAGGTTGTTGACACCGGGCACCCGTGAGATCGGTGGTAGGCC
>CAZSUO010000157.1:0-4318 GCA_964610065.1 uncultured Coriobacteriaceae bacterium | reverse complement strand
GCGGTCTGGTGGGATTCGTGAACGGCTGGTTCACCTCCTACCGGGGGCTGCCTCCATTCATCGTGACGCTCGCCACGCTCGGTGTGGTGCGAGGAGTGGCCTTGCTCATCACGCAGGGGTACTCCACGCCGATTCCGACCGACGCGTGGGTGAAGGTGCTCGGGCAGGGTCGCGTGTACGAGATCCCCGTCCCCGCGATCATCGCGGTGGTCGTCGCCGTGATCGGCTGGTTCGCATTCACCCAGACGCCGTACGGCCGGTACGTTGTGGGCCTCGGCAGCAACTACGAGTCGTTGCGTCGCACCGGTGTGAACACGCGGCTGGTCAACCTCGTGGTGTTCCTCGTCTCGGGAACGGTGGCCGCACTGGCCGGCGTGATCGTGGCGGCGCGTCTCGCGTCGGGCTCGTCGAACGCGGGCCAGGGATTCGAGCTCGAGGTCATCACCGCTGTCGTGCTCGGCGGCACCAGCCTGCTCGGGGGTCGCGGCAGCGTGCTCGGCACCGTGCTCGGCGCACTCGTCCTCGGTGTGATCGCCAACGGGCTGGTGTTGCTCCATGTGTCGCCGTTCTACATCCAGATCGTGCAGGGCGTGATCCTGCTGCTCGCGATCTTCATGAACACCCGCCTGTTCTCACGGTTCGGGGCGGCGATGCGCTGATGGCCACGGTCCGGACGGTCCTTGGCGAGATCGACTCGGCGGATCTGGGGCCGACGCTGTTCCACGAACACCTGCTGCTGAACGGCGAGACCGCCTGGCACGAGCCTGCGCTTCGGGACGCCGAGGGGTGGGTCATCGCCCGCGAGCCGGTCCGGATGGAGTTCCTCGGCCGGCTGCGCAACGATCCCTACCTCTCACTCGACAACACCCGGCTCGACAGTGTCGACACGGCTGTCCGCGAACTCGAAGCGCTTTCCGCGGCCGGTGGGCGCACGCTCGTCGAGGTGACACCCGATGCCGCGGGGCGCGATCCGCGCGGACTGCGGGAGATCGCCGAGGCCACCGGCCTCAACATCATCATGGGCTGCGGCTACTATCTCGAACGGACGCACCCGGAGGGCTTCGTCGACATGCCGATCGACGACATCGCCGACCGCATCGTCGCGGACGTCCTCGACGGCGTGGACGGCGTCCACGCCGGTGTCATCGGCGAGATCGGCGTGGGGCTGCGCTTCACACCGGCCGAGGAGCATTCGCTGCGTGCGGCCGCGCGAGCGCAGCGCCGCTGCGGCGTGCCGCTCTCGGTCCATCTGCCCGGGTGGTTGCGGTATGGACACCGCGTGCTCGACATCGTCGAGGAGGAGGGTGGCATCCTTGATGCGACAGTGCTCAGCCACATGAACCCCAGCTACGCGGATGAGGAGTACCAGCGCTCGCTTGCGGACCGGGGTGCGTGGGTGGAATACGACATGCTCGGCATGGAGTTCCACTATCCGGGGGAAGGCCAGAGTCCGAGCGATGAGGACAACGCCACAGCGATCGCGCGGCTGCTTGCGGACGGCCACGGGAACCGCCTGCTCCTGTCGCACGACGTCTTCATCAAGACGCTGCTGCGTACGTACGGCGGATTCGGCTATGCGCACGTGCTGACCGGCTTCGCTGACCGCCTTGAGCGGCACGGCGTTGCGCGAGAACAGTTGCTCGAGATCCTTACCGCCAATCCGAAGGCGGTCTTCGACGCCGCATGGGAAGGGAGAGCATCATGACACGGGTACTCGTGGCCGGTGAGTCCTGGGTGAGTGAGTCCACCCACTACAAGGGGTTCGACTCGTTCCAGTCGGTCGTATTCGAGACGGGGATCGCCCCGCTCAAGACGGCGCTCGAGGGCAACGGCATCGAGGTCGTCCACATGCCCGCGCACGAGGTGCCCGAGCGGTTCCCCGCCACCGCGGAGGCGTTCGGTGAGTATGACGTGGTCGTGCTCTCGGACATCGGCGCCGACAGCATCCTGCTGCATCCGGACACGTGGCTCCGCGGCAAGCGCACGCCCAACCGTCTCAGAGTACTGGCGGAGTGGGTCCACGCGGGGGGCGGCCTGTTGATGGCCGGTGGCTACATGAGCTTCCAGGGGTTCGAGGGCAAGGCGATGTACCGGCGCACGCCGGTGGATGACATCCTGCCCTCGGTGATCGACCCGTGGGACGACCGCGTGGAAGCGCCGGAGGGCACCGATGTGGTGGTCGTGAACGCGGCGCACCCCGTGCTGTCCGGCGTGACCGGCCCGTGGCCCGGCCTGCTCGGCTACAACCGGTTCGGCCTCAAGGCAGACGCCGAGTTGCTCGCCACGGTGGGAGACGACCCGCTGCTCGCACTGCGTGCCGAGGGCGCTGGCCGGACCGCCGCCTGGGCCTCCGACATCGGTCCCCACTGGTGTCCGGACGACTTCGTCGCCTGGCCCGGGTACGCGCGGCTGTTCACGCAGTTGGTGCACTGGCTGGCGGGGGAGTGACCACGATGCCCATCCCTGTCATCCTCGACTGCGATCCGGGCCACGATGACGCCCTCGCTATCCTGCTCGCGGCCGCGAGCCCTGAGCTCGATCTGCTTGCGATCACCACATGCGGCGGCAACCAGACGGTGGAGAAGTGCACCGTGAACGCCCGCCGGATGTGCACGGTGGCCGGGATCACCGATGTCCCGATCGCTCGCGGCGCGGTCGGCCCCCTGCTGGGGTCGCTGCACATCGGCGAGTACGTGCACGGTGTCTCCGGGCTGGATGGTCCGGAGTGGGGCGAACCGACGGTTCCGGAGTCCGAGGAGAGCGCGCACGATCTGATCGTGCGCATCCTCCGCGAGCATCCGGAGCCGGTGACGCTGATCCCGACGGGGCCGCTCACCAACATCGCGCTCGTGCTCTCGGCCCACCCGGAACTCAAGGCGAACATCCGTGAGATCGTGCTGATGGGCGGCTCCACCGAGCGGGGCAACGACACCCCGTACGCCGAGTTCAACATCCGCGTCGACCCAGAGTCGGCCGACGTCGTCTTCCGCTCGGGTGTCCCCGTGACGATGTGCGGCCTGAACATCACGCATCAGGCGCTCGCCACCCCCGATGTCATCGAGCGGCTCCGCGCGCTCGGCACGCCGATGGGCGACCTCTGTGTGGAGCTGCTGACGTTCTTCTCGGCAAGCTATCTGCGCACATGGGGATTCACATCGCCGCCGTTGCACGACCCCGTGGCGGTGGCCCGGGTGATCGACCCGTCGCTCGTGGAGGTGGTGAGCGTGCCTGT
Source organism: uncultured Coriobacteriaceae bacterium (assembly GCA_964610065.1). Lineage (GTDB taxonomy): Bacteria > Actinomycetota > Coriobacteriia > Anaerosomatales > Anaerosomataceae > Anaerosoma. The sequence goes on along the minus strand of CAZSUO010000157.1, from coordinate 1,086 downwards.
GGCGATCGAGACGCAGGGACGCTACACGGCGGGAGCCACGTGCGTGGACCTCCACCATCTCACCGGAGAGCCCGACAACGCGCTCGTGGCGATGCGACTGGATACGCCCCGGTTCTGGGACCTCATGATTGGAGCGATCGCCAGCTATGAGTGACGTCGCGGTAGTGGGCAGCATCAACGTCGACCGTGCGGTGGACGTGCCGGTCGCGCTCGAGCGGGGAGCGACGCTGCTCGGCGGCACCGTGCTGCGCGGTCCCGGCGGCAAGGGCGCCAATCAGGCGGTCGCCCTGGCGCGACTCGGCCGGAGCGTGGCCATGGTCGGCGCGGTGGGTGCGGATGCCGATGGCGATTGGATGATCGACACGCTGGATGCCGAGGGCGTGGACACGCGCGGCGTGCGCAGACTCGATGACGTTGCGACAGGGCAGGCGTTCGTGTTCGTGGAGCCGCAGGGTGAAAGCACGATCGTGGTCGCGGCCGGCGCCAACGGGGCGCTCGCACCGGCCATGCTCGAGGAGGCCCGGGACACGATCGCCAGCGCCCGCTGCGTGCTGGCCCAGCAGGAGGTCCCGGCTGATGTGGTGGAGCGTGCGGCCGAGCTCTGCACCGGGATGTTCGTGCTCAATCCAGCGCCCGCGCGTCCGCTCTCCGCGGCCGTGCTGGGCCGCGTCGACGTGCTCGTCCCGAACCGGCACGAACTCGCCGGGATCGCCGGACTGCCGGGCACGACCGACATCCACGAGCTCGCCGAGATGGCACGCGGACTGAGCGGGCCACGGGCAGTGGTCGTGACCCTCGGCGACCAGGGTGCGCTGGTGGTCGAGGGCGATGAGGAGACCCATGTGCCGGCGGTTCCCGTGCAGGCGATCGACGCGACCGCCGCGGGCGACACCTTCTGCGGCGCGCTCGTGGACGGCTTGCTCGACGGGAAGAGCACGGTCGCGGCGGTGGAGTGGGCGGTCCGCGCGGCGGCGCTTGCCACCGAGCGGCCCGGCGCGATGGCGTCCATTCCCACTCGTGCCGAGGTGCTGCGGCGGTAGCGGCTCGACCCGTGGACGTGTAAGGTTTATGGGGGTTAGGGACTCC
>CAZSUO010000156.1:0-4328 GCA_964610065.1 uncultured Coriobacteriaceae bacterium | reverse complement strand
CCATCGAACACGCTCATCTCGGCCGGGAGCTCGAGCGTGACCTCGCCGGCGGCCTCCACGGCGGCCATGAGCGCGCTGGCGCTGAGCGTGACGTACGGCAGCGGCTCGCCGCCCTCAGCGCGAGCGAGCGCCTGGGCCACCCCTGCCCCGCCGCCGAACGGGTATGCGTCGGCAAGCGTGGAGTACGTGGTGCCGGGGAGGGTCACGGCGGTGGCGGGATCCACCGCGTCAAGCGAGTGAGCGGATCCGCTCAGATCCGCGACGGCTACCACCTGTGCCACCACGTCGCCGGTCTCGTCGGGGGCGGCGGCGATCAGGAGCACCTTCTGGAGGTCCTCGGCCGACACGCCGCGGCCACCGAGCCTGCCGGTGTACCAGAGTCCCGCGGCCACTATCGCCACCGCCAGAATGGCGATCACACCGGTGCGGACGTTGCGTGCCGCTCGTGCGGCCTCCTGCGATTTCGCGCCTCGCGCCACTACTCGGTCACCCCCAGGTATTCGAGCACGCCGCGGGCGATGCCGTCGGCGAGCTTGTCTTGATAGGCGGGATCGGACAGCTTCTTGTCCTCGGCCGGATTGGAGAGGAAGCCCGTTTCCACGAGCACGCTGGGCACGGTGGCCCAGTTGAAGCCCGCGATGTCGGCGCGCTCGACGAGCGAGAGGTCGTTGGCGCCGGTGGAGCGAAGGACCTCGCGCTGGATCACGCCAGCGGCCGTTCGGCTCGGCTGCGTGATGGGCGCGACCCACTCGTTGCCGCCGGGATAGAGCGTGGCGACGCCGTTGCGGCTTGCGTTGGTGGACGAATCGGCGTGGATGCGCAGGAAGAGGTCGGCGCCGGCGTTGTTGGCCACCTGCGCGCGCTGGGCGTTGGAGATGTCCACGTTGGCGGTGGTGCGGGTCATCACCACGGTGACGCCGTAGCGCTCGAGCCGGTCGCGCACCTTGAGCGAGATGGCGAGCGCGATCTCGTGCTCGGGCACGCGCGTGGTCACGCCGGTGGCGCCGCCCGAGACCTTGGGCTTGGTCTCCTTCGCACCGGGGCCAACGGGCTCGAGGTTCGTGTTGGCCTTGCCCTGGTGACCCGGATCGATGCACACCACGAAGCCCGCAGGACGTGGCGTGTTGGTGGACTCGGTGGCCGAAGGATCGGCGAACGTGAGCGTGACCACCGAGCCGGGCGCCACGCGCTCGCCCGGGGCCGGACGCTGGTCGAGGACCCAGCCGGGGGCCACGTCGCCCGCCGGCGTGCCCACGCGCGTGAGCGCGAGGCCCGCGGCCTTCAAGAGCACCTCGGCCTCGGCGATCTGCATGCCAGTGAGCGCGGGGACCTCGCTGGGCAGAGCGGCCGACGTGGTGGCGGTGCTGGGCGCGGCGAGCTTCGCGTTGGCGGTGGTGGCGAGAAGCGCGGGATCTGCCTCGGCGGCTGCCTCCGGGGTGGACGCGGGGCGCATCGAGAGGCCCACGACCAGCGCGGTGGCGGCGATGAGCGCTACGGCCGCGACGCCCGCGCCAAGCGCGATGCGCTTGCGCTGGCTGCGCAGCTTCTCCAAACGCTCAGCCCTGCTTCGTTTGCGCATACCGCGTGCTTCCCGTTGGTGACAGTGCTGTGCGGCGCGACCGGCATTGTGGTGGCGGCGCACACGCGCGCAACAGTATAGCGGAGCGAGGGTGGTGGTGATGTGACGGAGGCCCGCTGGGGGGCGCTGGGCGGGCCGGGCGGCCTCGGGGTGGGGCCTGGCCGGGTGGCGGGCCGGGCGAGCAGCGGGCCGGGCGAGCAGCGGGCCGGGCCCTAGGAACCCTTTGTGGCGGATTCGTACATTTGCGAACAACGAGGTGCCCGGGGTTCAACCAGGTTCGCAACGATGCGAACAATCCGAGCATCACGCCGCGCAGTTGTTCGCAAACGTACGAACCGCGCGAAAGGCATACCTCTGGGCGGCGCAGTTGTTCGCAAACGTACGAACCGCGCGAAAGGCATACCTCTCGGCGGCGCCGCACAAGCCGTGACGGGCCGGTCGCTTCACGCAGCTACAGCCCGGGGTTCTTCACCCATGCGTGCGCGGTCTCGTCGCGCCACAGCAGGTCCTCGGCGTACCAGTATCGGCGGTCGAGTCCGCTCCCGGTGAACCGCTCCCACTCCACCTCCACGCCGATGGAATCACTGCCCGCCAACGACACGATCGTCTTGCCCTGCTTGCAATACTCGCGCTGGAGCGCCTCCAGAAGGCTCTCGGCCAACTCATGGCGCTCGCCATCGGCGCGCAGGACGTCCTCCGCGGTGCGCGCCTCGGTCTCGTCGTCACAGGCGATGTAGACGATGCCGATCGGGAAGCGGCCATCGGGCGATGTGGCGGCCACGCGATACTACGTGACATGGTGGTTCTGGGTCTCGTACCGCACGCGGGTGATGTCCTCGACGAGCCAGCCGGGATAGTCGTCGGCGGAGCGCCAGGCGGCGGATGCCGGGCCGGCGGGTGCGATCAGACGTGAGCCCGAGAGCGATGCGCGACGGACGAACCGTGCTCATTCGGCGGAGCCGCATACAGCTGGCCGCCGGTGAGCGTTTCGACGAGATCGGGCATGTGCCGGATCAGGCGCATCAGGCGATCCGCAGTGGCGCTCTGAAAGACAGTGCCCTTCTCCCATCGCACGACCGTCTTGGCACCCACGCCGAGGACCGTCTCGAAGGCCGCCTGTGACAGCCCGAGCGACCGTCTGATATCCCGAATCTCCTGCGGGGACAACAGGTTGTGGGCCTCCCTCAGAAGCCGCACAGCCTCCAGTTGAAGGCGCTCAGTCGCATCGAGCGTGAGGTAGGTCTCACCGCAGACATCGCAGCGCCCATGCTCGACGCCCTCGACGAACACGGATTCCCCGCGCATCTCGAACGGGATCGGATCGCTGGATACACCGACTAGACCGCCGCACTCAGCACATGTCTTCGGATACATGGCAGCCCTCCTCAGGAGCGCATCAGTGGACTGCGCCGTCCCAACAGCACGACCACACACCCACCACCAGCTGTTCTTCGTCGACCCAGAACTTCAGGTACCAGTCCTCGCCGGCCACTGCAACGATGTACTCGTCGGCAACCGAGCCGTTTATCAAGATGCACGAACCGGTGAACCGTCCATGCTCCTGACACGACAGCAGAACCCGCATGATCGCCTGCTTCGCGTCGTAGTCATGGTTCGCGAGCCACTGTGTCACGCGCGCAGTCGCAAGAACGCGTCCGCGCTGAACAAGCTGCTCCACCAGAGCAGCAGAGTACCTTGGCGTGCGGTGAGCTCCCATGCAGTCTCCAGGCGTACATATGGTAGCACGGTGCTACCCCTGCAACAACAGGGATCACCCGGACCGACTCGAAGGCCCGTGTCCACGCGAACGTTCTGCTTGTCTCCCATGAAGTCCCCTCCGTCAGACGAACCCGGTGCGTGCCCCGGCCGCGGAGCCGAGCCCCCCGCACGGAGTGTGTACCCCGCGAACACCGTCAGACCTCGGCGAGTCCTTCGGCCACTCCCCCGGCGTCCTCACCGGTCGCATCGGCCGCAGCAGCCGCCATCGCGCCGTCGAGCGCGCGCACGGCCGGCAGGGCCCACACAACGAGCCCCATCACGGCGATCAGCGCGCCGGTGACCGCGAACCACGCGGCCACGCCGGTACGCTCGGCGATCGGACCGGCGGCTACCAGCCCGACCGGTGCGGCCAGCATTGCGATCGTCGTGTAGAGCGACATCACGCGGCCGAGTTTGGCCGGATCGATGAGCGTTTGGAACATCGCGGTGATCGGTGCGCCAAAGAGCGGTGCCGTCACGCCCATGAGCACGCACAGGCCCACGAACACCCAGAACGCCCCCACCGGCAGCAGCCCCGAGATCGCCACCAGCACACCGAGTCCCACGATGGCGCCGCCCACGAGCCGCACGCCCGAGAAGCGCGCGAGGAACACGCCGAGCGCGAGCGAGCCCGCGAGCATCCCGGCGCCGAACGCGAGCTCGACGTAGCTGGCCTCGGCCGCGCCGCCGCTGAAGTGCTCGAACGTCATCAGCGGGAACAGGGCGTTGAGCGGCATGTAGAGCACGGTGACCGCGGCTATCGCCAGCGTGAGGTCGAGCAGCCCGCGGTGACGCGCCAGCTCGCGCCAGCCCTCGGCGAACTCGGCCGTGAACCCCGCGGGGCCGGTCTCGGCCCCGGCAGGCAAGCGGCCCCCACCCGCCGCCTCGGCGCGCTCCGGGTGCGGGATGCGCACGAGCAAGAGCGAGGTCACCGCGAGCGCCGCGCCCAGGATGTCCAGCCCGATGACGGCCTCGATCGACGCGGTGGCCA
>CAZSUO010000155.1:0-4371 GCA_964610065.1 uncultured Coriobacteriaceae bacterium | reverse complement strand
GAAAGGCCCCCGCATGGACACCACCTCTCGCATCGCCGCCAATCACGCGCTCTGGCAGCGCTGGACCGCCCTGCACGTCCCATCCGACTTCTACAACGTCGAGGGCTTCATCGCCGACCCCGACGCCCGGCCGTTCGACTCGATCGTCGCCGACCTTGTCGGCAGCGATCTCTCCGGTCAGCGCGCGCTGCATCTGCAGTGCCACTTCGGCATGGACACGGTCCGCCTCGCACGCCTCGGCGCCGAGGCCACCGGCTTCGACTTCTCCTCGGCGGCCATCGAGGCTGCGCGCGAGCTTGCCCGGCGCATGGACGTGCCGGCCACCTTCATCGAAGGCAACGTGCTTGAGCCGCCCGCGGAACTCCCCGAGAACGCGTTCGACCTCATCTTCACCTCATGGGGCGTGATCTCGTGGCTGCCCGATCTCGACCCGTGGGCGCGCACCATTGCGAGCCGTCTCGCGCCCGGCGGCGTGTTCAAGATCGCCGATATGCACCCCACGCTCTGGATCTTCGACGACGAGGCCGAGGATCCCACGCTCCGCGTGAAGTACTCGTACTTCCAGCGCGACGCGCTCGAGTGGGAGGAGCGCGGCAGCTACGCGGCGCCAGGCGAGGAACTCGTAGGCGTCTCGCACTCCTGGCAGCACACCTTCGAGGAGATCGTCGGCTCGCTCGTGCGCGCTGGCCTGGTGATCGAGGACCTGCGGGAGTTCCCGCTCATCGCGTGGCAGTTCACGCCGGGGATGGTGGAGCGCGAGGAGGGTCTCTTCGGCCTGCCCGAGGGGCAGCCGGAGCTGCCGCTCACCTTCACGCTCACGGCGCGCAAGCCGCTGGGGTAGCTGCCCGCTACTGCACCTGGATGAGCTCGTCGGTAGGTGCGTGCGAGTCGGTGAGCAGCGGCACGTCGGCCACCTCGACGGGGCTGGAGTACAGGTCCTGCGCCATCTCCGCGAAACCGCTGATGGTCACCCGGCCATCCACTCGTGAGGCGATCGCGCCGAGCATGCGCGCGTCGTCGGCAGGTGCGTCGGTGGCGAGCACGATGATGTTGCGCATCGCGAGGGTGTTCCCGTCGGCGCCCAGACCGATGGGGAACACGCGGATCTGGCTCCACACACCCTCGGCGGTGCGGTACATGCTGCGGAAGAGCTTGCTGGCATCTCCTTCAGGCGCAGAGATCACGTTGTACGCGATCACGCCGTCGGGCGACATCACCGCCTTCACCTCGCGCAGGAACTCCTCGGTGGTGAGGTGGAACGGCAGCGCGTCGGAGTAGTAGGCGTCCACGATCACGATGTCGTACGTCTCGCCCGTGGTCTGCACGTAACGGCGTGCGTCCTCCACGAACACGCGGCTCCGCTCGTCTTCGGGCAGCCAGAAATACTTGCGCGCCACGTCTACCACCACCGGGTCGATCTCCACCGAGTCGACCGACACGCCCGGGTAGTCGCGCCAGAAGCGCTTGGTGATCGCGCCGCCGCCGAGGCCGAGCACCAGCACACGCTCGGCGTCGGGCTTGAGCGTGAGCGCCAGATGCATGTAGTCGGGGTAGCGGATGCGGCTCTCGTAGGGGTCGTCGAGCGAGATCGCGCTCTGGTGCGAGCGGTCGAACCGCAGGTGACGCGCACCGTCGCCCTCGGTCACCGTGATGCGGTGGTACTGGGTGTCCTGCCGGAAGAGGACGGTCTCGCCCTGTTCGTTCACCGCAGGCGCAGGGGCCACGCGCCACAGCACGAATCCGCCGAGTGCGGTGGCGGCCACGCACAGCGCGATGGTGGCCGGCGCCACGGCGCGCGCCAGACGCGCATGGTGCTCGGCTGTTCCCTCGGCAGGCTGCTCCGGCCTCAGCGTGAGCGCCAGGAGCGCGATGCCGATGAGCACGAGCCCGGTCCAGACCACGAGCGGTTCGAGCGAGAGCATCGGGATCAGCCAGAACGACGTGGCGAGCGTGCCCACGATGCTGCCGGCGGTGGAGACGGCGTACAGGTTGCCGGTGGAGCGACCCAGGCGCGCCATGCCGCCGCTTGCGGCGAGGCGCACGCCCAGCGGCGAGACCATGGCGAGCAGGAGCGCCGGCACGAAGTAGATGGCGGTCGCTGCGGCGAGCGAACCGAGGCGCGGACCGAGGTCCGCCGCGGACGGCAGCACCCACTGCGAGAGCAGCGGCCCGGCGGCGGTGACCAGGCCTGCGGCGGCGATCACGGGCGGAAGCGAGCGGGCGGCGCCGAAGCGGTCGGCCAGCTGACCGCCGAGCGCGTAGCCGATGGAGAGCGCGATCATCACCACCGAGATCACGGCGCCCCACACGTAGATGGAGTTGCCGAGGTAGGGGGCGAGCACGCGGGCGGCCACCATCTCGAGGCCCATGAGGGCCGCTCCGCACCCGAACACGATGAATCTCAGCACGTGCGCTCCCCTCGATGATGCATGCAAGTCAAGTGTGCCACGTTTGGGCTTCGGCAGCGTGGCCGTGTGTTCCTGCACTCTTTGGGGCTTCTAGAGCCTCTGTCAATGTCGCGTAAGGGGAGGGCGTGATCGGGAATGCAGTGCGTGACCGGCCCCATGGAAATCGGTGAGTCGCTGCCCTCGAACGTGACCGTCAAGGGTCGATATCCGCGCGCAAGCTCAAGATGCCGCTCAAGGTAAGTCAGGCACTCGCCGAATCCCTCGAACTTCCGGTGGTCCTCCAGGCGTCGATCGAGAGTGCCGTCAAGGTGCTCGATCTCGATATGGGTGTCATCTACCTACTAGAGGACGACGACCTTTACCTTCACGCCGCAAACCCTCGGCTCCCGGCCGGCCCACCCTACGAGCATCGTCATGCTGTGCTTCGTGATCATCGGCACCTAGAGCGACGCCTCAGGGAGTCCCGTCCCGTGGTCGTCGAGGACGTGGTGAACGAGGAGATGAGCGAACGAGAGCGCCTCGCTCGCCGCGGCCAACGCCAAGTTGTTCAAGCAGATAGAGCGCAAGAACACCGAGCTGGCTGTCGCCTACGGCGAGGCCCTATGTGGTTGGCCCAGGACACTTGAGCTGCGCGACACGATACGAGTGACCAAGCGCCTTCTCACCGATTGGGCTGGGGCCATATCGGAAGCTTCTGATTGTTCGTGAACTGTATATACAGAAAATTAAAGATAGACCGCTCCCTGATTGCCTGAACTGTGTAGCGGTGATATGTTTCTCTGACCTGGGTGGGGGGACTGTCTTAGTGGCCTGAGATGGGGGGTGCCGAATGAAAAGAACCACACGAGTTTGGCTCACTTTGATCATTGCGAGTCTGATTCTGAGTATTCCTGTGTCTGCCTATGCGGGTACTTACGTTCCCACGTCAACATGGAATCTCAGCACTGCCGGACAGTACAATTTCTACGGGAAAGCCTCGGTATCGAATCTATTCACCAACTATCTCTTCACTGGCGTGAGCAGCGCAAGAATCTCCTGCGTGAACAGAAGCACAACGACCAGCCTCAAGGTGCGCTTGATGAGAGACGATCCCTTCGTCGACACTTCAGTGTCGACTGTCACTATCCCCAAGAACGGGACTACGACATGGACAGTCACTGGTCTTAGTTCTGCTGGTAAGTACTATGTGAAGTTCGAGGCACCATGTGACTTCACTGGCTACATCCGCAAGCCCTAGAAGTACGGAGTCAAGCCAAGTGGCCATGATTCAGATGTATGTAGAACAGATGCTCGGGTTCATTCTCGCGATTACCCCTGTGTATATGCTACTTAGGCTCGCGTACCTGAAGGTGGGCAAGAAACGGACCACTTGGAAGCGAGAATTACTTCTCGGTCTATGCGTTGCGTACGGCGTCGGTCTACTGTCGCAGACGATCCTCCCACCCGGGCAGTACTACTTTGAACGAGGGTCGCTGTACATCAACCCGATCGTACTTCCAGAACGGCAGTTCAACCTGATTCCGTTCGCCACCATCCGAGACTACCTCTTCACACACAACGATGCGGTCAGCAACTGGGCAGATGTGTCCATACTCAATCTTCTCGCCAATCTGTTACTGTTCGCACCCATCGGGTTCCTTGCGCCTTTGGTCTCGAGGAAAACCCTACACCTCAAGCACGTGCTCATCCTGTCCCTTGCAGTGTGTGTCGTCATTGAATTCATCCAGTACTTCGGTAGTCGCAGCGCAGATATCGATGACCTGATATTGAATGTCACTGGAGCTTGCTTCGGGTATGGACTGCTGGTCTTATGGCGGAAGGTGACTCAGAAACCGGGCGCACTGAATCAGTATGCGAAGAGTCTCGATTCGGTCGTGCGGAATGACTAGATGAAGTAATCCCAGATTCACGCCAACGCCCCTTCCTGGCTCTCTGACAAGAACGAAGGGGTGGATAGGCCCCC
>CAZSUO010000154.1:0-4382 GCA_964610065.1 uncultured Coriobacteriaceae bacterium | reverse complement strand
ACCCAGGCCACGGTGTCGCGCGACATCGCCGACATGGGGCTCCGCAAGCTCCCGGAGGGCGTTTACGTGCTCGCCGAGGACATCCACCTGCAGCGGATGGTCGCCGAGCTCGTCGAAGACGTGATCCAGTCGGAGCAGCTCGTGTTGGTGAAGACGACCGCGGGCGGTGGCCAGGGCGTCGCAGCCGCTCTCGACGCGGCGCAGATCGACTCGATCCTCGGCAGTATCGCCGGCGATGACACGATCCTCATCGTCACACCGGGGGCCGACGCGGCGGAAACCGTGGTCGCCGGGCTTGAGAAGTTCCGCGGCCGTCGCTAACGGCACGCATATCGACGGAAGGACGAAGCGCGTGAGCAAAGAGAAGTGCGTTCTGGCATATTCCGGCGGACTCGACACCTCGGTCGCCATCAAGTGGATCCAGGAGAACCACGACCTGGATGTCATCGCGCTGGCCATCGATGTGGGCCAGGAGCGGCAGGACCTCGAGTTCGTGCGTCAGAAGGCGCTCACGATCGGTGCGGTCGAATCGATCGTCAAGGACGTGCGCGAGGAGTACGTCGAGGAGTACCTCTCGCGGGCGCTCCAGGCCAACGCGCTCTATGAGAACAAGTATCCGCTGCTTTCGGCCATGAGCCGCCCGATTATCGTCAAGCACCTCGTTGAAGAGGCGCACCGTGTCGGCGCGAAGTACATCGGGCACGGGTGTACCGGCAAGGGCAACGACCAGGTGCGTTTCGAGGTCGGCATCATGGCGCTCGATCCCGATCTCGAGATCATCGCGCCCGTGCGCGAGTGGGACTTGAAGACGCGCGAGCAGGAGATGGACTGGGCCGCCGAGCGGGGCATCCCGGTACCCACCACCAAGAAGAGCCCCTATTCGATCGACGACAACCTCTGGGGCCGCGCCATCGAGTGCGGTGTGCTGGAGGACCCGTGGGCCGAACCTCCCGCGGATATCTACACACTCACGGCAGATTCGCGCGGCAACAGCTGCGAAGAGGCCGAGTACGCCGAGATCAGCTTCAAGAAGGGTATCCCGGTCGCGCTGAACGGGGAGCCCAAGAGCTTCCACGAGATCATCAACGCGATGAACGAACTGGCCGGCAAGCACGGATTCGGCCGGATCGACATGATCGAGAACCGCCTGATCGGCGTGAAGAGCCGTGAGGTCTACGAGGTCCCGGGCGCGCTCACCCTCATCACGGCGCACAAGGCGCTTGAGGACCTGTGTCTCGAGCGTGAGGTGTTGCACTACAAGCTGGGCGTGGAGCAGAAGTGGGCCGAACTCGTCTACAACGGCATGTGGTTCTCACCGCTCAAGGAGGCGCTCGACGGCTTCATCGAGACCACCCAGCAGCTCGTGACCGGTGATGTGCGGCTGCGCTTCTTCAAGGGCAGCTGCGTGACCGTAGGCCGCCGGAGCCCGTACTCCCTCTACGACTACGATCTCGCCACCTACGACGCGTCCGACAGCTTCGATCACGCGGCCGCTAAGGGCTTCATCGAGCTGCACGGCCTGCCCGTCAAGGTCTGGGCGCGCCAGCGCCGCAAGATGGGCAAGGAAGGCGAGGTGTAGGCCGCTGTGTTCGGACTTCCTGGTGGACCCGAGCTGTTGATCATCGGCGGCATCATCGTGCTGCTCTTCGTCCCGAGCGCGGCGTTCTTCGCGGTCGGGTACTTCGTCGGCAAGCGAAGCGGCGCACTCGGGGGCGCCGACCCAGCGCCCGCGTCGGAGCCGGCGGCGGTCGGCGACACCACCGCGCCCGACACCGCCCGGACAGAGCGGAGCGATGGCGATGTCTGAGTCCGGCAAGACACCCTGGAGCGGCCGGTTCGACGCTACGCCCGGCGAGTTCCAACAGGTGTTCGGGGCCTCGCTTCCCGTCGACAAGCGGCTCTATGCCGAGGACATCGCGGGTTCGATCGCGCATGCACGCATGCTGGGCCGACAGGGTGTCATCTCGGTGAGCGATGCAACCGCCATCGAATCAGGGCTGCTCGAGATCCTCAGGGACATCGAAGCCGACGCGTTCGTGTTCGACATCGCCGACGAGGACGTGCACATGGCGATCGAGGCGGAACTCACGCGGCGGATCGGTGACGCCGGGAAGCGGCTGCACACAGCCCGCTCTCGCAACGACCAGGTCGCGACCGACACCCGCTTGCACGCGAGGAGGATGGCGCTCGAGCTCGCGGGTTCGGTCAACGACCTGCGGGCCACGCTCCTCACGCTCGCCGGTGCGCATCCCACGGTCGTGATGCCCGGCTACACGCACCTGCAGAGGGCGCAGCCCGTGCTGTTCGCGCACCACATGCTGGCGTACACGTGGATGCTCGCGCGCGACTTCAAGCGCGTGAAGCACGCATACAAGGCGGCAGACGTGTTGCCGCTCGGCAGTGCAGCGTTGGCGGGCACCACGTTCCCGATCGACCGCCAGATGGTCGCCCATGAGCTGGGGTTCGCGGCTGTGTCGCCCAACTCCCTCGACGCTGTGTCCGACCGTGACTTCCTCGCCGATCTCACATACGCCTGTACCCTCGGCATGGTGCATCTTTCCCGGCTGGCCGAGGAGCTCATCCTGTGGTCGTCAGGCGAGTTCGGGTTCGTGACGCTCGATGACGCGTGGTCCACCGGCTCCAGCATCATGCCGCAGAAGAAGAACCCCGACTTCGCCGAGCTCGTGCGCGGCAAGACCGGCAGGGCGGTCGGCGATCTCACCGCACTCCTGGTGACGCTCAAGGGCCTTCCGCTCGCGTACAACAAAGACATGCAGGAGGACAAGGAGCCGGCGTTCGACGCCGTGGACACGTACGCGGCATCACTGAGGGCGATAGCGGGCATGCTCTCCACGATACGGGTCAACGCCGAACGCATGCGAGAAGGCGCGCTCGGCGGCTTCATGGCGGCTACTGACCTTGCCGACCACCTGGCCACACGCGGGGTGCCGTTCCGTGAGGCACATGAGGTCGTGGGCAGGATCGTGCTCGCCTGCGAGCGTGAGGGCAGGACGCTCCAGGACCTGACGCTCGAGGAGCTGAGGGCCGCGTCACCCGAGTTCGGCGATGACGCCGTCTCGGCGGTCGACATCGACGTGGTGGTCGCGCGCCGCGACACGTTCGGTGGCACCGCTCCCGGTCGCGTGGAGGAGCAACACGCGCTCGCCCACGAGGCGCTCGTGCGGGACAGCGCCTGGCTCGAGGGGCGCCTCGGCGACTGAGGCTCGGGTATCATCGGAGGCGGCACAGTCCCCGCACCCTCCGGAGCCGCTCATGCCCGCGTACGACAACGCCGCCATCGCCAACGCGCTCGACGACTTCGGCGACCTGCTGGAGATCGCGGGCGAAGACCGGTACCGCTTCCTGAGCTACCACAAGGCGGCGCACGCGGTCCGGGCGTGGGACGAGGACATCATGTCCACCGCGCTTGCCGGGCGGCTGACGGAGATCCCCGGCATCGGCGCCAAGCTCGCCGCAACCATCGAATCGCTTCTCAAGACCGGCGAGTTCCCGGGGATGGCCGAGGTCACGGCGCGTGTACCCGCGTCGGTGGTGGAGCTCACCCGCATCCCGGGGATGGGGCCCAAGAAGGCCAAGACGCTGTTCGACGAGCTCGCGATCGTCTCGATCGACGACCTCGAAGAAGCGATCGCCGAAGGACGGCTTGCGGGGCTCGCCGGATTCGGGTCCAAGACAGTGGACAACATCGTCGCCGGGATCGAGCGGTACCGTGCGTTCTCCGGGCGCGTCCTGCTTGCCGATGCGCTCCCACTCGCCGAGAAGCTGGCCGACGAGTTGCGCGCACTGCCGGGCGTGGTGGACGCCACGTACGCCGGCAGCATCCGTCGCATGAAGGAGACCGTCGGCGATATCGACATCCTCGTGGCAGCCGAAGACGGGGCCGCGGTGATGGCCGCGGTACGCGAGCTCCCCATCGTGACCGGCATCATCGGGAGCGGGGAGACGAAGACGAGCGTGATGACGACATCGGGACGCCAGGCCGACGTGCGCGTGGTGGAGCCGGCGTGCTGGGGCGCTGCGCTGCAGTACTTCACAGGCTCGGCCGAGCACAACGTCCACATGCGGGAGATAGCGAAGTCGCGCGGTCTCAAGGTGAGCGAGTACGGGGTGTTCAAGGTGGAAACGGGTGAGCGGTTGGCGTCCGCCACCGAAGCCGACGTCTACGCCGCCCTCGGCATGGCGCTCGTTCCGCCCGAGGTCCGGGAGGACGCGGGTGAGATCGAGCTGGCGCTTGACGGCCGGGCCCCCGAACTCGTGACGCAGTCCGATATCCGCGGCGACCTGCACTCGCACACTGTCGCGACTGATGGGCGTTCGACGCTCGAGCAGAACCGGGCGCGGGCCGCGGAGCTCGGCTACGA
>CAZSUO010000153.1:0-4408 GCA_964610065.1 uncultured Coriobacteriaceae bacterium | reverse complement strand
TCCCCGCGTAGCGCGTCCTGCCACGCACGCACCCGACCCCCTTCCCGCGGTGACGCACGTCCTTGACATTACGATTTGGTAATGGCAATCATTCAGCATGCTTATACATGTTCCGAGGGAGAGGGAGTGGCATGGCCAAGCGTCGGGTGATCGGCCCCACAGCATGGGTGCTGGGTGGAGCCGGTCTGTTCATCGGTGCGGTTGCCGCGTGGCTGGTAAGCCAGGGCAACCCGGGCAACATGGGCCTGTGCATCGCGTGCTTCCTGCGCGATATCACGGGCTTCTTCGTGGGCGGCGTCACCAACCAGGGCGCTGTGGCCTACATCAGGCCGGAGATCATCGGCATCATCCTGGGCGCGATGGGTGCGGCGCTCCTCACCCGTGAGTTCCGCCCGCGCGGTGGCAGCCAGCCGCTCGTCCGCTTCGTGCTCGGCTTCATCTTCATGGCCGGCGCGCTCATCTTCCTCGGCTGCACCGTACGTGCCTGGCTGCGTCTGGGCGGCGGTGACCTCACCGCCATCTGGGGCGTCCTCGGCATCGTTGCCGGCGTGCTCGTGGGCATCGTCTTCCTCAAGAAGGGCTTCAACCTCGGCCGCGCCAAGGCTGTTGCCAAGCCCCTCGGGTGGATCCTGCCTGTGTTCAGCGCCGTCTTGCTGGTGCTCGTGCTGGTGAGCACGCTTGGCACCACGCCGGAGTTCGCCACGCAGACCAAGGCCGGCGCGTTCGCCACGGGCGACAAGCCGCCGGCGGTGTTCCTCAAGCACGACGGTGAGCCTGACCAGGTGCTCAAGCCCGAGGGCGCCACGCTCGCCGGGGACGGCTCGATCGTTGCCGAGGACGGCACCGTTGTGGCCTCGGCCGAATCGGTGACCAAGGCCTCGCCGCAGCCCGGCGGCAAGCGCGCGCTGCTGTGGGTCTCGCTCGCTGCCGGTCTCGCCATCGGCGTGGTGGCGCAGCGCAGCCGCTTCTGCTCCATCGGCGGCATCCGTGACGCGATCCTGGTGCGCCGCTACGACCTGCTCTTCGGCGTGGTGGGCCTGCTCATCGGTTCCACGGTCGTGAACATGCTCTTTGGCCAGTACAACCTCGGCTTCACCAACCAGCCGATCGCGCACAACGACGCACTCGGCAGCTTTGCCGCCATGACGATCGCCACGTTCGCGGCGATGTTGCTCGGCGGTTGCCCGTTCCGTCAGGTGATCATGGGCGCCGAGGGTGACGCCGACTCCACCACCGCGGTGGCCGGCATGCTGGTGGGCGCGGGCTTCATGCACTGGGCGAGCCTCGCTTCGTCCGGCAAGGGTCTCGCACCCAACGCCTGGCCGGCGATGGCCGTGATGGCTGTGGTA
This sequence comes from uncultured Coriobacteriaceae bacterium, assembly GCA_964610065.1. Lineage (GTDB taxonomy): Bacteria > Actinomycetota > Coriobacteriia > Anaerosomatales > Anaerosomataceae > Anaerosoma. The sequence goes on along the minus strand of CAZSUO010000153.1, from coordinate 3,059 downwards.
CTGGTGGCGATCGCGCTCTATGGCAGCCGGAAGTCGGCGTAGAGAGGGGATGACGATGAAGGAACTCGACGTGCGTGGGCTGTCCTGCCCGATGCCGCTGATGCACACCAAGAAGGCACTGGAGGACGACCCCGCGGAGATCATGGTCCACGCGGACAGCGGGACCGCCAAGGCCAATGTGGTAGCGTTCCTGCAGGATTCCGGCTACACGGTCACCGTGGACGAGTCGGGCGAAGAGTACAAGATCAAGGGGACACGCTAGTGGCTCTGTTCTCCCGTAAGGACAGGAAGACCGTCCCGGGCGCCGATGAGGCGCTCGGGCTCTTCCTTTTCGATGCCGTGAACGACGCGCTCGCTGCCGAGCGGGCTCTGATCGCCGGCGGCTACGACGTGTCGCTCGTGGCCCCGCCGCCGCATCTGCGCGCCGGGTGCGACCTCTCGGTCGCGCTGCCCCGCGTGGAGCACATCGGGGCCGAGCGCGTGCTGGCCGACGCCAGCGTGCACGTGCGCGACTGGATCGCCGATGCCGAGGGCACCGCCCAGGTGTGCGACCTGGTCACGACCGTGGACTTCGGCGAGTGGCTGATGGTGCGCGCCGGCAACATGAAGATCGTCGTGGAGAAGGCGACCGGCGTGATCGTGAACACCTCCGGCGGCGGATGCCCCGACATCCCGTACCTGAATCTCGCCCTGGTGGGGAAACGCATCGACGAGGTGCCGCGGCCCAAGGAGCTCGGCTACACGCTCTGCGGGCTGATGCTCGACCGCGCGTACGTGGAGGTCCGCTCGCTGCTGGGCGGCGCGGAAGGCGGTGTGGCATGACGCTTCTGGTGATAGCCACGTACCCGGTGGTGGACGGACCCGTGCTTGAGGGCCCGGTCACGATCGAGCCCGATGGCGGCATCGCCATCGGCGGCACCCGCGTACCGAGCTCGCAGGGCACGTCGGCGATGCTTGGCGCGGCCGCGCAGGTGGCGGCGCACCTCGGCACCGCCCCGCCGCACGCGCTGGTGGCGGGCGACATCGGCCGCGGGGACGGTACGCGGCACGTGTACGAGCGGCTGCTCGGCGCGGTGGAGCGCATCCGGCCTTCGGTGGTGGCGTTTCACTACATGCAGCCGGTGATGGCGCTGATGCGCAAGGCGGTCGACGGCCTCTCCGAGGCGGCCCCGGACACGCTCCTGGTGGCCGACGCCGGCGGCATGTACGCCGCCAAGGCCGCCGGCCTCGCGTCGCGCTTCGAGCTGATGACGCCGGACGTGGGCGAAGTGGGCTTCCTCGCGGACCCCGCGGTCACGCACCCCGCGTACGTGTCGCACTACCTCTTCGGCAACGAGGGCTTCGATCCGGTGAAGCTCGCGGCATCGGCGCACAAGACCGGCGGTGCGGCGCGAGTGCTGCTCATCAAAGGTGTTCGCGACCACATCGCGCTCGACGGCGAGATCGCGGAGGTCGTGGACGAGCCGTGCGTGCCGGAGCTCGAGGCGATCGGTGGCACCGGCGACACGGTGGCGGGGCTCGCCTCGGCGTTCCTGGCGGCGGGCTTCCCCACGGTGGACGCCGCGCGCTGCGCGTGCCTCGCGAACCGCGAGGCTGGTCGCGTGATGGGCGCTACGCCTGCGATGCACGCCCGTGACCTCGTGGCCACGCTGCCCGGCGTGCTCGCCGACAACCTGTGTCGCTGGGGCGGCGCCTGCGTGGTGTAGGTGCGCACACGGCTCGGCCCGGTGATGGCGCGTGCCACGCCTGCCCCGTGATGGCGCGCACACTCCGCTCTGGACGGTGAGGCCCCTCGGCGCGTACCCTCGGTGCAGCACACCGCCCGCGAAAGGGGACTGTCATGCTGCTTGGGATCGCGGTCCAGCCGTTCATGCTCGTTGCCGGTGGCAGCGTGCTCTTCGTGCTCATGGTGTTCCAGATCCTTCAGGGCATGCGCAAGATCAAGTTCAAGGGCAAGCTCCACCTCACCGTGCATAAGTGGGTGGCGTTCGGCATCCTGGCCGGATCGGTGTTCCACGGCCTGTTCGCGCTCGCGTATCTGAAGATCATCTAGGCAGGAGCCGACAACCGGCTCCGGCGGTACGGAGGAATCATGGACGAGAACGTGCAGCAGGGCGGCGGAGCCACGCCGGCCGAGGGGCAGCCGGCCTACCAACCGGCGCCGCAGCCTGCGCCCCAGCCACAGCCCGCGTACCAGGCGCCCCAGCAGGCCTCGCCGCAGTCCGAGCCCAGGAAGCGCATGTCGGCCGGAGCCAAGTGGGCGATCGGTCTGGGTGTGGCGTTCTTGCTGCTCACGCTCGGTTCGTGCGCGCTCATGATGATCGCCCTCGGCGATACCGATTCGCTCTCGTTCTCCATGGGCGACAACGTCGCGGTCATCTACATCGACGACGTGATCGCCGGAACCAGCGGTGTCACCCCTGAGTACATCCTCGACCAGCTCGACCAGGCGCTCGAGGACGATAGCGTGAAGGCGGTCATCCTCCGTGTCGACTCCCCGGGCGGCACCGTGGCCGCATCACAGGAGATCATGATGGGCGTGCAGCGTGTCGCCGAGGAGAAGCCGATCATCACGAGCGTCGGCGACCTGTGCGCGTCGGGCTCGTACATGGTGGCGGCGCAGACCGACGAGATCATCGCGGCCCCCGGCTCCACCATCGGCAGCATCGGCGTGATCATGTCGCTCGTGAACGCCGAGGAACTCGTGGACAAGGTGGGCCTGCAGTTCATCACCCTCACCGCGGGCGAGTACAAAGACGCGGGCAGCATGTATCGCAGCCTCACGGAGACCGAGACCGCCATGTTCGAGGAGCAGCTGGCGCTCATCCACGAGCAGTTCGTGGCCGACGTGGCCGAAGGCCGCGGCATGACCGTAGAGGAGATGGAGGAGCTTGCCACCGGCTGGGCGTGGCTCGGCAGCGAGGCGCTCGAGCTCGACCTCATCGATTCCATCGGCAACTACGACGACGCAGTGGATCGCGCGGCGGAACTCGGCGGCATCGATGGCGAACCCGGCATCGTGACGTACGTGTCGACCGATCCGTTCTCGGATCTATACC
>CAZSUO010000152.1:0-4416 GCA_964610065.1 uncultured Coriobacteriaceae bacterium | reverse complement strand
CCCGCCACCACGACGGTGGCCGGCAGGCGATCCCCCGCTCCCGGAGGGCCTGGAGGGCGGCCAGCGGCGGGACCTGACTGAGGGCGGCGAGGGCGAGGGCGGCGGGGAAGCGTACGGCGTCCGCCGGGTGCGTGGCAAGCCGGTGGAGCAGGCGAACGCTGTCCTCGTCGTGCTGGAGGCGGCGCAGGTCATGGGGGAGGCGGCTGCAGCAGTCGAGCAGCCGTTGCCAGTCCTCGAGAGCCGATGCGCTGACGCCTTTGCGCCGTGGCAGGGCGGGGCGCAGGGAGAGGCGGTCGCCCCGGAACCAGCAGTGACAGGTGGCGTCGGCGGCCGTGACGAGTGCCCGCAGGTAGTCGTTGACGGCGGCGGCGGGGGAAGCGGCCGACAGGGCATCTCGCAGGCTGGTGGGGCCGGGCATGACGCGCTCACATCCAGTGGCAGAGCCAGACGCCGACGCCGAGGATGTCGGCGATGGCAAGCCGGCTCAGGTCGCCCGCGAGCGTCTCGGCGAGGATGATACCCTCGACCTCGCGGTACTGCCGCACACAGAAGCCCTCGCCCGCCCGCACGACGATCAGGCACCTGTCCACGGGGGCGGCCGTGCGGCTCACGACGAGTATATCACCGTCGGACAATCCGGGTATGTTGGCCTCGTCGGGCGGCACCCAGAGGGCGTAGTCGGGTGCGTCGCCCTGCAGCACCTCGCGCGGGACAGTGATCCAGCGGTCGGAGGCGGGCGGGGCGTCCGGCCCCGGCGGGGCGGCCACAAGCGGCACCGTGACGTGTTCGCCGGGATCGCCGGCTGTTCTTCGCTCGGACAGGCCCGCGAGGTAGTCGGTCGTCACCCCGAGGGCGCGCGCGAGCTCAATGACCGTGCTCACGCGCGGGTCGCGGTCCTCAACGCGGGCCGCCTGGATGATGGTGGAGGGCTCGACCCTCCCGCCGGTGAGGCGGGAGAGTTCTGAGCCCGTCAGATTGCGCTCGTCCATCAGATGGCGCAGGCGGGCCGCGAGGGATGTGGTCGCGGTCGCCTCCTGGTCTGTCACCACGTCGGTCACCTCTCAAGGTCTCGTATCTGCACGATGCGCACGACCCGCCCGAGGATGGCCTCGGGTGGCACCCGTCCCTGTGTCCCCTGCTTCCCCAGCAGCAGCCGATCGGAACCGGCCGCGTATACCTCCCGGACCACGATCTCCCCGTCCACCTCGGCGACGACGACACCCCCGTCTCCCGGATCGCGGTCTCTCCTATCCACCAGCAGCATATCTCCCTCGTTCATGTCGGGTGCGGCTGCATCTGCATAGGCTACGGCGAGGTGGTCGTGTGGTACGGCTGTGGGCAGCAGCATACGAGGCACGGCAATCACTCCCCTGACGGTGGTGCCGGCGGCAACGATGGGGAGGTCGATCAGGGGCTCATGGTGAGCCGTCCCGTTGGGGTCGAGGATGGTGATCTCGTCTTTTTGCAGGAGGCGCTGGACGCGCTCCAGTGCGTCGGCTACCGACGCCTGCTCCTCGCCGTAGAAGTAGCCGATGGGCTTTGCGGTCAGGCGCGCGATGGCGTACAGGTCTTCGTGGCGCGGTCTCGTACGCCCTTGCTCCCATGAGCGAACGGTGGCGACCGGCTTCTCTATGGCGTCTGCGAACGCTTCTGCTGTGTCATAGTCGGCGTCGAGTCTGGCGGCCTGGATTCGTTGGCCCATCTGTCGGTAGTTCATGTCCGCGCAGAGCATAGCACACAATAAGAGGTTTCCGCTCACTCTGCCAGCTTTTATCTTTGAAACTGCTTGACATGCCGCGCTATGCGCGTATAATGGAGCCATGACTACGCACGAAGCACGTAAAATAGAGAGCGAAGTGCAGTATTACACGGCGTCGGAGGCGGCGCGTACGCTGGGGGTATCGCCAACGGCGGTCTATGGGTGGATCGCCGAGGGCCTGCTTGATGAGGTGGCGGGCGTGAAGGGCCGTACGCGTCTGGTGACCGCGGACAGTGTTCATGCGCTCAAGGCGAAGCGGGAGGCCATGTCATGACCACGCAGCAGATGATCGAGCAGGTCGGTCCCGAGACCTACCTCGACCCCGAGGAGCATTACGACCTCATGTTCGGCGACGCCGCCCCCGCCGGGGAGATCGTCGCCGTCGGCGACCTCGACGACATCGCCCGGCACCTGGGCGAGCAGCAGCCCCGGCGCTACGGCGAGCAGGAGATCGACGACCTGCTCGACGAGGGCGAGGCGCTGCTACGCGAGTGCCGGCGGGATTACACGCGCAGCCGGCGCGAGGCGCTGCACCGGGCGGTCCACGCGGCGGGGAGGTCGGCGTAGATGCGCACACCGGCGGTCAGTCCGTGGGCGTGGCGGCGGCGAGGGCGATGAGCAAGGCGCGGGTGTTGGCCGAGCAGCTGGTGGCGGCGCTCGTGGAGGATGACCTCGAAGACGGGGACTTTGACGCTCTGGTTGAGCTGCTGGCCGTGCTTTTGGAGGCCGTGCGACGGATGCGCACACAGATGGCCGCTCGCGGGCAGGCAGTGCTGAGGCTCGTCGGCGGGAGAGGGTGTGAGGAATGAGAGCGCATGTGGTGCGAGTTGGCCCGCAGGGACATGCCATTGAGCTGTTCGTCTCTGAGCCGCAGGCGATGGTGGCGGTGGCGGATGAGGTGGAGGTGCTGACGCTTGACAACCTGGCGGCGCTGGAGGTCCGCAAGCCGCAGGTGGACGCGGAGGTGATCGCGAGGACGCAAGGCGCGCTCATAGGGTGGCAGAACGCCGATGAGTTCGACACAGAGGAGTTGCAGGAGCATGGCGATGTCCTCCGTGACGCGACCCGCGCCCTCCTCGCCGCAGTCGAGGCCGCGCCCTGCGAAGCCACCTCCACCTGCGGGCGCTTGAGCGCCGACTTCGAGGTGAGCGGGACTGAGTATCCGAGCGCGCCCGACGCGAAGCATCGCTTCGCAGAGTGGTGCGGCGAAAACTTCGCGGCGATCTGGTACGAGTTCTCCCTGCTGCGCGACGAACTCGGACTGCCACAGCCGGAGTGTGACGAGGAGGCGTCCGGTAGTGACCCCGCGCCCGCCCCCGACTTCGCCGCGATGGACCCCGACAACCTCTCGCTCGTCGAGGTGCAGGCCCTCCGCGACTGGCTCGACGAGCGGGGGCAGCGTTCGACGTGGAACTCGGTTGAGTTTGACTGGTCGGCCCGGCTATGTGACGACAGCGGCAAGGAGATCGCTCGCACCGTCGATCATTTCGACGAAACCGAAGCCCTCCTCGCGCTCTGCCAGGCCGTCGCCGCGAAGGAGGCAGGTGCCTGACCATGAGCACGACGGCGACGCAGGCCAGAGAGGTTGAGACGGTCGAGGAGCAGCGCGAGCCGGCGCGGGAGGCCCTCGTCGGGATCGTGGCGAGGTGGCTGCGCGGGCAGGTCGAGCGGGCAAAGCACCAGGATCGGAGGCGGCGCTAATGTGGGACCAGGTGATGTGGTACGTCGAGCACCCGAACGGGATCGACGCACTGCTGTGCCTGGCGCTGCTGGTCGTCTACCTGTGGCGTTACGGCTCGTTGGACCTGCAGCGGCAGCGCATCCACGAACTCCTCGACGCAGGCTGCATCCTCATGGCCGCCGAGCAGGCGCGAGAATGGGTCGGCGAGGGCAGTGGCGACGACGAGAGGCTGTGTGCCGTAGACAGGGCACTCGCCAAACTGGAGGCCGACGGGGTGCTTGCCGTTGACGGAGAGGAGACGGTGGAGTCGTGATGAGCGACACCGCCCGCAAGGTCCTGGGCGTGCTGGAGCGCCACCGCGGCGAGGCGGAGGCCATCAAGGCCCGCGCCATCGCCGCCCGGGTCGGATTGTTCCGCCCGCACGGGGAGAAGCGCATCTCTGACGCCGTGACGGAGCTTCGCCGCGAACACGGCTACCTGATCGCGGGCGGCCCGACGGGCTACTACATGGCCGTGACGGAGAACGAACGGCGCGCAATCATCGAGGATCTAGACTCCCGCATCGCAGGACTGGCCCGCACCCGGCGCGCCATTGCACAGAGGCACCCTGAGTACGCGCAACTGGCGCTGGAGGTGTGACGGATGAACGACGTGGCGGACCGCGAGGTGGGGAAGACGGTGGTGGCGGCGGCGCGCGAGGCGAGCAGCGGCGCCGCGCAGGTGAGAAAGGCGTTGGAGGCGCTCTCGCTGATGCGGCTGCGGTCGGGGCGTGGGCGCACGATCGGGCAGCGGGAGGTTGTAGGGCTTGGGGCCTCGCTGGAGCGCGCGCACCTGCACCTGGCGGCGGCGTCGCTCGCGCTCGACCCGCTGGCCCTGCGACTGGAGAGCGAGCGGTATGAGGGCGGCGTGGCGCCGATCACGTCGCTACTGGAGGCGGAAGCCTGATGTGGTCACGCGATGAGCTTGTGAGCGAGAA
>CAZSUO010000151.1:0-4440 GCA_964610065.1 uncultured Coriobacteriaceae bacterium | reverse complement strand
CTGCAAGAATCCACGCGAACTACACATGCTGTGGGGCGCTCCCCACAGGCCTAGTCGCGGGGTGGCGCAGACCGGCTGAACAGCCGACCGACCCCCCGTACGACCAGGAACGCGATGTAGCCGAGCGCCGCGCCCGCGGTGTTCAGGATGACATCATCGATGTCCACCGATCGCGTCATGCCGGTCATGTCGAAGAAACGCTTCGCGAACTGCAGCAGTTCGATCGACACCGAGATGCCGAGGCCCGCACCGATGATCCGCTTCCAGGAATCCAGCTTGCGCCACGCCACGGGGCCGAGCGCACCGAGCGGCACAAGCAACAGCAGATTGCCGAAAAGGTTCTGCCAGGCTACCCGGCCGAGATCGCTGTTGAGATAGAGTTCAATGGTCTCTCCCGGGACGAGGTTGACCGAGTTGCGCCAGTACGCGTCGAACCCGGCACCCGATCCCAGCGGACCCGGGGCGAACGGCAGGAGCGTCATCGACACGACCCACGACCCGTACACCACCCCGAACAGCCGCGAGAGGATCGTGCGCTTGCGGGCACCTGTCAGCCACCCGTGCACCACGAGCAACCCGCCCACGCCCAGCGCCACCACGAACGCCGCAAGGTCGTCGATGTAGGGCCCGGCTCCCGTCACCGCTCCCGCTCTCCGCCAAGCATCGCGGCCAGCCGGTCGCAGAGCTCGCGCGCGATCGAGCGTTTATGCATCACACCAGTGTCGTCCGTACCCTCGGGCGTCACGAACAACACGCGGTTCGCCTCGGTACCGAATCCGAGCGCGGGATCGCTCACGTCGTTGGCCACCACCATGTGGCACCGTTTGCGCTCGAGCTTCTCGCGCGCGTGGCGCTCCACGTCCGAGGTCTCGGCCGCAAAGCCGATACGTACGCCGCCGAGGTCGCGCTCCCCCAGCTCCGCGAGGATATCGGGATTGCGCACGAGCGTGATCGCCTTGGGCATCACGTCCTTCTTGATCTTGCCGTTGACCGCCTCAGCGGGACGGAAATCGGCCACCGCCGCCGAGGCGACCACCGCATCGGCCGATGCCGCGCGCTCCATCACCGCGGCGTGCATCTCGAGCGCCGTGTGCACGCGCACGACCTCCACACAGAAGGGGTCGGCCAGATGCGTGGGCCCGGTCACGAGCGTGACCCGCGCCCCGCGGCGTGCCGCCTCCGCTGCGATCCCGAACCCGGTCTTGCCCGATGAGCGGTTGCCGATGTAGCGCACGGGGTCGATCGGCTCCTGTGTGCCGCCCGCGGTCACGAGCACCGTGCGGCCCTCCAGGTCTCGGGAGCGTTCGGCCTCGGCGACAACAGCCGCCACGATGTCTTCCACCTGTGCGAGTCTGCCCTCACCCACGTCGCCGCAGGCAAGCTCGCCCGCCTCCGGCTCCACGAAGGTGACGCCCCGCGCCTTGAGTGCGGCCACGTTCGCCTGCGTGACCTCGTCACGCCACATGTGCACGTTCATCGCCGGCGCCACCACGATCGGCGCCTCGGTGGCGAGCGCGCTCGTGGTGAGCAGGTCGTCAGCGCGGCCGTGCGCCATCTTCGCGATGACGTTGGCCGTGCACGGCGCGATCACGAAGACGTCGGCTTCCTCGGCAAGGGAGATATGGTGCACCGGGGCCGAGGGGTCTTCCTCCCAGAGGGAAACCGCCACGGGCTCGTTGGTGAGCGTGCGGAATGTCAGCGGCGTGACGAACTCGGTGGCGGCCTGCGTCATAACGACCTTCACGCGATAGCCGCGCTTGATGAGCGCGCGCACGAGCTCGCAGCTCTTGTACGCAGCGATCCCGCCGGTCACACCCACGAGCACGGTTGTCGACTCGCCCAGCGCCATGCCGTCTCCTCTCGGCTGTCCGGTGTGCGATACTCGCGACAGGCGTCGCACGCACGCCGCCCATGCCGGTGGCGCGTTCCGTGGGATGCGATCGCACCGGCAGGGGTACAAAGGATACCGTACCCGCAACCATCGTGAAGGAGGCGTTCTCTGTGCCACTTCCTCCCAGGGGCAGCGAGCTGCGTATCAAGATCGGCGGCGCCGCAGGACTCGGCATCAAGGCGGCCGGACAGACGCTCGCGCGATCGTTCGTGGCGGCCGGCCTCGAGGTGTTCGACCTCACCGAGTACCCGTCGCTGATCCGCGGCGGTCACAACACCTACACCCTCAGGGTCAGCCCGAGGCCTATCTCGAGCCATGTCGAGGCCGTGGACGTGCTCATCGCACTCGACCGGCAGACCGTTGATGCGCACCTCGACGAGGTGATCGACGGTGGCGCTGTGATCTTCGACCCTGAGGTCACCTCCACCGAGGGATGGCTGCCCAACCCTCGCGTCCGCCCGGTGCCGGTGCCGCTCGGCAAGTTCGCCAAGGAGTCCGGCGGCCCGATCATGGCCAACACCGTCGCGCTCGGCGCCGCGCTCGGCCTCGTGCACTTCCCGCTCATGTTCCTGGTGGATTCTCTGCGTGAGCAGTTCGCGCACAAGAAGCCCGAGATCGCCGAGCAGAATGCCGCGGCGGCCTCGGTGGGCTACGGCTACGTCACCAAGCTCGCGGGCGATTTCTGGATGGCCGTCGAGCCGCTCCCCGGGCAGCCGAAACGGTTGATTGTGGACGGGAATGAGGCCGTCGGCCTGGGAGCGCTCGCGGCCGGGATCGGCCTCTACGCCGCATACCCGATGACCCCCGCCTCCTCCATCCTGCACTTCATGGCCGCGCACGAGCGCGAGGCCGGCGTGGTGGTCAAGCACACCGAGGACGAGATCGCCGCGATGAACATGGTCGTGGGCGCCGCGTTCACCGGCACGCGCGCGATGTGCGCGAGCGCGGGCGGCGGGTTCGCGCTCATGGTCGAGGCGTTCGGCATGGCGGGCGTGAGCGAGAGCGCCGTGGTGGTAGGCGTGCTGACACGACCCGGCCCCGCAACGGGACTCCCCACCTGGACCGAGCAGAGCGACCTGCGCTACGTCATCCACGCGTCGCAGGGTGAGTTCCCTCGCGTGGTCCTCGCCCCTGGCGACCGCTCGGACGCTTTCGAGCTCACCTGGAAGGCGTTCAACCTCGCCGACCAGCTGCAGACGCCGGTGATCATCCTCGGCGACAGCTACCTCTCGGACAACCGGCAGTCGGTGCCGATGTTCGACCTCGATGCGGTGACGATCGACCGTGGAAAGCTCGTGACCGAAGGCGATGTGATCGAGCACCCTGAGGCTGTGGATGAGGCTGGACGGTACCTCAGGTACAAGCTTACGGATGACGGCGTTTCCACCCGCGTGCTGCCCGGTGTGACCGGCGCGATCCAGCTCGGCAACTCCTATGAGCACGACGAGTACGGCTACGGCTCGGCCGGTGAACCGGCGGACATGCGCGCCGCGCAGAACGAGAAGCGCATGCGCAAGCTCGAACTCGCTCGCACGCTCGTGCCACCGCCCGTGACCTTTGGTGTCGACGTAGCCGAGGCTGATGTGGCCGTTCTCTGCTTCGGCACCACCAAGGGCCCGGTGCTCGAGGCGATGCGCTGGCTGGAGCCCGACGGTGTGAAGGTGGCCGTGATGCAGGTGGTCACGGTGTGGCCGTTCCCTGCCGATGAGGTCTCGGCGTTCCTCTCTGCGGCCAAGCGCAGCGTGATCATCGAGGGCAACTACACCGGTCAACTGCAGGGGCTCGTCCGCGAGCAGTGTCTGCGCGACGTGGACGAGACGCTCCACCGCTATGACGGGCGGCCATTCTCGCCCGAGATGGTCTACGCCAAGCTGAAGGAGGTGGCCGAGAATGCCTGACGTCTCTGAGATCACCGGCGCGATGGATCCCACATGGTGCCCCGGGTGTGGCAACTACAACATGCAGAAGGCGCTCGCCGAGGTCCTCGCCGAGAGCGGGATGCGCTTCGAGGACTACGCGATGGTCTGGGGCATCGGCTGCCATGGCAACGGCGCCGACTTCTATCGCTCACAGGGCTTCCACGGCCTTCACGGCCGCGCACTGCCGCTCGCGACCGGCATCGCACTCACCAACCCTGACCTCAAGGTGATCGTGAACATGGGCGATGGCGACGGCTACGGCATCGGCGGCAACCACTTCATCCACTCTGTCCGCCGCAACATCGACATGGTCGCCATCTACCACAACAACCAGATATACGGCCTCACCACCGGTCAGGCGTCCCCCACCTCGGACCAGTTCATGCAGACGCCGAGCACGCCTGGCGGTGTCGTGGAGGAGCCGGTGAACCCCGTAGGCGTAGCGGTGGCGCAGGGCGCCACGTTCGTGGCTCGCGGAGTCGCCGGTGACGTGGAGCACCTGAAGTCGCTCTACCGGCAGGCGCTCGACCACCACGGCTTCGCGCTCGTGGACGTCTATCAGCCGTGCGTGACCTGGAACAAGGTCAACACCTTCAAGTGGTTCCGCGACCGCGTCTACAAGCTCGAGGA
>CAZSUO010000150.1:0-4443 GCA_964610065.1 uncultured Coriobacteriaceae bacterium | reverse complement strand
CGTGTTCTCGAGCGACCGCATCCTCACGATGAAGCTGTCGTTCGGCAGGAAGAAGTAGCATAGGACACACCCGGGGCAGCACCGCATTGCGTACCGGGGACGGACATCGAGAATAGCAGGAGGTCCGATTGGCGGAAGACTCGTGGCACAGGCTGTTCGAGTCACAGCTGTCCGAGACAATCGCACAGTCGGCTACCTACACGACCCCCGAGGCGCCGGGGCTCGCTGCCCAGGCCGTACTCGCGACACTGACCCGCGATGGCGAACCGTTCGTCCACGAGACCAGAGAGCGCCTCAAGGGGCAGTGGCCCATCGAGCCCTGCCTCACGCTGATCCAGATATACGTAGGAGCGATTGACCGGCTGTGCCTACAGGACGCGAGGAGGGAGACTGCGGGAATCCCTACGCTGCTGAGGTCGGCGCCGCTCACCTCTCGCTGGATGCTCCTGGAGATTGTGCATGACGTGCGGGCTGTCCTCCTGTTGTCCTCACGAACGCTCGACGTCCAGGCAGCGCTCGTTCTCCGCCAGGCATGGGAACTTGCCGCGCGGGTCACTGTTCTGGCGGCCGACGAAGACCTCGGCGCACGCTTCGATCGATTCTCTACTGACGAACCGGACGGGGCGGAGCGTGCGCAACTCGAGTCGGAGATGCGAGATCGTCTGAGTCCTCAGCGCGCCTTCGAGACCCTTGCGCGACTCGAGGCGCAGCTGGGCGGCGGTCCGGCGAAAGCCAGCGATTCGTGGCGCATGCTTCGACAAGACTACGCGGTCTTGAGCAACATCGCCCATGGTGGCTCGCTTCTCGCAGGCGTCAGTGAGTCCTGTGAAGAATACCGTTGGACACGCTTGCCTGATGGCACGCCGGCGCCTGTCCCGGGCGACCAGCCGCTCCATTTCGCCGATCTCATGCGCCGAGTCATCGACATGCTGAGCTACTTCGTCAGCGTGTATCCTTTGGTTGCGCTCAGAGATGCCACCGACGGGGAGATCCGACGCTTCTTCGATGATTGGCGAGGCCAGGCGGCACCGATGGATGCGCTGCGAGACGAATACCGGCTGTATCTTGCCCTACACACCCTCGGTGCGCTGGTTCCCGTTTACTATGATCTGGTCTACGGTATCAGCAGGTCAGAATGACGGTGTGCAGCATGAGGTACTGTGGTGTGGAGGCACCACCGCGTCATCACTGACGGCTCACAAGCACGTGCCGCGACCCCATGGCATCAGGAAGAGTAACCCGTGCAGTCGCTCAAGAAGATCGACCGGATAGAAGCGATACGCGCGCTCTCCGATGCGCGAAGGATTGAGATCCTCCAGCGGCTGATGGTCCAGCCCGAAACCATCTCGTCGCTCGGGGTGGCGCTCGAGAAGCACCCGGCCTGGGTGCGCTACCACGTGAAGGCCCTCGAGGAAGCTGGCCTTATCTCCATCGTTGAAGAACGGGTGACCCGCAACTACACTGAGAAATACTACAGCGCGTCGGCACCGGCGTTCATGATCGGCATGACGATCCGCCCGGAACTCCAGGGCGTTCGGCCACTGGTAGCGCTGGCAAGCAGTGACTTCGCTATCGAGATGCTTGCTGAAGAGGTCTCGAAGCCCACGGGGCTCATAACCGGTGTCGCTGGCAGCCTGGATAGTCTCATCGCCCTGCGCCAAGGTCTCGCCGATATCGCCGGTTGCCACCTGCTCGATCCCGAGACCGGAGAGTACAACATATCCTTCGCGCGACACCTCTTCCCCGACCGGGACATCGTCACGGTCACCCTGGCTCATCGCCAACAGGGACTCATCGTCCCGCAAGGAAACCCCCTTGGCATTAGGAACATCGTCCAGGCCACGTCAAACGGCTACCGTTTCGTCAATCGCAACCCAGGATCTGGTACCAGGCTCTGGCTCGATCACACGCTCAAACGCGCCGGCCTCTCCAGCGAGGACATCGCTCGACTCGGCCCGATCGTCGATACCCACGCTGCCGCAGCCGCCAAGATCGCGGCCGGTGAGGCGGATGTCGCGGTCGGCGTGCACGCAGCGGCGGAGAAGTACGACCTGGAGTTCATCCCGCTGTTCAGCGAGCGCTATGACCTGGTGCTGACCAAGGAGGTATACGACACGACGCAGGCCGCCCGCGTCATCGACTCCCTTCACCATAGGAGCTTCCGGAAGGCAATCTCGCGCATGGCAGGGTACGACACTAGCGCAACCGGCGATGAGTATCGGCTTGATGTGTGATCGTCACTAGCTGACTGCAGGATCCCCTGCTGTAGCATCACGACTGTACCCGCGCTGGAGGGCGATCGCTTCCATGCCCGCCATGACCACATCTTCCACCATGAGATCGACTGGCTTCGTTGTCTCTCCCCGGAAGACTGCACGGATGTATCCGTTGCAGCCGTCGCACAAGTGCAACCTGTGGGCTGCATCGCCCTCAACGTGCGCGTAGCGCAGGTTCCCATGCGACCGGGTGCCGCATACGGCACACTGAACCCGGTCGAAATCCCACTCGGCGTGGCATACGGAGCACCACAGCGTCCGTGCCGCTCCCCGGTGCTTCTTGCTCTCGCCCACATGTGACACCGCAGGCGCCGTGCCGCAGATCGGGCACCTCGTGCTCCGTGCTGCCTGGCGAGCGGTGAAGTCGAGCGCCTCCATGCTGAGCTTCGCCGATCGTTCCAGGAGCGGAGTGAGTGAGGCGATGAGAACGAAGACAAGCGTCGTACTGGTGAGACCTCCGAGATCCAGAGAGCCAGACATGCGATCGAGAACCCCCGCAACGAATGCGGTAGGGTCCGTTGCGGCCCTAGCGACATCGCCCTCATCGATCAGGGCGCCAAAGTCCATAGCTGCAAGCTCGGCACGCTGCTGCGCCGGTAGTCCCGCCATATCGGCGACGTACCGTGCGACCCGGGAGATAGCGTCAAGGTACGCATCACGCGTGATCACGGGGGAGTTGACCTCGAAGATGTGCCTTCCGGAGCACAGGACCTCGAGTGCGGCCTGGGGTCCGATTGGCTCGTACGGCGCAACAGTCACGTCGAGCGATGCCTGCAACTCCCATAGCCCGAGGAAGAACTGTAGCCGTGCGGCCTCTGCCTCACTGGCTTGCTCCAGGTATGCGTCGACTGCCCTGATGGTGGTCTCCAGATTCATCCGCTCACACCCTTTCATGATGGTCGCCCCGCAGCCAGTCTGCGGGGCCGCACTACCGGTACACGCGCCCACACCTGAGTTAGCGCCGTGGGGGCCAGACCCCGGTGTCCGGCCCCCACGACCTTCTCTGGTCTAGCCGGCGTCGCTAATGACGTTCTTCCCGCTGGCAAGCTCCTCATCGGCCCAGTGGCCCCAGTGGTAGCGGGCCTCGCCGACGGTCACACGACCGCTCCCGAACATCAGGCGACCCAGACCGCGGTACGGCTGGAAGACGCCGGCGCCGAGGTAGATGTGGGCGAGCATGATGAACGAGACCAGGAAGAAGCTGACGTCGTGCACAAGAAGCATCGCGGCGAACAGGCCCGCAGAAAGCGTGGGCATGCCGATCCACAGAAAGACCCCGCTGATCGAGATCGCAACCGCCGAGAGGATCAGCGCGCCGTCGGCGAGACGCTGACCCGACTTGACCTCATGCTGTGGTGGCATGTGTGTGGTCTTCGCGGCGAACATGTACTTCGGGAACTTCTTCATGAACTCTTTGTCGTCGTCATCCCAGGGCTGGGTCAGATTTTTGACGATCTTGACGAAACCCTTCGGTGCCACGACCAGACCGACCAGCGGGCCGCCGATGAACACCACGGCGAACACCCGGTGCGCGATACGGATGACGTGCATCACACTCTGGCCCGCCGCTTCGCCCAGCGCCGGCACGAAGACGAAGGCACCCGAGGTGATCAACGCCAGGCACGCCACCGTGTGTATCCCGTGTATGACGCGCTTGAACAGACTGTGGCGCTGGATGTACTGAGTCACGGCTACTCTCCCCCCTTATCATCCGGCTCGGGCTGCGCCGCCGCCTTGTCGTAGCCAAGGGCGGTCAGGAACGAGAGCCCGAGACCACCGACGACGGCAGCGACGCCAAGCCCGGTGAGCGGCTTCATCAGACCCATGGCGTCGACGACTGCCGACGGCTTCGGGTCCCTGGGGAGTCCGTGCTGCTCGTTTCCGTACTTGGACACCTGCAGCACATGCAGTCCGCCCATCTCGTGCTCGCCGTAGAGCTCGGCGCGATCGAAGCCTCTGGACTTCAGGAACTCCACACGCTCCTTAGCCTGCGAGAGCATCTCCTCACGCGGGCCGAAGAACAGCGCACCACCCGGGCAGGTCTGAACGCAGGCAGGGATGCTGTCCTGGGCCACGCGGAGACTGCACGAGGGTCACGTAGTGGTAGCCTGGCGATCGCCGCGCAGCTTCGATCCCTCGAACAGGCAAGCGGCGTTGAAGTATCCGC
>CAZSUO010000149.1:3581-4597 GCA_964610065.1 uncultured Coriobacteriaceae bacterium | reverse complement strand
CGGAACCGGACGATCGTCTGTATCGATGCTTCGATCCGGTCGGCCGCAAGTACTCCGCTTGTCGCGAGGCCTTGCGCGAGCTGGGTCTGGACGCGCTCGTCCGTGAGCACCACGAGTATGTCGTCCGTCCGCACCTCGGCCACCGTGCACCGGATGGCGTTGGACCCGATGTCGATGACGGCGATGCGGTTCATGGCGCCTGCCTTCCGGACGCACCGGGTGCTGATCATGGGCCCAGTGTAGACCTGCGCTCTGACACGGTGTAGCCGGGTTCGCTGGTGTACACTGTCTGCCACGCTACCGTCTCAGTGACGGACACCACCGAACGACGAATGGGGCTTGGATGTCGCTCAACTTCCAGGACATGATCCTCGCGCTCTCTCGCTACTGGGCGGACCAGGGTTGCGTGCTGCTGCAGCCGCACGACATGGAGGTCGGCGCCGGTACGTTCCACCCGGCCACCACGCTGCGCTCACTCGGCCCCGATGACTGGCGGTGCGCGTACGTGCAGCCGTCGCGTCGTCCCACCGATGGCCGCTACGGCGAGAACCCCAATCGGCTCCAGCACTACTACCAGTACCAGGTGATCCTGAAGCCGAGCCCCGACAACGTGCTCGACCTGTACTTCGACTCGCTGCGTGCGATCGGCATCGAGCCCAGGGACCACGATATGCGCCTGGTCGAGGACGACTGGGAGTCGCCCACCCTCGGCGCGTGGGGGCTGGGCTGGGAGGTGTGGCTCAACGGCATGGAGGTCACGCAGTTCACCTACTTCCAGCAAGTGGGCGGCATTGACTGCAAGCCCGCCACCGGCGAGATCACCTACGGCCTGGAGCGCCTGGCCATGTACCTGCAGGGCGTGGACAACGTCTACAACCTGACCTGGACCGACGGCCTGACCTACGGCGACGTGTACCACCAGAACGAGGTCGAGCAGTCCACCTACAACTTCGAGCACTCCGACGCCGAGTTCCTGTTCACCGCCTTCGGCGCGCATGAGAAGCAGGCGCAGCACC
>CAZSUO010000149.1:0-3571 GCA_964610065.1 uncultured Coriobacteriaceae bacterium | reverse complement strand
CGCCGAGATCACCTACGGTGTGGAGCGTCTCGCGATGTACATCCAGGGTGTGGACTCGGTCTTCGACCTCGAGTGGGCGCCCGGCTTCACCTACGGCGACGTGTTCCTTCGCAACGAGCGCGAGCAGTCCTCGTACAACTTCGAGCTCGCGGACACCGCCACGCTGCGCCAGCTCTTCGATCTGCACGAGGCGGAGAGCGCGCGTGTGCTCGCGGCGGGCGCCGTGCTGCCCGCTTACGAGCAGGCGCTCAAGTGCTCCCACTACTTCAACCTGCTCGACGCCCGCGGCGCCATCGCGGTGACCGAGCGCGTCAGCTTCATCGGGCGCATCCGTGCGCTCGCCAAGGCCGCCGCCGAGGCGTATGTCGCCTCGCCTGAAGTGGCGGACCGCGCGGTGCCGTACGCCGGGGTGAAGGCCGCCGCCGTGGCCGAGACCGCCGACGCACCGGTGACCGAAGGCGGTGATGTCCGATGAGCCGCACCCTGCTCTTCGAGATCGGCGTGGAGGAGATCCCTTCGGCGCCGCTGTACGACGCGGTCACGCAGCTCAAGACGCGCGCGGTCACGGCGCTTGAGGGCGCCCGGCTCGGGTACGACACGATCGAGACGTACGGGTCGCCCCGGCGCCTCGCGCTCGTGGTGACCGGGCTCGCTGACCGGCAGGACGACCTGTCGCTCACGGTGAAGGGCCCGGCCGTGAAGGCCGCGTTCGACGCTGATGGCAACCCCACCAAGGCCGCCGAGGGCTTCGCCCGCAGCCGCGGCATCGCGGTGACCGACCTGGAGCGCGGCGAGATCGACGGCGGTGAGTACGTGCTCGCGCACGTGGAGGAGACCGGGCGCCCGGCCATCGAGGTGCTCCCGGAGCTGCTCGCGACTCTCGCGGGCGCGCTCGACTGGGCCAAGGCGCAGCGCTGGGGCAGCGGCACCACGCGGTTCATCCGTCCCGTGCGGTGGCTCGTGGCGCTGCTCGACGGCGAGATCGTCCCGGTGCGATTCGCCGAGCTTGAGGCCGGCCGTACCACCGTGGGACACCGGTTCCTCTCGGGCCCGCTCGAGATCGCGAAAGCCGCGGAGTACCTCGACGCGATGTGCCGCGGACACGTGCTTGTGGACGCCGGTGAGCGCGCTGAGACCATCCGCACTCAGATCGACGAGGCCGCCGCGTCGCTCGGCGCCCGCGCGGTGGTGCCCGAGAAGACGTTCGCCGAGGTCGTGAACCTCGTGGAGTTCCCCACCGTGGGTATCGGCCGCTTCGACGAGCGGTTCCTGGCGGTGCCGCGCGAGATCGTCGAAGAGGCCATGGAGAGCCACCAGCGGTACTTCCCCCTGGAGACCGCCGACGGTACGCTGCTCGATCGCTTCCTCGTGGTGCACAACGGCGACCCGGCCCGCACCGATGCGATCGTGACCGGCCATGAGCGCGTGATCCGCGCGCGGCTCGCCGACGCCGCGTTCTTCGTGGAGGAGGACCTGTCCCGTCCGCTCGAGGAGTACGTGCACCGGCTCGACGCCATCGTGTTCCACGAGAAGCTCGGCTCGCTCGGCGCCAAGGTCGAGCGCATCGAAGAGATCACGCGCGCACTTGCCGAGGCGATCGATGCTCCAGCCGACGAAGGCGCGTACGCGGTGCGTGCGGCGCACCTGGCCAAGGCCGACCTCGTGACCCATGCGGTCATCGAGTTCACCTCGCTCCAGGGCGTGATGGGTATGCGCTACGCCCAGGCTGCCGGTGAGGCTGAAGGCGTTGCCGAGGCGATCGTGGACCACTACCGTCCGCGCCACGCCGGCGACGGACTCCCGCGCTCGCTCGCGGGCAAGCTCGTGTCGATCGCCGACAAGCTCGACACGATCGTGGGCATCTTCGCCATCGGCCAGGGCCCCACCGGCTCGGCCGACCCGTACGCGCTCAGGCGTTCGGCCATCGGCATCCTCACCATGATGGTGGACGGCGGCGTGCGGTTCGATCTGGACCGTGGCATCGGCGCCGCACTCGAGGAGTACGCGCAGACGCTGCCATCGCTCGACCCCAACGCGGTGGGCGCCACCGTGAAGTCGTTCTTCGACGGCCGCCTGGCCGTGATGCTCAAAGACCGTGGGTTCACGTACGACGAAGTCGACGCGGTCATGGCCGTCACCTCGGCCGACCCCGCCGACACGCTGCGTCGCATAATGGCGCTGGCGGCGTTCCGTCGTACCGAAGCGGGCGCCGACCTCTCGGTGGCGTTTCGCCGGGCGGCGAACCTCGCCGACCCCGACGCGGGTGTGGTCACCGACCCGCTGCTCATGGGCGCCGAGGAGGGCGCGCTCGACCGCGCGCTCGTGATCGCGGCCGAGAAGGTGGGCGGGCTCATGACGGCACGCGACTACGACGCCGCGCTCGCGCAGCTCGCCGACCTCCGTGCGCCCGTGGACGCGTTCTTCGAGTCCGTGCTCGTCATGGACAAGGACGACGACATCCGCCGCAACCGTCTTGCCCTCCTGAACCGCCTCGGCGGCCTCTTCGACGGGTTCGCCGATTTCGGAAAGCTTGCCGGGTAGCGGTGGACGGACATCCTCTCGCGATCCATGTGATCTCCGACTCGCTTGGCGAGACGGGGGAGACGGTCGCGCTCGCGGCGGTCTCACAGTTCAAGCCCAATACGTTCCGCATCGAGCGGCTGCCGAAGATCGAGACGACCGCCGAGCTCCGCGAGACGGTCAGGGCGCACTGCGGCCATGATTGCATCTTCTTCTACACGCTGGTGGACCGCGAGCTGCGCACCGAGATGGAGCGTCTTGTCGAGTCCGGCGTGATCGGTGTCGACCTGCTCGGCCCGGCGCTCGACCTGCTCGCGCAGGTCACCGGCACGCGGCCGAGTGGTGAGGTCGGCCGCATCCGGCGCACCGACGAGGGCTACTTCGACCGCATCGAGGCGATGGAGTTCGCGGTCAAGCACGACGACGGGCGCAATCCCGAGGAGCTCGCGGACGCCGACATCGTCATCCTCGGCGTGTCGCGCACCTCGAAGACGCCGATCTCGATGTACCTTGCGTTCAAGGGGTGGCGTGTGGCCAACGTGCCGCTCGCGCCGGGGGTGGAACCGCCAAAGGAGCTCTTCGACCTCGATCCGCGCAAGCTGTTCGGCCTGGTGACGAGCGCGGACGTGCTGTTGACCATCCGGCGCGAGCGGATGAAGGAGCTCGGCGGGTACGTGCCCGGCTATGCCGACCGCGAGGCGGTGGAGACGGAGCTTGCCGAGGCACGCGCGCTCATGCGGAGACTCGGCTGCCTGGTGGTGCACACCGACAATCGCGCCGTGGAGGAGTCCGCGCAGGAGATCCTGCGGCACCTCGGCGCTGTCGTGGAGGTCGCGGACTGAGATGCGCCTGGCGGACGACGTGAGCCGTTCGGCAGGGCCCGCCTGGGCATAAGTCGGGGCGCGCATCCGGTACGCTATGATGGTTCCAAGTCGTTGGGGGTTCCAAGGAAAGCGAGGGAGCGAGTTGGCTGACACGAAGCGTATCTACGCATTTGGCGGCGGTCAGACCGAGGGTGACAAGAGCATGAAGTTCATCCTCGGTGGTAAGG
>CAZSUO010000148.1:0-4640 GCA_964610065.1 uncultured Coriobacteriaceae bacterium | reverse complement strand
TGTGCCAGGATTTCCCACTCTGATAGACGTAAGAACAGTATCCACTCTTGGGTGATGGGGGCGCTGTGACTGAACTACGGGGACGCCTGACGGCACGACTGACGTCGATCATGCTTTCAGCAACGCTTGCGATTGGCTCTCCGCTCTACGCAGTGGCGTCTGCATCCGCCGCTGAGCCCGTGACGAGCGTCTTGTCCGCACCCGAGGCCGTGCCCGATGAGTCCCTCTCGCCGGTCCCTCCTGGTGCGGTAGAGTACATATCCCGCCGCTCAGAGCATGCCAAGCACTACCGGCTCCCCGACGGCTCGATGACCGCAGTCATATCCGAGGAATCGGTCCACCACAAGGATGACACCGGCGCGTGGGTCGATATCGACACCACAATGGTGCTCGACCGCGTAACCGGGCGGGCGCGCACGGCGTCCACGCCGGTGGCCGCGTCCTTCGGGCCTCAGCAGCCAGGCGGGTCGCCTGCGCGCGTCGAGGCGGCAGGACACGTGGTCGGGATCGACCTTCTCGGTGCGAGCGAGGGCGCCACGCTCATGGACGGGTCCTCGGTGCGCTACGCCCGGGTGGCGCTTGGCACGGACCTGGTCTACGAGGCGTTCGCCGGCGGCGTGAAGGAGACCTTGGAGCTCTCGACGCCTCTTGCACCGGACACGTTCCGCTTCTTCGTGGACAGCGGGGACTTGGACTTCAGACGTGACTTCTCACGCGGGTGGGTGCTTGCCGACCCGGGGACCGGCTCTGTGGTCTTCGCATTAGGGGAGCTGGTGGTGTTCGACTCCAGCAGCGATGGTGCCGGCGATCCGGAGTACTGCGCGGAATCGACGCTGACGGTCACACCCACACAAGGCGGCGGCATCGTCACCTACGAGGTGTCTCGCCAGTGGCTCGCGGACCCCGACCGCGTCTATCCGGTGTACGTGGACCCGTCGCTCACGGCGGTATCCGGTGCCGATACCTACACCTCATCGAAGTACCCGACCACCGCCTATGGCACATCGACCGAGCTCCGGACCGGCTACTATGACGCCACGACCGGGCACAACCGCTCGTTCCTGCAGTTCGACGTCTCTTCGATCCCGTCGTTTGCGCGCGTGGACTCGGCCACGTTCTCGATCTATCAGTTCCACACCTACTACCCTTCCACCGCGACGACCACGTATCTGTGCCGTCCGGTGTCGGCATGGAGTGATGCCACAACGTGGAACACGCGACCCGCAAGCACCGTGATCGCGAGTCAGCCGGTCACGGGCCGTGGTGTATGGGTCAACTGGAGTCAGCCTGAGGTGAAGAGTCTCGTCGCTGACTGGGTGTCAGGCGCTGCGCCCAACTACGGGCTTGCGTGCCAGCAGTACGAGGACGGCACCCAGAACACCACGCACTGGCGCAAGTTCTACTCCAAGGAGTACTCCGATGCGTCGCTGCGGCCCCGCCTGGTGGTGAACTACACGACCGTGCCGGACCCGGTCACCGACGTGTCAGCATCCTCGCATCGCGCCTTCGAGTGGTTCCGCGAGGTCGATCGCGACGGGGATGCAGTCGCCGATACGCCCAACGACCTCCCGCGCGTCGGCCGTGGCGCTGTCGATCTGGCCTGGAGCCCGGCAGCGCGGGCCTCAGGCTACAAGATCATGATGTTCGATGGTGACACCTACGAGCAGGTCGGCCAGGTCTTCGGTGCGTCCACGACCACGTGGTCCTCAGAAGGGCTGGGCATCGCACCGCCTGGTTCCGAGATCACGACGTGGACCCCTGCATCCCGAAACGCGCTCACAAGGGCCGCGAGCCCCCGGGCCGCGACCAAAGAGGGCTCGGTCGCCGTTCCTGACGAGGACGGAGCCGGTGTCGTCGTCACCGACGGGACGTACCTGTATGTTCGCGCCTGGGGCGGGTATGCCGGGCCGAGCGCCTGGAAGAAGATCGGCACCGGATTGAACGGAACGACGGAGGGGCGCGACTACGGGACCGTTGGGCCCTCGTTCGGTGCCGCGGGGATCTACTCCGCATTCTACCTGGACGGCTTCATCTACAACGGCCGGGCTGACACGCCCACGACCATATCAGGCGTCGCCAAGAGCGCGAGTGCGGAATCGACTCAGACCGCGACGTTTGAGTTCAGTTCGCCGCTGCTTGCCCGCAGCACCGCGCAGCCCGTCGCGGGCAGCGACGGCAACATCCTGCTCGCCTCTGACGGTGAGCATATCTACAACGTGTGTTACACGCTGGCCGGCGGCACCGCCTACGATGGCTACACGATCCGCGTGTACGACCGCACCGGCGCGTGGCTCTATGACAAGACGATCCCGATGGTCTCCGAGTACATCAACGGCGTCCTTGTTGATGGAACGGCACTCTACCTGATGCAGTGGAGCGCCACTGATGCGGCGCACGTCACAAAGGTCCGGCTCACTGACTACCAGGTGGCGAACCAGTGGCCGATCGACCAGGGCGCCACACGCGTCGTGAGCGGTTGCTATGACCCCGCGAACAACCGCTTCTGGCTGGGCGCGCTTGATTCGGGGACGGTCTACCGCTACGCCGGTCCTGGCCTTGACCTTCCTGACAACCCGGAGCGCATGTACGAGAAGGGCACGGTCGCGTCGTACTACGACTCGGTGAACTACTGGTTCCGGGTCGTGCCTGTCAACGCGATCGGCGAAGTGGCCAGTCTCTACAGCTGCGCCACATACGGCCCGACGCTCGACAACCGCACCGTTCGCGTGAACGATCTTGACCAGGACACGGTCTACGACATCGGCGAGGCGGCCGAGCACTCGCTCGCAAGCGCCCTCGATGAGGGTACGCTTCAGGCCGATGTCACCGACCTCGCCATCGCCTCGTACGGTCCAGAGGCGCAGGTCACGCGGCACTACAGCAGCGAGAGCACCGCGCCCGGGATGCTTGCCGGCGCGCCGGGCTGGCGTTTCGGCTTCGAGCGCACCATCCAGGCGAGCCCCTACGGCGCCGTGTACACCGATGGTTCGGGCGACGAGCACTCCTTCGTGCTGAGCGGCGGCACGTACTTCGCGCCAAACGGTAGCTACGACCGCCTGACGCTTGAAGAGTCCGGCACCAGGTGGGTGCTCACTGACAAGGAGCGTACGCGTGAGTCCTTCAACACTGCGACCGGACGGCTGCTTTCTGTCCAAGACAAGCACGGCAACATCGTCACGTACACGTGGGCACCCGACTCGCTTGTGATCACTGCGGCAAACGGCCAGTCGATCACCGTCGCGCTTTCCGGCGGGCACGTGGCCTCGGCCACCTATGCCACAACGGCCGGGACGCGCACGGTCACTTATGCGACCTCAGGCACGCCGTCGGTCACCCGCTACGACGGGGATGCCGACTGCGAGTATGCCGTCGACTACGGGTACACTGCAGGGAAGATGACCTCGCTTGGTGCCACCGGGAGCATTGATGCGAGCACAAGCCCGGCCTGGGAGTTCGAGTACGGCACGGATGGACGGCTTGAGCACACCAGTGCACGGCAGCGCCTTGCTCCGAGCGAAGAGCGGGCCGACACGGAGTTCTCCGTGAGTGGCCAGAGTGCGAGGGTCACGACGTACGGGCATGCCCTGGGCGCTTCGGGCGGATGGGTCACGAACGCCCCGATCACCCGCACCTACACGCTCAACCCGACCGGCACCACCGCATCGATGACCAGTCCGAAGGTCTCGAATGAGGCCACCGTGACCTGGACCTACGCATACAACCCGGCCAATGAGACGGTCGAAGAGGTATCGCCTGTCGGCAAGACCGTGCGCCGCCAGATGGACTCGAGGGGCAACACGCTTCACGAGTGGGACGAGGAGGGCCACCGCACCGCGTACTCCTACGACACGCTCGACCAGCTCGTGCGCGTGACAGACCCGCGCGGGTCCACCACCTACTACACTCACGGCACCACCGGCTTCGAGGGCACCGGTGAGGTCGTGCGCCAAGAGCGACAGCTCACCGAGCACGACCGCGCTGTGACCGAGTACGTCTACACGGCAGAGGGCCTGCTCTCAGAAGAGCGCGAGCAGGTGGGTCCCACGACGTGGGCGGTCGCCACCTACGCAGACTTCGCCTCTTCAGGTGAGGCGCAGACCGTCACGCAGAAGGACATCAAGCTCTCCGCTGAGGCGGGCCCAGTGGATCTTGTCGAGACCAAGGCGATCGACGGCTTCGGCAATGTCACAGCGTCACACGACGCGTCCGGCACGCTCGTGACACAGGTCGACTTCGACCTGGCCGGGCGCGCAGTGCGCACCACCGATGCCGCGGGTGTGACGAGCGTGAGCGAATACGACTGTCTCGGGCGTGAGGTGCGGTCGTACCGGCAAAGCGCAGACGGCGAGATCAGCGACCTTCTCACGCATGCCTACGATGCCGCCGGGCACGCTATCCGCGACGAGTACCAGGCTCCAGAGACGGGCGTGTGCGAGTGGAGCGTCGAGCGCACCTACGACGCCTCGGGCCGCGAGTTCACATCAGATGACAGCCGCCTCTCGCTCTTTGCCGTGTCGATCTACGACGCGCGCGGCAACCTCGAACGCTCACTGCCCGAGGGAAACGTGCTCACGTGGGACTTCGGGGCCGCCACCCGCTACGACTACGACGTCTACGGTCAGCTCGTGCGCGAATACGCA
>CAZSUO010000147.1:0-4659 GCA_964610065.1 uncultured Coriobacteriaceae bacterium | reverse complement strand
ACCAGCCGCCATAGGAGTTGCTGGTGAGGTGTGCGCCCATCTCCCGGGCGTATTCGAGGCACTCGAGCTGGTCGGTGCTCGAACCGCTGCCGCTGGAGTCCAGGAACTTGAGCGCCATGATCGACACGTCCCAGTTCACGCCGGCGATGCCCTTGCCGTTGCCACCCACCGCTCCGATGATGCCGGCGCAGTGTGTGCCGTGACCCTGGTCGTCCATCGGGTCCCCATTGTCCGCAACGGCGTTCCAGCCATACACGTCGTCGACGTAGCCGTTATGGTCGTCATCGACCCCGTTGTCAGGGATCTCACCGGTGTTGGTCCACATGTTGGCGGCCAGGTCGGGATGGTTGTAGTCCACGCCGGTGTCGATGACGGCGATGATCACATCGCTCGAGCCGGTGGTACGGTTCCACGCCTCGGGCGCGTCGATGTCGGCGTCGGCGGTGCCACCGGTCTGGCCTGTGTTGTGGATCGCCCACTGCTCCGCCAGGCGCGGATCGTTCGGCAGCGCCGTGGCGTACTTCATGTAGTTGGGCTCCGCGTAGAGAACGTCGGGCATCGCCTCGTACTTGGCGATGGCGTCCTCAACGCTCTGCCCACGCGTCAGCTGCACGCGCTGAAGACCTTCGACGATCTTGTACGAGCGCACCGCCCGGCCGCCGGCATTGGTGTGAGCCGCCGCGGCCGCGGTGGTGGGCAACCCCGGCCGGAACCGGACGATCAGCTCACCGTCAACGTATGCTTTGCCGGGTTCGACCGGCGGCGAACCCACATCGCTCGCCACCGTGGACCCTCGAAGCAGCGGCCTCTCGGGCGCGGGAGCACCCTCGGCGGCACTGGCCGGAACGATTCCCGGCATCAGAGACATCACAAGGATGAGCGCCAGCGCTATCCGGGATGTTCCTCGAGTCATGATCGTCGCCATTATCGCTCCGTCTCCTGTGTTCGCACCATCGCTCCGGTGCCTGGGAGAGTCACCTGAATGTGGTATCGGCATTAGTTCACGTAACCTGAGCACCGCAGACTTCCGGAATGATCACGCGCGAGTCATTCCGCTGCTCCGGGTGGCAAGAAACGACGTGCCCGCGCGCCACCCGACCCGTTCTGTCCGCTCAGGGCGCTGGCATGTGGTGTGCTAGAGTGCCGTGAACGGTGCCCGCCTCACGACCACTGGAGCAACAATGAGACCGACACCTCGTACCGTACTGATCACCGCCGCCGTACTGATCGTCGGCGTGGCGTTCGTGATCACCAACATCCAGTCGGCGAAAGCCCCCGGCACAACGAAGACCGAGGGCACGCTGATCACGTACATCATCTCTGAGGCGGAAGGCACGTCCTCCGTGGACATCCCCGTCCAACTCCTCGAGGGCTCTGACGCGGCCCATGAGTCCGCGCACATCTTCGACACGATAGCGAACGTCCAGGGAGCCGCCACGGCAACCCTCGACACCGAGACCCTGGTGCTCACCGTTGCCTACGACCCCGCGCTTCTCGACCCCGCCGAAGTGCAGCGCACGCTGGCCGCGGTGGGATACACGCTGCCCACGGCCGCGGACGCGACACCCGCCGAGGTGGCGGCCGACGGCACCGCTCAGACCATCGCGATCGCCGACACCGGCAAGGGTCTCTCGCCCGCTATCATCAGTGCGAAGGTCGGCCTGCCGCTGACCGTGACGTTCGGCCCCGGTACCGAGTGCCGAACCACGATCGTGTTCCCCGACCTCGGCGTGTCTGCCGACATCTCGAACGGCGGCACTGTGGAGCTGCCGACGCTGACCGCGGGCACGTACGCCATCCAGTGTGGCGGCGGCGGCAATGAAGGCATGCTCATCGTCCAGTGACGAGCGCGGATGCGCCGGTAGTCTACGCCCGCCGCTATCCCCGATTCCAGCGCTCCATCCACCAGGCCGTCGAGCGGTTCATCTCGGCCATGAACGCCGAGGCGAACTTGCGCCGGTACACCGCCTGCGCATAGTCCGAGACGTCCGGCGGGAGTCCCGACGGTGCGTGTAGCTCTCCCAGCTCCTGGGTGGCCTCGGCGATTTGGGCGGGTGTCATGCGCTGGTACCTGTCCCGATGGACGAGCCGCCGCCCGTAGCGACCGATCGGCTCCCTGCGCTTGCGCGGACGCCCGAGGCAGAGCATCGCGGCGGGGAACGTGTGCGGCGGGAGATCGAGCAACCCGGCGACCTCCTCGCCGTTCTCGATGACGTCGCCGATGTAGCAGGAGCCGATGCCGAGTGACTCCGCGGCGATCACGGTAGTCTGCGCCGCTATGAGGGCATCGGCGGACGCGAGCATCAGGTCGCCGGGGCCGACGTCCGTGCGGTGAGCCTCGGCGTCGACCTCGGCCACCGCGCTTGCCGAGAACAGGTCCGTCCACTTCTGCCAATCGGCAACAAACACGAGCACCCACGGCGCCGAGGCGATGAACGGCTGATCGTCGCACAGAACGGCGAGACGCTCCTTGATGGCCTGATCCTCCACCTCGATGATCGAGTAGAGCACCATGTTGCCGCCTGTCGGCGCGCGGAGCGCGGCGTGGAGGATCGCCTGCCGCTCATCGTCGGTCAGCGGAGTCGGGTCGTACGTCCGCGTGGATGAGCGGCGTGCGATCACTTCCAGCGTGGGGTTGGTGAGCGGACCGGGCTGGGTCACGTCCATGCCGTCACCTCACCGGATCGCGGACGATGGGACAGGTCATGCAGTGACCGCCTCCGCGGCCCTTGCCGAGTTCGGAGCCGTCGATCTCCAGCACCTCGACACCGGCCGCACGAAGCTTGGCGTTGGTGTGCACGTTCTTGTCGTACGCGACCACCACGCCCGGCTCCAGCGCCACTACGTTGTTGGCGTCGTCCCACTGCTCGCGTGCGGCCTGGAAGTGGTCCCCACCCGTTTCGATGGTGCGTATCTTCGGCACGCCGAGTGCATCGGCGCACGCCTCGAGAATGCCCTTCTCCTCGGTGACCTCGAAGCTGTCGGCGCTGTCACCCGGGCGCACGCTGAACACCTGCATGTCCTCGATGACCGGCGGGAACAGCGTGACGGCGTCGTGATCGACGAACGTCATCACCGTGTCGAGATGCATGTAGGCCCGCTCCTGCGCCATGCGGCACACGATCACGCGATCGGCCTCGCCTGCCGAGAAGAGCGCCGACGCCACGTGCTCGACCATGCGTCCGGTGGAGCGCTCGCCCAGCCCGATGAGCACGGTGCGGTTACCGAGCGGCATGACGTCGCCACCCTCCAGTGACGAGCCCTGGCTGAAGTCCTCCACGGGAAAGCGCCCGGTATCACCGTCGGCCGGATACCAGAAGTCGAAGTCCGCGGCCACGAACCGCGGATGGAAGCGGTAGATGAGCGAGACGAGCACGACCTCCATGCGACGGGCGGCCCAGAAGAGCGGCGGCAAGACCACGCCGCTGTACAGCCAGGCGCTGGAGTCGCGCGTGAACACCGTGTTGGGCAGCGGCGGCAGTACGAAGCTCTGCGGCTCCGCGAGGACCGCACCCAGCGACCGCCGCCGGAGTGCCTCCACGTCGATGCCGTCCATCTCGGAGACGAGGAGTCCGCCGGTGAGCGTGCGGGCAAGCACCGCGGATGGCAGCGCACGCAGGAACGATTGCAGCTCGGAAACAAGTGAGAGGCCGACCGTATAGGACGAGACCGCGCTTGCGATGGCCTCCTCGCGTGCCGCGACGGACGCGTCGAACGCCTCGGCCAGCAACTCGTGGAAGTAGAGGACCTCGATGTCTCGCGAGCGCAGCAGCCGCACGAACGCGTCGTGCTCGGCCGCCGCCCGCTCGACCCACACCACGTCGTCGAACAGGAAGTCGGAGCGATTCGCGGGGGTCAGCCGTTCGAGCGCTGCGCCCGGGCGGTGCACGAGCACCGTGCGCAGCTTGCCGACCTCGGAATACACGCCAGGTACGAGCGGCTCCATGCGGACCTCCTCGGCGAATCGGTCATCGTACGCTACTATGCCACGAGGTGAGCCGGGTGGCATCCGCCTTGCACATCAGCCCATGACACACCCGGACGGAAGGCCCTACATGGCCGAGCATCATCCCGAGAAGCCGCGCTTGTTGTGGCCGCGCGCCGGGATACGCACACAGCTCGTGGCTGGAGCGCTGATGTGGCTGATCGGGGCGAGCATCCTGCTCGTGCGCGGCGCGGCGTACATCCAGGGGCGCTCGTGGCACGCCTACGCGCTGGCCGTTGGGCTCGCCCTGGGCGTCATCAAGTCGCGCTACCTGCTCGAAGGGGTGGCCGAGCGCGCCGTGGAGCGCATCCGCGAGCGCGGACGTGCCTGGTTCCCGGGATTCTTCTCAATCAGGTCATGGGCGCTCGTCGCGTTCATGATGGGGGGCGGCATCATGCTGCGCCGCCTGGTGGTGGCTCCCGACCAGATCGGCGCGGGCATCCTCGGCGCTATCTACATCGGCGTGGGAGCGGCGCTCTTGCTCGCCGACCGCGTGTTCTGGCACGCGGTGTTCGGCCGCTCGCGCAACGGCGCGACGATCGGATAACGGGCGGCATGCGGTCGGGCAGGCCTCTGCCGACGCCTGAGCAGCGACCTCGCTACAGCTGCTTGATCTCGATCTCCAGGCCGTCCGGATCGGGGAAGAACAACAACCGCCAGCCATTCGGCATCTC
>CAZSUO010000146.1:0-4734 GCA_964610065.1 uncultured Coriobacteriaceae bacterium | reverse complement strand
ATCCCGTAGCCGAGCACGTCGCCCGCGTCACCGTGGACGATGACGCGACCGCCGCTCATGGTGTTGCCCACGCCGTCCTGCGCGTTGCCGAAGACCTCGATCTCCGCGCCGTCCATGAACATCGCGGTGTCGTTACCGGCTGTGCCATGCACCTCGATCCTCACGCCGGGAGCCGCGAGTCCGGCGCCGAGATACCGCTGTCCGTTCACGCCCGTGATGCGCACGGTGGCGACACCCTCGGCCACCAGCCGCCGGACGGTGTCGTTGAGCTGCTGGAAGTACACGCCCGTGGCATCCACGTGCGCCTCAAGACCGCTGCGCTCCACCAGCGGCGCGGCCTGGCGGTATCCCTCGATCACGCCCGCGGGAGGTGTGCTCGTCGCTGCTGTCATCATCGTTCTCACCCTCCCTCTAGAGTCCGGCCGGCTTGACGCCGAGGATCCGGCACGTCTGCTCGTCGAGCCCGATCGCGCGCAGCCGTTCGCGGCTTCCCCGCAAGCTCTCCACGGCGTTCACACCCAGCGCGCCGAGGATCTCCTGCAGCTCGTGGCTCCATGCGTTCACGAGGTTCGTGAGCCGCTCGGCGCCCCACTCGGGGTCGATGCGCCGCGTGAGCTCGGGACGCTGGGTCGTGATGCCCCACGAACACTTGCCCGTGTGGCAGCTCTGGCACAGGTGGCACCCCAACGCGAGGAGTGTCGCCGTGCCGATGGCCACCGCGTCGGCACCGAGCGCGATCGCTTTGGCAGCATCAGCCGAGGAGCGGATCGAGCCCGCCGCGATGATGGAGGCATGGTTGCGGATGCCCTCGTCGCGCAGACGCTGGTCCACGACGGCGATTGCGATCTCCACCGGGATGCCCACGTGATCGCGTACCACCTGTGGGGTGGCGCCGGTGCCGCCCCGGAACCCATCGAGGTAGATGTAGTCGGCGCCTGCGCGCACGATGCCACTCGCGATGGCGGCCACGTTGTGCACGGCCGCGATCTTCACGCCGACGGGCCGGTAGCCGCTCGCTTCCTTGAGCGCATAGATGAGCTGCCGGAGGTCCTCGATGGAGTAGATGTCATGGTGAGGTGCGGGTGAGATCGCGTCGCTGCCCTGCGGCACCATACGGGTGGCCGATACGTCCCGGTCGATCTTCTCGCCGGGGAGGTGCCCGCCGATGCCGGGCTTCGCGCCCTGTCCGATCTTGATCTCGAGCGCCGCCGCACGCTTCAGCACCTCGGGACTCAGCCCGAAGCGGCCGGAGGCCACCTGCAGGATGATGCGGTCTTGGTAGGGGTAGAGATCCTCATGCAGACCGCCCTCGCCCGTGTTCATCGTCACGCCGAGGCGCTGCGCGGCCATCGCCATCGAACGGTGCACGTTGAGCGACACCGAGCCGTAGCTCATCGGCGCGAAGACGATCGGCACGGCCAGTTCGATGTTGCGTGCGACACCCGCGTCGCCGGCGAGCTTGAAGCCACCCTCACCGTCGGGTTCGACCGCCACGCTGTCGGCCTTGCGGCCGAGGTAGGTCCGCAGCTCCATCGGCTCGCGGAGCGGGTCGATCGACGGGTTGGTCACCTGGCACGCGTCGAGCACGAGCTTGTCGAAGATGCGCTCGTACGGCTTCGGATTGCCCATCGAGGTGAGCAGCACGCCACCCGAATCGGCCTGCGTCCATACGGCCTTGCGCGCGTCTGCCGACCAGTTGTCGTTGTCGCGGAACGCGAGCGTGTTCTTCTCGATGGTGATGCAGTGCGCCGGACAGTAGGTGACGCAGCGATGGCACGCGCGGCACTTCTCATCATGTGGGATGGGGCGCTCGTTGAAGTCGTAGACGCCCCACCCGCACTGCTGCACGCAGCGCCCGCACTTGTGGCACTTGTCGTAGTCGATCTTCACCCGGAATTCGGGCTGTACGAACGTCTGCTGCATGCTAGACCGCCACTTCCTCGAGTTCATGACAGGCGTCGGCCGCGGTCACCGCACAGGAGACCTCGGCTGGGGTGGCGTGAAGGGTGCTGTGGAATGGAAGTTCCATGCCCTTGACGCGTGCGATCACCGGCTCACCGGCGCGCGGGGTCCACAACGTGTCCGGCTCGGGCATCACGGTGCGGATTGCGCTCTCCTCGGAGGCGACCATGAGCCTGCTCCCGCTGCGGGCCGCCACAAGCGGGCGCAGCTTGATCCGGTCATTCAGCGCGACCATGCCGCCGTTGAAGCCCAGCACGATCGCGAACGGGCCGTTGAGCATCGCCGGACCGTACACCGCCCGCAGCGACCGCATGAGCGCGGCGCGCTCAGCCGGCATCCGCTCGATCTCCGACCACAGCGGCGGCGCAAGCACCGTGCAGGCGAGTTCCACCGGCAGCCGGTGACGGCGCAGCAGCAGATCGAACAGGTACGCGGCCACCTCGGTGTCCGTGCCGAGCGAACATGCGTACCCGAACTGCTCGAGGTACCGCGCGTTGATTCCGTAGCTCGAGATCTCGCCGTTGTGCACGATCGACCAGTCGAGCAGCGTGAAGGGGTGCGCGCCGCCCCACCAGCCGGGGGTGTTCGTGGGGAACCGGTTGTGTCCGACCCACGTGTGACCGGCGTAGTCTTCGAGCTGGAAGTAATGCCCGATCTCCTCGGGGTACCCCACTCCCTTGAACGCGCCCATGTTCTTGCCGCTCGAGGCCACGAAGGCGCCGTCCACGCGCGCGTTGATCTCCATCACGGTGCCGACCACGAAGTCCTCGGCGCTGCGGTCGAGCTCCTCGAGCGACTCCTCGCGCGGCGTCATGAAGTAGCGCCACAGGATCGGCGCGTCGTGGATGCCGCGGACGGGACGCGTGGGCATCGGCTCGGCATGGTCCACGACGAAGCGCGACCGGAGGATCTCCTCGGCTTCATCCCTCGCGCGGAGGTCGTGGTACATCATGTGGAAGCAGTAGTGGTCGGGGAACTCGGGATAGATGCCGTATCCGGCGAACCCGCCGCCGAGACCGTTGCCCCGATCGCGCTGCACCGCCATCGCACGGATCGGCTCCTCGCCGCTCATGAGCGCGCCGCTTTCGTCGCAGATGCCCATGAGGCCGCATCCGCCATGGATCTTGAACGGCGACTCCTCGCGATAGTTGTCGGGTGAGAACCCGTCGTACCGGCCCAGATCGTATGCCATGACGGTCACTCCTTCTCTGCGCTCGCCGGACCCTTACCGGGTGCGGCCTTCGTGTCTGCTGCATGGATATCGAAGAGCCGCGCGACCACGTCGCCGCCGCCCGCGGGCAGTGGTCCGAGGCCGAGCTTGGTGCGAGCGCTCTGGCGCGGTTTGCCGAGAGCGCCGGTCTTCAGGAACTCCGCGTACGCCGCTCCGACCGACTCCGGGCCGTGGCCCCGCGTCATCGCGAGTTCCTTGAGCTCGCGGAACACGCCCGCCATGCCGATGCGGCTGTGGCACATCTCCTGGCACGTGTAGCACTCGAGGCACTTCCACAACTGCCCCTCGGCGAGCACATCGTCGATCCCGCCGCCCAGCAGCGCCTCGATGATCTCGAGCGGCTGGAAGGCGGGGTCGGCCTTGCAGACGGGGCAGTCGTCGGTGCACGCGCGGCACGCGTTGCACTTCTCGAGCAACGACACGTCGAACCGCTCGGCGAGCCGCTCGCGATCGCGGGAGCGGACCTCCCAGCTCTCGAGGAAGCGGGTCACGGGGACCCGGTGCATGTCCAGCCCGAGATCCGACGGCTCATGACCCATCGCGAGCGCGATCAGCTCCGAAATGTAGAAGACGGGCACGTCGATGTCCTCGTTGCCGCGCTGGAGCGCCGCCTGATTGAGGTCGAACTGCTGGAAGCAGCTGGGGCACACCACCACGAGGGCGTCGGCGCCTTCGGCTTGCACGTCGCGGAGCTTGCTGCGGCAGAAGGCCAGCGAGCCGTCTCGCTCGCCGACGCGATCGAGGGCCCCGCCACAACACTGCATCTTGGTCGTGTAGTCCACCACCGTGGCGCCAAGCGCCTTCACGAGCTCCTCGACCTTCGTCGGCTCGAGGGGGTCGTCCCACCGCACTGCGGGCTGGGGGCGCAGCAGGTGGCAGCCGTAGTGCACCGCGATCCGCATCCCCTTGAGCGGCCGGGTCACTCGCGCCGAGAGCGAACCCGCACCCACCGTGTCGGCGAGCCACTCGGCGAAGTGTGTGATCGTGAGGTCACCGGAGTAGTGCAGCTCCTCGGCACGGAGGCGCTCGTTGATGCGCTCCCTGTCACGCCAGTCGCTTGCGAGATGACTCGCCGCCTCACGGAACGTCGAGTAGCAGCCGTTGCACGGCGTCACCACACCGAGCCCCGCACGCTCCACGAGCGCGAGGTTGCGGGCCGCCGCCGCCAGGAAGACCGTCTCGTCGTTCGCCTTGACGAGCGTTCCCTCCGGGCAGCACGTGTGCCCCGGAAGCTCGTGCACAGCGGCGCCCAGCTCATCGAACACGACCCGCGTCGCCTTCTCGATGAACGGAAAACGCGCGGGGATCGTGCAGCCCCAGAAGACCGCGAACTCACGCATCGCCGACCCGCCTTCCTGCCCGGAAAAACCAAAACGCCCACCCGGACCCGTAGGTCCGTGTGAGCGTCATTGCTCGATTCTATGGATCGGCTCGCCGTTGAGCCGTCACGCGCAGTGTAGCAGACGCCGGGCGGGTTGGAAGCCCACGAATTGCCTCATCAAAAATGTCGTCCAAACAGAATCGTTGCCTCACGTAAGAAT
>CAZSUO010000145.1:0-4791 GCA_964610065.1 uncultured Coriobacteriaceae bacterium | reverse complement strand
AGAAGCCGTGGTGGCAGGAATCACAGAAGCCGTGGTGGCAGGAATCACAGAAGCCCCGCGTGTGCGGGGCTTCCGGGTGTGTGTGGCTCCTCGGGTAGGACTCGAACCTACAACCCTCCGGTTAACAGCCGGATGCTCTGCCGATTGAGCTACCGAGGAATGCGGCGCCTGTGGCGCGATTGCCGATTATACGGATACCCCCCGAGTCCCGCAACAGCCCGTGGCGCATTCGTCGGGCTACAGGGGCGCCGACCAGCCACTGCGCGTGGGGTACACTGAGAAGTGTACGTAACCCGGGGAGGAGATGCCGATGCACGCACGTTCGATCGCGGTTCTGGTGGCGCTCGCGATGGTCGGGGCGCCCGCAGCGGCGATAGCGGCGCCTTCGCCTGTTGCGTTCATCGACAAGGGGCCGCTGCCCGCGTCGCCGGTGACCGCGGACCACATCGCCGAGCATGACGATCACGAGTACACGATCGACCTGGCGGCGGGTGAGGTTCTCACCATCGAGCTCTCGGGTCCGGCCGGGACCGATTTCGATCTGGGTCTGTATACGGACGGCCCCGAGGGGCCTGAGATGGTCGCCAGCTCGGCCGCCCTCGGCAGTCAGGAGTCGTGTGCGATGGCCGCCCCGGTCAGTGCCGCGTACACGGTGTTGGTGACCGCCTACCAGGGATCCGGCCCGTACACGCTGACGTGGTCGCGCAGTGCTGGCGAGCCGGATGACGTGCTGCCGGGCGCCGTGCTGCCGCCCTCTCCGGTGGCGGGGGCGTTCCAGACCGGGGGAGCGCCGGACGACTACTACTCCATCCACCTGACCGCGGGGCAGGTCCTGTCTGTCGACATGGATGTGCCCGATGACGCCGACTTCGACCTGCGGCTGTACCGGCCGGGGACGACGTGGATCGATCTCCCCTGGGGTTTTGACGCCTTCTCCGGTCTCCCTGCGGGCTGCGACGAGCGCATCGTTTACCGGGCGCGGCAGACGGGGGATCACTATCTGCGCGTAGAGGCCCGTGAGGGTGTAGGTTCATACGCGCTGCGATGGCAGGCGGCCGCGGGGCTCGAGGTGGCGCGTGTCGCGGGACCCGACCGTGTGACGACGGCGATCGAGGCATCGCGCGACGCGTTTCGGGATGGGGCTTCAGCAGTCATCATCGCCACTGCACGCGACTGGCCCGATGCCCTCGGCGGGGCGGCGTTGACCGGGCTGCTCGGTGCCCCCATGCTCCTGACGGAGCCCGGGCATCTCCCGGAGGTCGTGGCCGAGGAGATCGAGCGGCTCGGCGCGTCAGAGGTGGTCATACTCGGCGGGACCGGGGCGGTGTCAGCGGCCGTCGGCGAGGAGCTCGCGGACGTGCCCGGTGTCGATGTTGTGGACCGCATCGCCGGGGCGGACCGCTACGAGACCGCCGAGGCGATCGCCGCGCGCGTTGCGGGGGAGCTCGCTCACCAGGAGATCGAGCTGGACACTGCGTTCGTCGCCACGGGCGAGGCGTTCCCGGACGCGCTCGCCGCGTCGCCCATTGCGTCGTTGTACGCGTTTCCGATATTCCTCGTACCTCCGCAGGCCGAACGGCACCAGGGCCTGGTGGACCGGATGCGGGCGGCGGGTGTGGACCAGGCATTCGTGCTCGGTGGTACGGGTGCCGTGCCTGCGACGCTGGAGCGCATGCTTGAGACGTCACTTGGCGCGGAAAGCGTTGAGCGACTGGCGGGCGACAGCCGGTACACGACCGCAGTCGAGGTGGCTGAGTTCGGGATCGACAGGTTGGGTCTTACGCCGGACGGTGTCGCCGTGGCCACCGGTCAGGACTTTCCCGATGCACTCGCCGCTGGCCCGATGCAGGCGAGAGAGACCTCGATCCTGTTGTTGACGCACACGGCGTATCTCGACGAACCGGTGGGCGCCTATCTCCGGAGTCAGGCGCCGGACATCGCACAGGCGCGCGTCGTGGGCGGTGTGGGCGCAGTGAGCGAAGCCGTGCGCCTGTCGATCGAGCAGGCGTTGCGGGTGGAGTGACGGTGCATGGCGC
Source organism: uncultured Coriobacteriaceae bacterium (assembly GCA_964610065.1). Taxonomy (GTDB): domain Bacteria; phylum Actinomycetota; class Coriobacteriia; order Anaerosomatales; family Anaerosomataceae; genus Anaerosoma. The sequence goes on along the minus strand of CAZSUO010000145.1, from coordinate 2,755 downwards.
CGAGCCGAACCACTCCGCGCGGATGACAGATGCTGGTATCATTGGCGCGCTGGTGGCCGAGGCGTCTGGCGGCCACCCGGGCCCGTAGCTCAATGGTGGAGCAGGGGACTCATAATCCCTTGGTTGTAGGTTCGAATCCTACCGGGCCCACCATCATCTACCTGCGGAGACGCGCTCTTGCGTCTCCGCTTTTGCGTCTGGAAATGTGCATTTCGTGTGCATCGTAGCCTGATCGTGGGCGACGAACGCCGCCTCGGCGATCTCCGCGAGGTCGTCATCCTCGCCCGGTTGCGCGTGGAGATAGAACTCGATCGTGACCTGTGCGGACTTGTGCCTCATCCGGCGCTGGACCTTATCGATCGACTTCCCGGCGCCCACGAGCGTTGTCGCGTGCGTGTGCCGGAGCGAATGGAAGCTCGCGCCGCGCGTGACGATCCTCCGCGTGATCTCCTCATGCTCCTCGAGCGCCCGTAGGACGGCCGTGAAGTCCCTCGAGACGTCTGAGGGCCTCAGGAGCCCGCCTCGCGGCGTGCAGAACACGAGCCCGAGGTCTGACCATGCTTCGGCGTGCATCGCCGCTATGAGCTCATCCGGCGCTCCTGCGGGCAGACTCGCCGCGACCTCGGCGCGCTTCGCCTGGATCATCGCCGCTTGTGCCCGCTTGTGCTCCTTGAGGAGCCGCGCGAGCTCCGGGCCTATCTTGAGTGTCGCGGCCGAGGCGCTCGTCTTGGGGTACGGCTTGAGGGCGAGTGTCGGCGCCTCCGTCACGGTCGTCTGGACCTTGATCTCACGGTCCTCGAGGCGAACCGCCTCCCACCTTAGGCCGAGCACTTCTCCAAGCCGGAGCCCCGTCCTCACGGCGAGCAGGACGGGGAGCTCGAGGTCCGTACCCGCGGCCTCCGCAAGGATCTTCCCCACGTCCTCGACCGTGAACGCCTGCCGCTTCACGCGGACCTCGGCCGGAGGAGCCGTGAGGTTCGCCGCGTTGTGCTTGATGAGGCCCTGAGTGATCGCCCAATCGAGTACCAGCTTGAGCGCCGCGTGCCGCTTGCGGAGCGTGTTCGGCGATACCGGCCGCCCGAGTCGCGTCACCTCATTCTCGAGCGCCCACGAGTGGTAGGCGTCGATATCGCATGGTGCGAGCTCCTGGAACAATATCGGACCGAGATGCTCGCGGATCGTGCCGCTGAGCTTCGCCGCGTATCCCTGCCGCGTGGACTCCTCGATCGCCTCCCGGCGCCGTGGGGAAGCGGACCGCGTGACCGCGACCTTAGCGAGCCACCGCTCGATCGTCTGGTCAACCGTGATAGTGGCAGGGGAGACATACTCGCCGGTCGTCTGCGTGTGCCGCATCGCATCGCGGAGCGCTTTCGCCTCCTCGAGCGTGCCGCGTATCACCTTGCTACGGCGCTTGCCTGAGCGCTTCTCGGACCACCAGACGCGGCCCGGCGCTATCGTCTTACTCATTCGCATCACCTCCCCTCCGTTTGGACTTTGCCGATCGGCTCACGCCGAGCCAATCGATGAAACCGCCCTCGAGGCCGCCACCGAATGTGAACGCCTCGCGGAACGCCTTTCGGAGCTTGCCGAAGTATGCCGAGGCGCTGTTTGGATTGCGACCCTTGCGGAGCTCGGCGGGGAGCGCCACGAGCCGTGCCGCTTTGCTCCTGACGCCCGATCGCTCGAGGTCCTCATACGCGAGATAGAAGCGCACCGAATCCTGCTCGACGTTAGGCGGCGTGCCGTAGAGCGGCCGGACCGTCTCGGCGAGACGCTCGTATAGGCTCGCAACCGCGCGCGAGTCTACGAGAGGCGACGAGACAGTGATCTCGATACGCGGCACGCACTCGCCTGGAATGACGCGACCCCTGAGCGGCGCCACCTTGAGCGGAGTCCGCTCCGTGACGTACTCGAACGCATCGGCCACCGCCGCGCCGGTGCGCTCACCGAGCTCTCGTGCCACGGCGAACGCCGCCTCATACACGTCATCGTCGTCTGCATCCGGACCGAGGGCGAGGAGCGCCGTCTCGAGTCTCCGGCGAGTCCACGGCTCCACGGCATCGCTGAGCGTACGCTCGTAGACCGGCCACCATGCCGGAGCGTCTGCCTCGACGGTCTCCGCGCTGATCTCCGCGCCGTTGAGGACGTAGTGCCGGAGACCGGGCGCCGCATCGCGCCACCAATCGGCGAGGTCCTGAGCGCTCTGAGTCGTGGCGTGGAGCGCCCAATCACCGAGGCTCGATGCGTTGACCCACCGATCGAACGCCTCGGCCGGGAGAGGACCGTCTCCCCACGACCCCGGCCAATCTCCCGTCGCGCGGAGCCGGTCCGCGAGCAGGCTCCGGATCGCGGTCGAATCATCCCGCTTGCTGCTCGAACTCATCGCTAACTCCTGTCGCCTGTGCTCGGTTGTCTAGGATTCTACGCCGATAGCCGTTGATGTCAACAAGCAGTTAGCGAAAGGAGATACTGTGACACTCCAGAATGAGCCGGAGCTTCTGACCGTGGGGCAGGCGGCGGGCCTGCTCCAGGTCTCCGAGCGCACGATCCACCGGCATATCGCGGCCGGGACACTTCCGGCGCACAAGTTCTTCGGACAGTGGCGCATCCCGCGTACCGCGATCGAGCGTGGGATCGAGCAGGCGCTCACCGGCAAGGAGGAGCGATGAACGCGCTCATCGTGGCCGGGCAGCGAGTCCGCATCCTCGAGCGCATCACCACCGCGGACCGCTCCACGCAGGCCCTCGTGCTCTGC
>CAZSUO010000144.1:0-4809 GCA_964610065.1 uncultured Coriobacteriaceae bacterium | reverse complement strand
GACCGCACGAGCGCGGTGAGCACGAGCGCCGCCACGCCGCCGAGGAAGTAGCTGCGTACCCGGAGCGTCACACCGAGCACCATCGCGAGTAGCGCGAGACCCACGACCGCGAACGTGTGCACCCAGGAGTCGAGCGCCGGTTGCCACGGGTCGAGCATCGCGAGGAACGGCAGGCCGAGAGCGACGGCAGTCGCTCCGAGATCGCTTACCAGCGGCACGCGCCTGGCCTCGCCGTGAGACGCCCAGCGGTATCCACACCACGCGAGGTAGAGCGCGGCGGGCGTGGAGTAGAGCTCCACCCAGTCGGCGCCCACCGCGTCGAGCTCGGCGAAGAGCGCGAGCACCAGCACGCCAGCGCCCACGTAGAAGCCGGGCTCGAGGTGGTAGCGGGTCGACGCCGCCAGGAGGTATACGCCGAGGAGCAGCAGCGTGACGGCCGAGTGGTGGCCGGAGAGCTGCGCCCATGCGGGGGTCGTCAGCCCCGTTGAGGCGGCGAGCCCGATCACCACACCGACGCCGAGCGGGATGAGACCCGCGGCTGCGAGCGTGCGATCGAGCCGGGCGGACTCACGCGGCTGTTCGCCGGTCCGGACGAGCGTTGGCGCCAGGCATGCGAAACCTGCTACGCCGAGTGCCGCGACCGTGGCCCACGGACCCGCATGCCAGTGATCGAGCGCCGCCAGGACCGCGCCTGTGCCGAGGATGACCGGAACGACCGCACCTTCGCGCCAGCCGCTCGAGACCACGGCGACAGCGGCCGCCGCAGCGGTGAGACCGAGCGCAAGGGCGAGCGACCCAGTGCGATCGAACGTGAGTACCAGGTGGAGCGTTGCCGTGGCCACGAGTGCCCAGCCGAAGACACCGCCCAGACCGGGGCGCTTGCGGAGCACGAGGCCGACCGCTGCGCCCGCAAGCGCGAAGGTCGCGGCCGCCACAGCCCCGTCCGCAGGGACACCCAGCCACCAGCCGAGGGCAGCCGCTCCCGCAACGCCGAAGAACGCCACAGGCGCGAGCGATAACGCCTGGCCGTCGATCACGCGGTCGACCACCCACCAGGCAGCCGCCGCCCAGAGCAGCACGAACGCGCTCCAGTGGACGTCACCGATCTCGACCACATCGGCAAGAAGCCCGACCGCCACGATCGCTGGAGTCAGTGCGCGCATGCCACCCAGGAGCAGCGCCTCCGGGAGTCCCGTGTGGCGCTCCATCAACTCGCGCACGAACACCCACGCAAGCGCGAGCGCGAGGAACGGCAGCGCCAGGAGCGCGGCCTCCCACCGAGGACTCGCGAGGTCGAGGAGCGCTGCCAGCAGAAGGAAGCTCGTCGCCACGAAGCCTGCGGCGCCGACCCCGCTCCGGCCGCCGAACGCGGCGACCGCCCACGCGAACAGCACACCGGCGACCGCAAGGACATCTCGGGCGAACCAGGGCTCGCCGACGAGCGGCACCGTCCCGATCGCCGGCAGCAGTGCGAGCGATGCGAAGCCGAGTACCACGATCCCACCGGCGTGGAGCGAGGTCGCGGCACTCCGGGTCCCCGCACACCACGCGGGGAGCTTGGCCAGCTTGAAGCGCAGCGCCGCACTCGCCACCGGCCACAGCGATGCGCTGATCGCGATGAGGACCACGCGCGCAGCCTCGGACATCCCGAGCGTGACGCCCAGCGCTGCCGCGCCAGCCGCGCCCAGCACGGGTGCCAGGAGGCCGTGGAGCGCGCTGCCGCGGATGACGTCGTAGGCGGCGGCACCGAGCGCCCCGATGAGCAGCAGGATGACTACTCCCCACCCGCCGGTGCTCGAGCCGATGACGCCGAGCGCTATCGAGAGCGCGGGGAGATGTGTGATCGCGCCCAGTGGTCGCTGCAGCGTCAGCAGCTCAACGATCGCGGTGCCCGACCAGCCGATGACGAGTACCGAGAGCACGGCAACGAAGCCCGTCTCGCCGTCCGCGAGCACTCCGAGCGAGCCGAGTGCGGCCAGCCCCGCCGTCACCGGCGCCGCGTAGCGGAGCACGCGCGCCAGCGGAGCGGTCGACGGCGTCTCGCGACCCCGCACCGCTACCCACGCCCAGAGCGCGGCGACCGCGGCGATTCCCGCCAGCCGCGGAAGCGGGTCCCAGCCGAGACCGTCGCCGAGGAGCCACCACCAGGCGATCTGTGCGGCCGCGCCTGCGACACCGAAGACGCCGCCGGTGAGCTTGAGTTCCGTGAACCAGTACGCCACCGAGCAGACGAGCAGCCACAGCGCCCATGGCCACGGGCCGCTCAGCTCGAAACCGGATATGAGGATCCAGCCATCGAAGAGCAGCATCGCCGAGGCGACTGTGATGAGCGCGATGCCGCCCGCCGATGAGCCGAGCCGGCGGCGCACGAGTACGCCAGCGGTGTAGAAGGCCGCGGTGAGGACCGAGAGGAAGACGAACTGGAACACCGGGCCGAAGAGCTCCCAGGTGGCGAGCGCGAAGATGGCCGATGCGACTATCACGAGGAAGGCGCCGGTCACCACGAGAACGGTCGTCCAACTGAGCGGCGTGCGCTCGCGGCGTGGGGCTGTCGGGCGAATGGCGGGTGCGGGCGATGCGGCCGGAGCGATGGAGGGCGCGAGCGCCGGTGCGGCCTGCGAGCCCGAGACTGGCTCGACCGATCGCTGCGCGGCAGGGACGCCCTGCACACCAGTCTCACGCATTCGCGCACTCTCGAGCACCGCCACAAGCTCCGCACGCCGCTCGAGGTACCGCGGGGCCAGCAGGTCGTACGAGTCGCGGTGCACCTCTCCCCGCTCGACCGCACGCGCGAGCTGATCGAGGAGGTAGTCGATATTGCCGAGCTCGGCCCAGACGCGCTCGTGCACGTGCCCCCGCTCCCCTGGTCAGCGACCGCCGCCGGAACCATCACGTGACGATAGTGGCACAAGACGCGGCCACTCGTCTGCAGATCGACGAGCCATGACTCACGTACGACTAGGCCCCGGCCACTCGAATGAGTGACCGGGGCCGTGGATCGTGCGGTGCTCCCTAGTTGAGTCTCTGCACCACCGCGTCCCTGATGCCCTGCGGGACCGCGCCGGTGCCGCCGAGGAAGCGCACCTCAAATATGGAGTCCTTGTTACCACTCAGCACGCTGCCGACCTCGGTGTGTAGATAGCCGGGGTACGCGAGCAACATAACCGAGCCGCTCGCACCCTGGAGGGCGCCGCCGGACAGGGCGTCCGGGAAGTCCTCACCAGTGGCGATGGCCACGGCGTCCCAGGAAAGACCGGCCTGCTCCACGCCGAAGGTGGCAACGGTCACGGCTGTTGTGTAGCGGTTGCTACCGGCAAGACGGTCGACCGCAAGGCCGCCGAAGGCCGCATCGAGCTTGGTCTCGAAGCTCGCCGGGACCGGCCCCGTACCACCCAGGATCAGTGCCGAGGCCACCCCGTCACCATCCATCGTGGCCACGAGCGCATCGTGGTTGGCGGGGTTGGGATGCACGAGGTAGATCGGCCAACCCTTCGCGGCTGCGATCGGGGATGCACCAAGCGCGTCAGGGAACGATTCGCCAGTGGCCACGAACGCGGTGCCATCCCAGGCATCGCCCATCTCGGCGATGGTGCGCTTCGCGATCGCGTCTGCGGTGGTGTAGCGGGTGGCGCCTGCGATGCGCTCGATGGTGGTGACCGTCGGGAGTGCGTCGAGGGCCTTGTAGACGACATCGCTCACGGCACCGGTGCCGCCGAGGACGATGACGTGGCTGGCGCCCAGGCGTGCGATCTCGGCACTGACGGCTGAGGAGAGCGTGCCGGGCTCGGTGAGCAGGATCGGAGCATCGAGGGCGCCCGCGAGCGCCGAGCCGCCAAGGGCGTCGGGGAAGCTGCGGGCGGTGGCGATGATGACGTACTCGGAGCTACCCGCCGCGAAGCCGAGCTTGGATGCCGCGATGGCGGTCTCCACACGACCAGCACCCTCGACGGGAGTCACCACGAGTTCCTCATCAACCTCCGCCACCGTGACCGTGATGGCCTCCGAGTCGGTGAGCACGCCGTCTGACACGCTCACGGTGAAGGTGTAGGTGCCGGGACCCTGGGCCTCAGTGGGCGTCCAGCTGAACACACCGGTGGTGGTGTTGATCAGAGCACCTGCGGGTTCGCCGACAAGGGCGAAGGTGAGCGTGTCGCCGTCAGCATCGGTCGCGCTCGCACGGAATGTGAGTGACGTCCGCTCGTTCACGCTCTTGTTGCCAATCGGTGTGAGCACCGGGGCCACGTTGACCTCGGCGACCGTGACCGTGATGGTCTCGGTGTCGGTGAGTGCGCCGTCGGAGACGACGACCGTGATCTCGAAGGTGCCGGGGCCGTCTGCCTCGGTGGGTGTCCAGGTGAAGACACCGGTCGACGGATCGATAGCAGCGCCTGCTGGGGCGCCTTCGCCGAGCGAGTACACGAGCGTGTTGGCGGGAAGGTCGGCGTCGGTGGCAGTCGCGGTGAAGGTGAGCTCGGTGAGCTCGTCGATCGACTGGGCGCCGATCTCTGCGAGCACCGGGGCGACGTTGACCTCGGCGACCGTGACCGTGACGGTCTCAGAGTCGGTCAGTGCGCCGTCGGAGACGATGATGGTGATCTCATGAGCGCCATCCTCGGCCTCGGCGGGTGTCCAGGTGAAGACACCACCCTCGGTGATAGCAGCGCCTGCTGGGGCGCCTTCGCCGAGCGAGTACACGAGCGTGTTGGCGGGAAGGTCGGCGTCGGTGGCAGTCGCGGTGAAGGTGAGCTCGGTGAGCTCGTCGATCGACTGGGCGCCGATCTCTGCGAGCACCGGGGCGACGTTGACCTC
>CAZSUO010000143.1:680-4843 GCA_964610065.1 uncultured Coriobacteriaceae bacterium | reverse complement strand
GGTTTCGGCAGCTCGTTCTCGACGATGCTGGTCGACCTCGGCATCCTGCTGTTCGCGGCTGCCGTGCTGTTCCAGTTCGTGACGCTGCCGGTGGAGATCGACGCTTCGAGGCGGGCGCTGGCGGGGCTGACGGCCACTGGCTCGGTCATCCCCGGGCAGGAATCAGGAGCGCGTACCGTGCTCACGGCGGCGGCGCTCACATACGTTGCCTCGGCACTGGTCTCGGTGCTGTACCTGGCGCAGTTCATCGGCCTCAGACGAGACTGAGGCAGGCCAGAGCCCGACGGGGTCCGTCTCGACCGAGGCGGACCTCTGCGTCTACGGAGGACTCACGCACCCGGCGATCAGCGGCCTGCCCGGGTCCGCAGGATGTCCTCATACAGCTCGGCGGCCGCTTCGATCTGCGCTGCCGGGCAGCGCTCGTCGAGGGTATGCGCTCCGTCAGCGTCGCCCGGTCCGAGCAGGACCACCTCGCTCGCCTGCAACTCACCCACCAGCACTGACGCATCGGTGAAGTACGAGAGCGGCGGTCTGTGCTCGCAGGTGCCGCGCATCGCCTCGCACCGGGCGCTCACGTGCGATGCGAAAGGCCCGTGCGCCGACGAGTAGACCGCGGGCAGGTCCTCGATCACGTGGAGGCCGATGTCATCACCCGCCAGCGCTGTCACCTGCTCGAGAGCGAACCGCGAGTCGACGCCGGCCACCAGGCGGATGTCGATCTCCGCGGAGGCCGTGTCGGGCACCAGGTTGATCTTCGTCCCGCCGTGGAACGTCCCGACATTCACCGTGACGCCGCCCATCTCAGGATGGCTGCCCGGTAGGCCGCGTCGGGTCAGCTCGGACACGAAGCGTGCCAGCGGCACGATCGCATTCACGCCCAGATCGGGTCGAGAGCCGTGGGCGGCGCGCCCTCTGGCCGAGGCCACGAGCCACAGCACGCCTTTGTGGCCGTGCGCGACCCGTAAGCCCGTCGGCTCGGCGATCAAGAGGGGGCCGCCGCGGGGCAGCTGCCGTGTCGCCACGAGATGGCGGGCTCCGCTGCAGCCGGTCTCCTCGCCGGCGGTGAGCACGAGCAGCACGCCGGGACCGTCGGGGCGCAGGGCCGCGTGCCGAGCGACGGCGGTGACCAGCGCAGCTACGCCACCCTTCATGTCCACCGAGCCCCGGCCGTGGAGCATGCCATCGCTGATGTCACCGGACAGGGCCTCATGCGTCCAGGGCAAGTCGCCGAACGGCACGGTGTCGAGATGGCCGCAGAGCACCAGCGGCGCCTGCGTGGTGTCGCCGACCGAGGCGAGCAGGTGCGCCCGGCCTTCGGCCATCCCTACGATCTCCACGCTCGCACCCGATCCCTCGAGCGCTTCGGCGCACACCTCGGCTGCGGCACGCTCGCCACCACCGGCGGTGTCCAGCCGCACCAGCCGTTGGGCGAGCGCGACGGCATCGTTCATGAGGCGGTCCCCGTGGACTCGCGGGTGATGAGTGACGGCGCGATAGCGATGCGCTGCACGGGGATGTCGGTGTCGTTCATGCGGGCGTCGAGCAGCCGGATGCACTCGGATGCGATCACTTCATGCGGCTGGCGGACCGTGGTGAGCGGGGGATCGGCCAGAGCGGCGAAGCGGATATCGTCGAAGCCGGTCACCAGCACGTCGTCAGGGACCCGCACGCGGGCGCGCCGGAACTCGCCGAGCAACCCGACCGCGATCTCGTCGTTGCCGCAGACCACGGCATCGGGCAGGGATGGCCCCGCGAGCAGCTTCTGTGCCGCCGCCCGACCCCATCCGGCGCTGAACTCTCCGAGCAGGCGGCCGCCTGAGTCGGGCAGGCCCATCCGCCGTATGGTCTCCGAGAAACCCCTCAACCGCTGCTGTGCCGAAGAGCACTCGGGCTCAGCGCTGACGAACGCGACGTTCCGGGCGCCGACGGCGGCGACATGTTCGACCGCCAGACCGATGCCCAGTGCATCATCCACACCGACCCAGTCGCCGAGATAGTCGGTCACGAACCGGTCCATCTGGATGACCGGGAGTTGCGATGCGACTTCGTCCAGCGCGGCCCGGCTCGCCGAGGCCGACACGGGGATGAGTATGAGGCCGTCGACCTGCCGTGCCATGAGCGTCCGTGCCCGACGAAGCTCCATCGCGGGATCCTGCTGCGCATCGCAGAGGAGCAGGTCGCGACCGGACTCGCTCAAGGTCCGCTCCACAGCCTCCACCAGCGACGGGAAGAACGGGTTGCCGATCTCGGGGACGATCATCCCGACCGAGGAGGTGCGGCCGTGCCGCAGCGCGCGGGCCACGGCGTTGTGCCGGTAGCCGAGCTCGCGCGCCGACTCGCGCACGCGGTCGGCCAGCTCCGGGGAGACCTTCCGGCCACCGGAGAGCACGCGCGACGCCGTGGCCACCGACACGCCGGCACGCCCCGCAACGTCCTTGATGGTTATCGCCATGATGACCTCATCCGTGATCGGGCAAGAACAGTATATGTCTGTGGTGGTGTTCGCTGCCACGGCGCGAGAACGTTTACACGCTCACACTCGAGCATTCACGTGCTCCTGGAGTCCTTGACAGCGACTCTCTGGGTACATACATTCACCGAGCGGTGTAATCGTTTACCAGGCAATGCTCGTCGGAAGGGAGAGAGGGATGAGACGTCTTAGGGATCTGCGGCTCGTAGCGATCATGGCGGTGGTCGCCATGCTCGCGGTCTCGATGGCCGGTTGCGCTGGGACCGACACCGACACTGAAGACGGAGCAGACGGTGGGGAGGCCATCAAGGTCGGTCTGGTTCAGATCAACCAGCAGGCGATCTTCTTCAACCAGATGAACGAAGGCGCCGAGGAAGCGGCCGAGGAAGCGGGCGTCGACCTGACCATCTTCAACGCCAACGATGACCCGGCCAAGCAGAATGAAGCGATCGACAACTTCGTCACCCAGGGCTTCGATGCCATCGTGATCGTCGCCATCGACGTGGAGGGCGTGAAGCCGGCTCTCCAGGAGGCTGCGGCAGCGGGCGTCAAGATCGTTGCGGTGGACGCCATCGTCGAGGATGAGTCGGTGCTCTGCCAGGTCGGCGTGGACAACGAGGCAGCCGGCGAGGAAATCGGTCAGTTCGTCGTCGACTACATGGCCGACAACAACATCACCGACAAGAATATCGGCGTCATCGGTGCGCTGAACTCGTTCATCCAGAACCTGCGTCTCGACGGCTTCAAGAGCGTCGTGGAAGCCGATGGCGCGAAGATCACCCAGACCGTTGACGGTCAGAACCAGCAGGAAGAGGCCATGGCCGCGGCGGAGAACCTCTTCACCGCGCAGGCGGACACCAAGCTCTTCTACACCACCGGTGAGCCCGCCATGGTCGGCGCCGTCGCCGCGACCCGTTCGCAGGATCGCACGGCCGACGTCAAGCTCTTCGGCTGGGACCTGACGGCCGAGGTCATCCGCGGTATCGACGACGGCTTTGTGGTCGGCGTCGTGCAGCAGGATCCGAAGACCGAGGGCTATGAGGCTGTCCTTGCATGCAAGGCGCTCGTCGAGGGCGAAGACGTCGAGTCGTTCATCGACGTGCCGATCGCGATCGTCACCTCTGACAACGTCGAGGACTTCCGGGCGATCTTCGAGTAGTCGCCCACCGCACGACCGCACGGTTTGACCGGTTCGCCGATCGAGAAGCGGGGTGTGACGTGGAGGGTACCACCGTAGCTGCAGCGCAGGCTCCGGATCGCGTTGTCCTCAGGGATGTACGCAAGCGGTTCGGCCCGGTCGAAGCACTGCGGGGGGTGACCCTCCGCGTCGCCCCCGGCGAAGTCGTCGGTCTCGTCGGCGATAACGCGGCCGGCAAGTCCACGCTCATGAAGGTCCTCTCGGGCGCCTACATCCCCGATTCGGGAGAGATATGGATCGACGGCGCTCGAACGGTCTTCGCCTCTCCGCGTGACGCCCACCAGGTGGGCATCGAGATGGTCTACCAGGACCTGGCCCTCTGCGACGATATCGACGTCGCGGGCAACATCTTCCTGGGACGCGAGCCACGCACGCGTGCCGGCATCATGCTTGATGCGAAACGCATGCACGCGGATGCGCGGTCGCTGCTGGACTCTCTGAGGATCCGTATCCCGTACACCGATCTCCCGGTGCGCAACCTCTCGGGCGGCCAGC
>CAZSUO010000143.1:0-670 GCA_964610065.1 uncultured Coriobacteriaceae bacterium | reverse complement strand
GCCAGCGCCAGGCGGTGGCGATAGCGCGGGCCGTTGCGTTCAATCCCCGCCTTCTCATCCTCGACGAGCCAACGGCAGCCCTGGCGGTCACCGAGGTCAACACCGTGTTGGAGCTCATCCGTACGGTCGCCGCACGTGGCGTGAGCGTCATCCTGATCACGCATCGCTTGCAAGACCTCTTCACGGTCTGCGACCGGCTCTGCGTCATGTTCGAAGGCACCATGGCGTCGGAGCTCGATGCGAAGACGGCGACACTGGAAGAGTTGGTCAGCGACATCGTGGGACGGGGGCACGGGCAGTGAGCGACGAGATGACCGCCCAGAACAGCGACAAAGGCGCACCCATCGCGAAGCTGCAGCGTGACGCCGGACTCAAGGCATGGCTGCAGCGCAACATCCTGACCGTTGCCGTGGGCGGTGTGCTGCTCATCCTCTTCGCGTTCTTCAGCTTCACCGCGGACTCGTTCTTCACGTCTGCCAATGTCTTGAACATCCTGAGGCAGATCGCGCCGACGATGATCACGGCGGTCGCCATGACCTTCGTGATCACCACGTCGGGGATCGACCTTTCCGTGGGCTCGATGGTCGCTCTGTCGGGCTCGTTGCTGGCCATCTGGACGAACGGCGGGATGGACTCCACCCTCGCGCTCGTCCTCGTCCTTCTGATCGGC
>CAZSUO010000142.1:2623-4864 GCA_964610065.1 uncultured Coriobacteriaceae bacterium | reverse complement strand
TCTACATCTTCGACGACAGCTTCTCGGCGCTCGACTTCAAGACCGACGCCGCCCTTCGTGCGGCGCTCGCACGCGACACCGCCGACGCCACCGTAATCATCGTGGCGCAGCGGGTGAGCACCATCAGGCACGCCGACATGATCGTGGTGCTCGATGAAGGCCGGATCGTGGGCACGGGCACCCACGATGAGCTGCTCGGCTGCTGCCCCACCTACGGAGAGATCGTCAGAAGCCAGCTGACCGAGGAGGAGGCCGCATGAGCGAGAACACCACGCATGCACCCGCGCGGACTCCCGCGGGCGGTCCCGGAGCGGGCGGCCCCGGTGGCCCCGGCAGAGGTCCCGGACCGGGCGGCCCCATGATGGGTCCCGGCGGGCACGGCCTCATGGCGGGCGGCGCCAAGACGCGCGACTTCAGGGGCACGATGAAGCGCCTCGGCGGCTACCTCAAGCCCGAAGCGGGCAAGCTCGTGGCCGTGGTGCTGCTCACCACGCTCGCGGTTGCCGCCAGCGTGGCCGGGCCGCGCATCCTCGGTATCGCCACCAACGTGCTCTTCGAGGGAGTGATCGGCTCCGCCCTCGCCGAGCGGCTGCCCGAGGGGACCACGGGAGACCAGGCCGTCGAGATGCTCCAGGGCGCCGCCGCGCAGCTGCGCGCACAGGGCGATGAGACGGGCGCCTCGCAGGCCGAGCAGCTCGCCGACATGCTCTCAGGGATGGACGTGGTCGTGGGCACCGGCGTGGACTTCGACCTGGTGGCCAGGTGGCTGCTCATCCTCGCCGGCGTGTACCTGCTCTCCGCGGTGTTCAACTGGGCACAGGGCTACATCATGGCCGGGATCACGCAGCGCACCATCTACGGCCTGCGCAAGCAGGTGGACGAGAAGCTCGCCCGGCTCCCGCTCAAGTACTTCGACGACAACTCCCGCGGCGACACGCTCTCGCGGGTGACGAACGACATCGACAACATCGCCCAGACGCTCCAGCAGCAGGCCGCACAGATCCTGAGCTCACTGCTCACCATCGTCGGCGTACTCGGCATGATGTTCTGGATCAGCCCGCTGCTCGCAGTGATCTCGCTCCTGGTGATCCCCGCCTCCGTGCTGGTCGCGATGTTCATCGCGCGCCGCTCACGCACGCAGTTCGCCGCGCAGTGGGAGAAGACTGGCACCTTGAACGGACATGTGGAGGAGATGTTCACGGGGCACAACGTGGTGAAGGTCTTCGGTCGTCAGGCCGAGGCGGTAGAGGTGTTCGACCGCGAGAACGAGGGCCTGTACCAGGCGTCGTTCCGCGCCCAGTTCATCTCGAGCACGATCCAGCCGTCGCTCCACTTCCTCAACAACCTCAACTACGTGGGCGTGGCCGTCATCGGCGGTCTCAAGGTCGCGAGCGGGTCTCTCTCGCTCGGTGACGTGCAGGCGTTCATCCAGTACTCGCGCCAGTTCAACCAACCGATCGTGCAGACCGCCTCGGCGGCCAACGTGCTGCAGTCGGCCGCGGCGTCCGCCGAGCGCGTCTTCGAGCTTCTCGACGCTCCCGAGGAGGTACCTGAGACCCTCGAGCCCGTGCATCTGGGCCGTGCCGAGGGGCATGTGGAGTTCCGCAACGTACGGTTCAGCTACTCGGCCGACAAACCGCTGATCGAGGACCTGTCCCTCGAAGCGCTGCCGGGCCAGACGGTCGCTATCGTCGGGCCCACCGGCGCCGGCAAGACCACGCTCGTGAACCTCCTCATGCGCTTCTATGAGCTTCAGGATGGCGGCATCCTGATCGACGGCGTGGACACACGCGACATGACCCGCGACGACCTGCGCCGTACCTTCGGCATGGTCCTGCAAGACACGTGGCTGTTCAAGGGCACAATCCGCGAGAACCTCGCGTATGGTCGTGAAGACGCTACCGACGAGGAGATCATGGCCGCCGCGAACGCCGCGCACGTGGACCACTTCGTGCGTACGCTGGCCGACGGATACGACACCGAGCTCAACGACGACAGCTCCAACATCTCGCAGGGTCAGCGGCAGCTGCTCACGATCGCGCGTGCGTTCGTGGCCGACCCGCCGATCCTCATCCTCGATGAGGCCACCAGCTCGGTGGACACCCGCACCGAGGCGCTTATCCAGCAGGCGATGGCGCGGCTCATGCAAGGGCGCACGAGCTTCGTGATCGCGCACCGGCTCTCCACGATCCGTGAGGCCGACCTCATCCTCGTGATGAACGAGGGCGCGATCATCGAGCA
>CAZSUO010000142.1:0-2523 GCA_964610065.1 uncultured Coriobacteriaceae bacterium | reverse complement strand
AACGCGGACATCTCGCTCGGCAACGTGGTGGGAAGCAACATCTTCAACGTGCTCGGCGTGCTCGGCGTCTCCGCCCTCATCGCCCCGATCGTGGTGAAGCCGGCCGAGGTGAAGCGTGACACCGTGATCATGGTGGCCGGGTCCGTCGCGCTCGCGGGGCTCGCGCAGTTCGGTGTCATCAGCTGGCCCGTGGGCCTGCTGTTCGTGGCGGCCATCGTGGTGTACACCGTCTACTCGTACCGCACCGAGATCAAGTCAAAGCCCGCCCCCTCGGCGGAGCTGCACGAGCACGAGGGCGAGGAGTTCGAGGGGCCGTCGAGCCTGTGGCTGGGCGTGCTCTACATCGCGCTCGGCCTCGGGGCGCTCGTGGCCGGGTCGCAGCTGCTGGTCGACGGCGCCACGCAGATCGCCCGCACCTTCGGTGTGCCCGAGGCGGTCATCGGCCTCACGCTCGTTGCGATCGGCACCTCGCTTCCGGAGCTCGCCACCAGCATCGCCGCCGCGTTCCGCGGACACTCGGACGTGGCCGTGGGCAACGTCGTAGGCAGCAACCTCTTCAACGCCCTGCTCATCATCGGCACGACGGCGCTCGTCCGCCCCATCCACGTTGCCGAGCGCATGGCCCAGGTGGATGTGTGGGTGATGGTCGCCGTCGCGGTCGTGCTCGTGCCCGTGCTCGTGGGACGCGGGCGCATCGGGCGGGTACTGGGGCTGCTCTTCACCGGAGCGTATGCGGTCTACGCAGTGCTGCTGCTCGCCTAGAGTGTCGGCCGACCCGCACAGGTGGCCGGGCGATCCGCTCCGGAGTAGCATGGTGAGGCGCGGCGCCACCCAGGTGCCGCCTGTCTGATGTTCAGGAGCACACATGCACGTCGTTATCGGGGGGTACGGACGGGTCGGGCGCTACCTCGCCTACATGCTCGAGGAACGCGGCCATACGGTTTCGGTCATCGACCACAACGAGAGCGCGTTCGCGGCAGCGGGTCGTGACATGCGAGGACGCCGTATCAACGGCGAGGTCTTCGATCGCGCCACGCTCGAGAAGGCCGGCATCGCCGACGCCGACGCGTTCGCGGCTGTCACCAGCGGCGATAACAGCAACATCGTGAGCGCGCGCATCGCGCGGGAGCGGTTCAACGTGCCGTGTGTGGTGGCGCGCATCTACGACCCGAGGCGCGCGCGCATCTACGAGCGGTTCGGCATCCCCACGATCTCGAGTGTGAACTGGTCGGGCGCCATGCTGCTGGCAACGATCCTCGAGCCCGACGTGAAGACCAGCGCCATCTACGGAGGCGGCGAGGTGCTGACCATAACCGCCGACGCGTCACTCACGCTCACGGGCAAACGCGTGAGCAACCTCGACTACCCCGGCAAGTTCTACATCACGGCGATCGTACGCGATGGAGTGGCCCGGCTGCCGGAGCCGCGGACCGAGCTCGCCAAGGGAGACAGACTCAGCATCACGGTGACCCGTGAGGCCCTTCCGGAGCTCAAGCGGCTCCTCGACCTGGATTAGGAGGCCGCTGGTGAAGATCATCATCGTCGGCGGTGGCAAGACCGGTGCCTATCTCGCCGAGCGGCTGCACAACGACCATGAGATCGTGATCGTCGAGCAGCGACGTGACCGCGTTGAGTATCTGCGCTCGGCCATCCCCGACGTGGAGACGCTCCTGGGCGACGCGTGCGAGCCCGAGGTGCTCGAGGCGGCTGGAATCGCCGGTTCGGACATGATCATCGCGGTCACCGGTGACGACGAGGACAACCTCGTCGTGGCCATGCTGACGAAGGTCCTTGAGGGCGGTACTGTCTACGCAAGGGTGAACCACCCGGAGAACGAGTGGCTCTTCGACAAGGAGTGGGGCGTGGACGTACCCGTGTCCTCCCCCGCGATGCTCTATGGCCTCATCGGCCGCGACCTCGTCCTGGGCAATGTGGTGCCACTGCTCGACCTCAGGGCCGACGACGTCGAGGTCGAAGAGGTCACGCTGCCGGCCGATGCCGCGATCGTGGGCCACACGCTCGCAGACGTGTCGCTGCCAGCCAACGTGTCGGTCATCGCGGTGCTGGGAGCTGGCGGCACCGGCGTACGCCCGGCGCGCGGCGAGACCATCCTCGGCGCGAATGACGTGCTGCTGCTGCTGACGCAGGGCACGCTCGATGAGTCGGCGGTTCTGACCGCACTGGGAATCGAGCCAGCCGAGCAGCCCACCGAATTGTGAGCTAACCGCGCTCCGACGGCCCGGGCAACGCGCATGCGAGCGGTGTGCACGGCTCGTTGATGTGATAGGGCACATCGGTGAGTATCACGCCCGGAGCCCCGAAGAGCTGTTGCTTGAGAAGCAGCGACGTCTGGTCGTGCAGCAGTGCGTCACCGAGGTTCTCGGGCGCGTACTCGGGCAGGATGACCGTGACCACGTGGTCGTTCGTGGGGCGCGGCACCGCCCGGATGAACTCCATGATCGGGCTGAGGATCTCCCGGTACGGCGAATCGATCACGGTGAGCTTGATGCCGAAGCCCGCCTT
>CAZSUO010000141.1:0-4897 GCA_964610065.1 uncultured Coriobacteriaceae bacterium | reverse complement strand
CGCAACCACCAGTGAGGACGACGAGGCCGTAGGCAAGGCGGTCGCATGGCTCGGCCAGATGCCAGCGGCGGTCAGCGGCGACGCCTACATCTATCGACATTCCCTTGAACCTCGGTACATAGCCTACTTCTTCCAGTCCGGACAATTCCAAGAGCAGAAGAAGCGCGGAATCACCGGCACAAAGGTTCGACGTGTGTCGGGTGACGGCCTGGCGAAGATCCGCATCCCAGTTCCGCCGCTCGAGATCCAGCGGGAAATCGTGCGGATACTCGATACCTTCACGACGCTGGAAGCGGAGCTGGAAGCCCGGCGGCGTCAGTACGCCTACTACCGAGACTCGCTCCTGACCTTCCCAGAGGGGGGGTCCGGTGGGTTCCGTTGGGTGAGGTGGCCATCAATCTCGATTCGCGCCGGCGACCGGTCACGAAGGCTGCGAGGGAGCCTGGCGCTATCCCGTACAACGGTGCTTCCGGAATCGTCGACTACGTGAGTCAGCACATCTTTGACGGCGACTACCTGCTCGTATCAGAGGACGGTGCCAACCTTCTGGCGCGGTCGACTCCGATTGCGTTTTCGGCAAGCGGCAGAATCTGGGTGAACAACCACGCTCACGTCCTGGAGTTCGAGACGTACGCCGAGCGCCGCTTTGCGGAGCTCTACCTGAACTCGATTGATCTCGGGCCATTCGTATCTGGCGGAGCGCAGCCGAAACTGAACCAGGCCAACTTGAACAGGATTCCCGTCCCAGCTCCGCCCCTCGACGAACAGGCCCGCATCGTCGCAATCCTCGACGCTTTCGACGCCCTCGTGAACGATCTCAGCATCGGCCTTCCGGCAGAACTCGCCGCTCGTCGCAAGCAGTACGAGTACTACCGTGACCGGTTGCTGACCTTCAAGGAGGCGGCTGCATGACGGGCAAGCACATTGAGGTCTTCCTCGTCGAAGGCGTTCCGGGCGGGATCACCACCGCTGAGATCGCCGGCTGGACCGGTCACGTGCTCGCCGGGCCGCGCTCGGACCTCGGCGACATCCTGAAGCGCCCCGAGGCCAAACGTAATGGTGCGTACCTGCTCCTCGGCGATGACGAGGAGGCGCTCGGCGGCGTCCGCTGCTACATCGGGCGCACCGAGGACTTCATCAACCGGTTCCGTGACCACTCGGCAAGAAGGAGTTCTGGGACCGCGTGGTGCTGATCACCTCCAAGGATGATTCGTTCACCGAGGGACACTGGGGCTACCTGGAGTGGCGGCTGGTGGAGCTCGCCAGGCAGGCGGCCCGCGTGACGCTGGCCAACGGCAACGACCCACGAGGCCGGAAGCTCTCGGAGGCGCAGATCTCGGACATGGAGGCCTTCCTGGACCAGCTGCACATCGTTCTGCCGGTCCTCGGCGTCAACGCCATCCGGGTGCGTAAGGCGGCGCCCGAGTCGGCAGCCGCGGCCCCGGACTCCCCAGTGTTCACCCTCACCAACAAGAAGCACAACGTCGATGCGCGAGCGCAACAGATCGGCGACGAGTTCATGCTGCTCGAGGGGTCTCAGGTCGTAGCTGTGTGGTCGGGCACCGGTAAGGCGGAAAGCACGGAGCGCTCCTACGCGTCGTACCGCGCGCAGCACCGCAAGCTCGTCGCGGACGGCTCGATCCAGGTGCGCGGCGATATCGGGATCCTCACCCGGGACATCCCCTTCGGTTCGCCTTCAGCCGCGGGGGCCGTAGCGCTCGGCCGGTCGAGCAACGGGCGGCGCGAGTGGAAGTGCGACGACGGGACCTCCTACGGCGACTGGGAGAACCGCGGGGTGGAGTGAGGCCGGTCGGCGCACCGCCGCTATGTGGTCTTGACGCGTGTTAACTTGGGGGTTAACGTTGCCATTCACACGGGTATCTGAACAAGGGAGGCTTCCGTGAGTCCACGTCCTCCCAGAATGCACGGTAAGAAGGGGTTCACACACACCAGGGTATGGTGGCTCCTCAACGACAACGGCAACTGCCAACCAGCCGGGGTGTTGCGTGACGCCAAGGCGAATCATCAAGAAGCGTACAGGCGGATGCTCGCAATCCTCGATCACACGGACCGCAAGGGACCGCCTCAAGTTCCGAGTCAGTACAAGCCCCTTGGCGAGGGACTGACTGAGTTCAAGGTGAGCAAGCCATCAGTACTGCGGCTCTACGCAATGACAACGAACGGCGGCTGGTTGATCGTCTATGCGGGGATCGGCAAGAGCACGCAATCCAAGGACATCGCGCAAGCTCGCAAGCGCGTGACAGAAGTGAAGACAAGGGGGTGCGACTTTGACTGACGATCTGGACTTCCTTACCGAGACGGCAGACGAGGATCGCTCAAGTGTGGAGTACCGGCAGCAGGCGCTGGTACTGGAGTTGTCCGAGCGTGTGCTCAGCAGAATCGGCCACCTCGGCATCTCTCAGGCTGAGCTTGCTCGCCGGATGGGTGTCTCACGCCCGATGATCACCAAGCTGCTCACCGGCGACAGCAACTTTCAGCTGAAGACCCTGTTGCGACTGTCCGACGCGCTCGAGATGGATTTCGTCGCGGACTTCGTTCCAAAGGGGTTCGCCCTCCCGCGTTTCTACGTCAGTCGCGATACGGGTACGGTCGGTGACTATACGCAGTCCGCTGCGGCGTCAGATCGTCGAATGCGTGCAGCGGCCTCAAAGAAGCAGATCGTGCCGGTGGGCGGAAGGCGCAGCACGGCCGATTACTCGGTTCCCAGCCGTTTGCAGGTGGCCTCGTGAGCACCGGCATCTACTCCGATCTTCGGATGCAGAGCTACGTTGTCACGCAACTCCACATGGATGTGGACCCGGCGCGAGAGCTCGATGCGAGTGAAGGTTCACTTTCGCTCGATTTCGATGTACGCCGGAAGCCCGATACCGACGACGACTTCCTGCTGGAGCTGACCGTCTCAGTCAACTCGGATGATGACGACTACGAGACTCATGGGTTCCGCTTTGTGTGCGGAATCGCCGGGTTCTTCGACGTTGCCCCGCTAAGGGAGACGCACCCCGACTCCTGGTACTCCCTCATGCTGAACAATGGACTCTCCATCCTCTACGGCGTCGCTCGGGTGCAGATTGACGGACTCTCTTCCGTGGCACCGATGGGACGCTTCATGCTGCCATGTGTGAACATGCAGGAGTTCCTCGTGGCACGCTTCGCGGAGCTCGAGCAGGCAGCATTCGTCGCCGAGGAATAGGTGCCGCAGGGTGGAGTGAGCCTAGACCGCCCAGTCCAACTTCGTCTTGAGGTCGTTCATCCAGTTGTATGGAATGACTCGGTCGTGCTGCAGCCTTCCCACCACGACGCTTGCGGCGATCCCAATGTGCTCCGCGAAGGCGACGGCCTCGGCCTTAGATGGACGTCCTTCGGAGACGAACGCCGCATACTCCTCGGCTGGGATCAGCAGGTTACCGGCGAACTCACTCATCTTCCGCTCTGTTTCGGTGTCCCCGTCCAGATCACTGATCCGCGAACGGCTTCGGTCCAGCAGCAGATGCGCGGCCTCATGGAAGAGGCTGAACCACACCTGGTCGTCGGTCTTGTAGAACAGACCGAGCTGGATCACCGCCCGCGTCTTGCTCACCCACCAACTGACCGCGTGGCAGCGCGTCTTCGGCAGGTCTGGAACGAACACGACAGCAACCCCGACCGCAGCACAGCGACTGACTACCAACGGTTGCCATTCACACGGGAGCAGTCGAGTTGCGTGCCTGAGTTCATCAAGTACCAGGCGAAACCGCCCCTCGTCGTAAGGAGCCGTATCGATCAGCTCGGCCTCACGCTCGCCGGCTCGAAGCCACGCCGTGATTGCGGGGACCTCCGGGGTGTACGCAGTGCTCATACGTGCGGCAAGTCTCTTCTCGGCCGACCAGTAGTCCCGGTACGCATCGATCGACGAGACACCGAAGAAGGAGAGGAGCTCTTCTGCCTGCTCCGCGGCGTTCACCTCACGCGCGATCAGCCCCTTGTCCGCCATGTCCTTCACCGGGAATAAGCGAACCCACTCGGCCTGCTCCTCGGATGCGGCTAGCCGCGCCTGGTGAGCCAAGAGCCCGCGGTAGGTGGCTTCCGCCCGATTCCAGAAGGTGGAGGACACGCCCAGAACCCGCTCGAGTTCGATTGCCGTGTCGTAGCTGAGCGATGCCTTACCGTTGATGAGTTGGCTGACGAACTTCTCGCTCCTGCCCAGGCGCGTGGCGAAGTCCACTTGGGAGATCGCGCGCTCTTCGAGGATCTCCCGGATGGTCTCGCCGGGGGAAACAGGAACGTCCGGCACCCATGGGCGGCGCTCATTGGCCATGGTAGTCCTCCACTTCCAGGATGGTGATTGCCCCGACCTTGCTCCAGTCCAGTCCACCGTCGTCCTTCTGTGGAGGCGGATGGTCCGTGGGCTTGAAGATGAGGCGGTAGTTCTTGGTCACGTCGACTGCCAGCTGTCCTTGGCGATCGCCGTGCAGTTCATGGCATCGGCCAGGAAGGCCTCGCATGTCTTCGAGTCGTTCGGCGTCATGAAGCTGGGTGAGTCGAGTGTTCAGCTTGCCGGCCCGCTCGGCACCGAACGCCCTGACCCGCGCCTCGTGCGAGGCCATTGAGGCCTCGAGCTTCCTCTTGGCGAAGGTGAGTTCCACATTCCCCCACGACGACTGATTTACCGATGCGGTAAATGTAGCATGGTTTACCGTTTTGGTAAAGATACTGGGGGCTGCAGTGGGGTGGGCGCGACGCCAAGCAAGAAGAATGGGTCCGTGACTCATAGCGAAGCCATCCCGGTGGGCACTCGACCAATTTTCATTCCTGTGCTATTTTCAGTGCGTACTGAAAATGAGTATGGAGTGAAAATGGACACGGCAGCATACGCACAGGAGCTGGCACGCCGTCTCAC
>CAZSUO010000140.1:0-4980 GCA_964610065.1 uncultured Coriobacteriaceae bacterium | reverse complement strand
TGCCCATCGTCGCCATACCCGCCCCGGCCCCAAGGACCGACGAGAACAGGTTCGCGGCGTAGCGCGGCACCGAGTAGGGCGACTGCGGAGAGCGGCCCCAGCGGCGGCCCCCGCCCCCGCCCCCGCCGCCAGCACCCGCCTCTTCTCCGCCGAGATCCTCAAACGGGTCGTCACCGGCCTCCGACCACGGCCGGAACTGCCCGGCGCGCGGGTGCCCGGCCGGGTAGCGCGGCGGCCACGGCTCCCCCTTGCGGCGTCCACTGCCGCCCGTCTTCAGCTCATCGGCGAAGGCCTGCTGCTCCTCGAGCGCCGCCTGTGCCTGCGCGTGTTGTGCGGCCAGTTCATCCTCGCGCTGGCGGCGCTTCGCCATGACGCGCTCTGCCACGCGCGAGTCGAGCTCGTTCTGCTTCCACTCCGGGACCCTCATGTTCGCACTGCGCCGCCCGGCCCGGTCCTCCCAGCCACGCCAGGAGCCGTTCTGATAGGTGTGTCCCCCGCTCTCGGCCTCCACCTCGGCGACCGCCTCGGCCGCGTACTCGTCATTCAGGTCCCACAAAGCCACGGGTCACTCACCTCCGATGCCGAGCAGCGGGCACGCGAACACGGGATGCTTCAGGCGCTGCACCTCCGCCCGCGTGAGCAGCAAACGCCCCCGCTGCACCACGCACGAGAGGATACGGGCCGCCTGCCAGAACCTGCGACGGCTGACCCGGATGCCGCACTCCCAGGGAACACGCCCCGTGTCGCGCAGCACGAGCCAGCCGTCTACGAGCGGGGAGAGTTCGTCGGGGACGTCGGGGATGAGCTCATTGACCCCGAGATGCGCCAGCCCCCACTCCACCATGAAAGTTCTCCTCATCCGTTCGCAGGTCGCTGATCTCGATGATGCGCCGGGCGAGCCTCACCTTCACCGGCGAGGGCAGCAGGGCCCCGTTCGGGCGCTCGCCATCCTCAAACGGCAGGTCCCACCGGACCAGCCCCCCGCGCAGGATCAGATGCACGAGGTCGCGCTGATGCACCCGCATCGCCCGCAGCTTCTCAGGGTCCGCGGCCGTCTTCACCTGCAGCTCGATCATCTTCTCGGGCCGCTCCAGCGCCTCGAGCAGCCCGGCGGCGTCGAGGCCGATAAGCGCCCGCCCCTCCGCCGCCGCCGTCAGGAACGCGTCGTAGTCGTCGTCGGAGAGGTCGCGCAGCCAGAACTTGCTGCCGTCGATGGTCTCGATGGTCACGTAGTAGTCGTCGCTGTTTCGCAGCATGACAGGCATAGGGGGCAGCTCCTTTGCTCGACGGTGGGGTTTGCGTGGTTCATTTCTTCGGTTCATTTTCGCGACACTCATCAGGTCGTGCCGGCGGTGATAGCCACCTCGAAGCTGAGGGTGTCGCTGCTCCAGGTCATCGGCGTGTTGGCGTTACTCGCCTGCCGCGACCACGCGGAGAGGTAGTTGTGCGCAATGACAATCTGCAGGTAGCGCCGCCCGATGCCGACGCCGGGGACCTCCGCCCGCATCGTGATCGTCGACCAGTCCCCCGCCTGCCGCAGCGCCGCCGGCAGCTTGTCCCGCCACGACGGCTGCAGGCCGAGCTGCTCGATGCCGGGGATGATCGCGTAGGCCGTCCGGGAGATATTCGGCTCCGTGGTGATGGCCCCGAACTGCTTGCGCACGCCGATCCGCTGCAGGCCGTTTTGCAGCCTGAAGGAGCAGCCCGAGAGGATGGGGGTGTAATCGATCCCCCCTACCGTCCACTCGAGGTGACACCAGTGCAGCACCGGGCAGGACATCGGCGTGTATGACGCCTGCGGGGTGACGCCCTGGTCGAGGATGACCGTGGGCCACATATCCACCGTGGCCGTGACCGGCTGGCCCTCCCGGAAGTCGAGCGAGAGGGAGTTGATCAGGGTGTCGAGGGCCTGTTCGGCCTCCGCCGCCGCCGCGCCGAAGGCCTGCGAGGTCCCGTACTCGTACGTCCGCAGCGGCAGGCCCATGACGGTCCCGAGTTTGTCGGGGTCGGAGTGGTCGCGGGCGGCGTAGGTGCAGAAGGTGCCATCGCCCACGATGAAGCGGGTGTTGAGCGAGTAGGTGCGCAAGCCGTGGGCGACGCAGACGGTGCGCATCGAGCCGAGGGAGTTTACCGGTTCGGCGCCCTCGGAGCGCTGTGAGGACGGGTTATCGGCGAAGCCGATCAGTTCGTTCACGCCCGCGACCGGCGCCGGGTCGGCTATGGCATTTGCCGCCACGAGCAGCCCGGGCTGTGCCTTGGAGAGCAGGTAGCCCTGCGCCCCCATCCGGTACGTCGGGGTCGAGTAGAGCGTTCCGGCCATTTCAGCCACCTCCAGAATCGCGGGCGGGCGGCCCGAAAGAGCCGCCCGCCCGCTGTCGTTATGCGTCCGTTACGCCCTACGCCCGGAGCCTGCGATCCGCCCCCATGAACAGCCCCAGCGCGTCGCTGACCGACCCGCCACTGCCCGTCGCCAGGCTCACGTAGTCAAAGAGCGGGTAGACGTAGGCCGCCGCCGAGTAGGTGTGCAGGAGGTCCTCCGTCATCGTCAGGGAGGTGTTCTCCACGAGCGAGTCGATCGTGGCGACCTCCATCTGCGCCCAGACCTCATTCGGGGCCGAGCCGGTCCACTCGATGAGGAGCACCTGCTGATCGGCGGCAAACTGCGCCGTGGCCGCGACCGATACATCGGCCTGCCCGGCAGCCGCCTCCCCACCGAGGGCCTGCGCCCCGAGGACGTAGACATCGCCCACGGCGCCGCTGTTGCCGGTGCCGAGGATGACCTGCTCGATGGCCTCCGTGGTTGCGTCCTCGCGCACACAGGTGACGGTGACCGTCCAGTCGACGGCGCCGATAGCCGTCACGCGCGCAACAATGACGCCCGGCCCGTAGTAGGACGAGCCCGCAGCCGACAGGCCGCCGACGAGTGCCCCGCCGCGAAGTAGCGTGCCGAGGGCGAGGCCCGGGCAGGCCGCCCCCGCGTCCGCCGTCGGATGCACGTTCGTGGCCGTGAGCCTCTGCCCGACGGCCTCATACCAGGCGCTGGCGAAGCGGGCGGGGACCCGCAGGCGCTTGGCCGTGAGGTAGGCGTCGAGGCCGCCGAGGGAGAGGTCCGTGCGGCAGTAGGTGTCGAGGTGCCCGAGGACCGTGCGCAGCGCCTGCACGGAGCCTAGGGGGGTGTCCTCAAGTGCCGCGTCCGCCGCCGTGAGGTCGGCCCCCACGAGGCGATTCTCAAAGGTCTCGTCGTCACAGGCGTCCACGATCTCCCACAGGTCGGTCCCGGCAAGGGCGAGGTTTGCGCCCGCCCCGCGCAGGTAGGCCAGCCGGTCGGCGATGCTTACCATCGCGGTATCCACAGCCGTGAGTGCCATCTGCCATCAGCTCCGCGTGCGTCAGGATTGTGTCGGCCACAGGGTGCCCGCGACCGGGTACTGGTCGGCCATAAACGCCGCCTGCCAGCCCTGGAAGTAGGGGTAGTTCGGCGGGACCGGCGAGAAACACTGTTGGGCCGGAAGCAGCGTGTTCCAGATGATCGTCGTGCCGTCATCGGCGTAGCGCGGCCCGACGACGGTCGGGAGCGACAGAAGCGCCCGCACGACCTGCGCCACGTCGAGCGAGCGCCGGAAGTCCTCGGGCGCTATCCGCGGCCCGGCGAAGGCGTAGATGACGGCCACCTGCGAGGAGTCCATATACGAGTAGCCGGCGGGGTCCGTGCGGATGGAGGCCCCGACGACGAGTGCGGGAAACTTCGCGTTGTCGATCTCGGTCTCCACGTAGCCGTAGGAGCGCGGTGGCGGGAGCCCGACTTCGGGGAGGATGACCGGGAGGTTGTCCGCGCAGATGGCGAGGACTTCCTCGAGGGCCGGGACGGCCCGCGGCAGTTCGTTCATGCGGGTGAGGATCTCTTGCACGGTGAACTCGCTCACGGGCGCCCACCTCCGGGGAGGACGACGAGCAGCGACTTGCGCAGGTCCTTCGCCGGCGTACTGTCGAAGACGTGCGGCTTGCTCGAGAGATCAGAGAAGTCCGTGTTGAATGTGCCGTCAGGATTCCGCACGTCGCGCGTGAGCATCGCCACGCCATCGGCAATCGCCCGCTGCGGCCGCACGGTTATGTTCGAGCCCACCGTGCGCGAGGAGACCATCTGATCCCCTTTAGTCTTCGGTGGGCCGACAATGTCGCGGCTGATAGTGACCGCCTCGGAGTCCTTCATGAGCCGCTTGATAGCGCTCACCTGCGCCGCAGTCGCGGGCCTGCCCGCATCGGTATAGTCCACGGTGCACGCAATTGGCGCCTCCGGCGTACCTATCGTGATGTAAACGCGCATACCCCCGGTGCGCAGGGCGAACTTGCTGCGGCCGGTGCCATCCTCCGCAGTGTCGTAATCACCGAGCCTGCGAAAGACCTTCTTGAGCACAAAGTCATGGTGGATCGAGTTGCCGGTCGGGCCGAGGCAGTTGATAAAGGAGCCGTCGGGCATCAGAAACGCACTCGTGCTCGTCGGCGTCTCGGTGCGCGTTGCCCCTGCGGCGAGTATCCCCTCGACGAGCTGCTCGCCGGTCGGGGCACCCTTGGCGGGTGCCGCCCACTCGGGGAGCTCCGGTGGGCCAGCGGCTTCGCCCCCGGAGGGTTCCTCTGCGGTCGTACTGTCTGCTGCCCGCGTATGCCGATCGTCGCGCTGCCAGTAACGCACGTTGTTCTCAGACTGCGGGTTATCGTGCAGCCAGACGGGCGTCACCGGACGCCAGCCCTCGGCTGAGACCACCTCATCCCTGCCGGACCCGCCGGAGGTGTACACCTGGTCCCCGACCTGCACGCCCATGTTCAACGTCGTCGCGCGCCGCCGCTCACCAGAGAAGCCGAGGATCCCCATCGGGCCGCCCTCGGTGACCTTCCAGACGACCGTTCCCTTGCCATCGGCAGTCATAATCGGTTCATGCGCCGCGTTGCCCATCGGGCGCGACGCCCGCCTGCTCCTGCGCT
>CAZSUO010000139.1:0-5032 GCA_964610065.1 uncultured Coriobacteriaceae bacterium | reverse complement strand
CGCAGACACGATTGTTGCCGGAGTCCGTCACGTAGATACGGCCGTCTTCGCTGGCGACGACCCCCATCGGACCGTCGAACCGCGGCGTGTCGCCCTCGCCGGGGCCATACAGCTGCCAGACCGACTCAACGCCTGGCGACGAGGTCGGTGTCGGCTGCGGGACGCCGCCGCTGCGCAGGTAGAAGAACAGGTAGACGACAAGGGCAACGAGCACCACGGCAAGCATGACCGCGAGTGCTAAGAACGCCTGGCGCGCGGTGAGCGCCCGTACGCGGCTCATTCGGCGGCCCCCAGGCGATCCAGACCCTCGCGCGACTCCACATGGTCGGGCACATACTCCAGGGCCGCGCGATAGTACGCGACGGCGTGGTCGCGCAGGCCGAGTTGCTCGCATGAGTAGCCCGAGAGGTACTGCAGATCGGCGAACTCGGGGCGCGCCTTGGCGACCGGCTCCAGCGCGGTGAGGGCCGACTTGTAGTGTCCGCGGCCGATGTAGTACTCACCGAGCGTTTTGGCGGCCAGTACGTGGTCGGGCGCCGCCTCGAGCACGTCCCAGAGCACCTCCTCGGCCTCCGCGCCGCGATCGAGGGCCAGCAACACGACGCCCTTGTTGTACAGCGCGCCCTGATTGGTGGGGTCTATCTGAAGGACGCGTTCGTATCCAGCGAGCGCCCCGGCAAGATCGCCGTCTTGGTGCAGCGCATACGCCAGACCGAGCAGTGCGTCCGGGTCATCGGGATCCTGCTCCACCTGCTGCTGCCACTCATCCACGGCCATCTCGGTGGGCTGTGCCGGTCCATCGTCGATGAGCAGGCCGCGTATCACGAACCCGGCGAGCACGGCGATCGCCAGGAGCAGCACCAGAACCAGCGCGGCCAACCACGCCGGCACCAGGTCCTCGGGCGCCGCCAGCGTCTCGTCGACTCCATCCTCGCTGTTCTGTCCGGAGATCTTCCCCCGCGTACGCGCCACTCGCACTCCTCTCGTGCCCCCGGCCTACAGCCCGGTGGCCGCGGTCGACTCGAGCGCCGCGATCCCCGCTGTGGCTATCGCGTCACCGGGCGCACGCTGTAGTACGTACTCGTACGCCTCGCGGGCATCCTGCGCCCGGCCCGCCACCCGGTAGGCGTCGCCGAGGCTGGCGAACGCCTGGACGAAATTGGGATCGAGACTGGTGGCCATCTCGAGGTGCTCGATCGCCACGTCCGTCTGGCCAAGAGAAAGCGCGGCCGATGCGAGCTGCACGCGCACGGCTGGCCCGAACGGCTCGACCTCCACGCCCCGCAGGCCGATCTCGACCGCATCGGCGTAGTACGCCGCGTCGAGGTACGCCCCTGCCTCGTTGTACAGATTCGTGAGGAAGACGTACGTGTCGTACTCCTCGGGCACGAACTCGATCATGTCGTTGTAGCCGGTGATGGCGTTCTGCAGCGTCTGCTCTGCCGCCGAACGGGCCTGCGCGTCAGGAGAGCCCGAGGCCACCGACTGCGCATAGGCCTGTGCGCTCGCGCGGAAGAGGTCCTGCCACGCCACTCCCAGCTCGAGGCGGTACATGTCGTTGTATGGATTGAGCTCGATCGCGCGCTCGATCATCTCCACGCGCTCGATACCCTGCGAGACGAGCCGGCCCTTGAGGTAGGCGTTGTCGGCCATGATGAACCGGATGTTCGCCACGCCTGCCAGCAGCACGACGGCGACCACGACCGTGGCCGCGATCGCGCCCCAACGGTGCGTTCCGATCTGCCGCTCGGTGGCGCTCAGGCTGAGCAGCAGCCCCATCGAGAGCCACAGGAAAATCGTGGAGCCGGTGACCGACAGGCCGAACAGCAGGTGCACGACGTATCCGGCGACGGCGGCCCAAAGTGCGGCGATGAGCATCCGCGACATGCCCGACCCGCGTGAGAACACGGTACGCGCCGAGCGGACCAGCACCCACCCGATGAGACCGTACATCAGGAGTGTGCCGGGGATACCGATCCCGCTCGTGAGCTGGAGCGGGTAGTTGTGTACGTTGTCCGCAACCGAGAGATAACCGGCGACGGCGACATACTCGGCCGGCTTGAACATCGGGAACAGCAACCGGAACGTGTCCGCGCCCCACCCGATGATCGGGCGCTCGGCGATGGCGGTTGCCGCAGCCTCCCATATCTGGAACCGCGTAAGCGCACTTCCCTGGTCGAACTGGAAGATCGAGACCACGCGCGTGAGCACGTTGCGCACGGCGTCGGGCCGAAGCGAGCTCGCCACCACCACCGCGGCCACGGTCGCCGCGCCACCGCCGACGAACACACGGTCGATGCGTGAGAGCCGCGCGCCGGTGCCAGCACGCAGCCGCAGGTACGCGAACACCAGCAACCCGAGTGAGACCGTGGCGCCGATCCACGCGCCGCGCACGTACGATGTCACGCCGACGAACGCGTTGAACAGCGTGAAGACCCAGTAGATGACGCGCCACAAGCGGTGTTCCTCGGAAAGCGCGAGACCGATCGTGATCGCCCACGGGAAGATCAGGTACCCGCCGAGCAGGTCGGGGTTGCCGAACGTGGAGAACGCTCGATTCGTTTCGAACGGAAGGTTCCCCCAGCGCACGGGATCGAGGCTCACGAGCGTACTGCCCGACTGCACCGCCAGATCGATGTTCTGCGAGAGTCCCGCGGCGATGAGCACTCCCGCCACGGCCGCGACCCCCGCACCGATGTACGCGGCCACCTGCGCCTGACGGTCGTCATGGAGCTTCATCAGCGCGAGGGCGGCCAGCCCTATGGGCAGGCCCACGGCGAGAAGGACGCTCACCGGCAGCAGGGCGCGCGCCACACCGATGTCGATGGTGCCGATGACCTGCAGGGCGCCGTAGCCGGACACGATGAAACCGCCTATGGCGAGTGATCGCGCGAGCGAGCGGATGCGGGACGCCCGATCGGCAAGCTGGAACGCGGTGAACATCACCGACGCGTACGTGATGAATGAGATGAGACCCTCGAAGCGGCGGTACTTGCCGAACACGGCGGTGGGCACGTGCACTGACGTCAGGGTCGTGATGAATACCCAGGCGAGGAACGCGAGCACGAGCCATCCCACGCGTGTGGTGCGCACCTTGCCGCCACGCAGCAGGATGCCGAGCGTCCACGAACCGAATGCGAGCAGCATGAGTCCGCGCTGCAGGAAGACCTTCATGATGTCGAACTGATCGAACGTGAGCGGTAGACCGTTGGGGCTGAGCGGACCGAAGTTCGACATCGCCACCGGAACGAGCACGACGAGCGTATGGAGGCACGCCCAGGCGATCCGGTCCCACACGTCCATCGACCCGCGGCCGATCGCGGAGCCCGATGTGGCACCGCCCCGTGCGCTGGACTTCACCGGTCCGCTGACCGCAGCCTGCTGCTTGCGCTTCTTCGCCACGCGCTCTCCTATCGTGCTCCGCGGCCGGTGAGCACGACGCGCACCGTCTCGGCCATGATCCGCACATCCATCAGCAGCGTCTGATGATACAGGTAGATGAGGTCGAACTTCAGCTTCCGGTCGGGAGTGGTCGCGTACCCGCCGCTGACCTGCGCGAGGCCGGTGACGCCGGGCTTGACCCTGAACCGCTCGTGGTACCCGGGTATCTCACGCACGTGCTGCTCCACGAAGAACGAGCGCTCAGGTCGCGGACCGACGAAACTCATCTGCCCGAGCAGGATGTTCAGCAGCTGCGGGAACTCGTCGATGCGGTACGTGCGCAGGAAACGGCCGAACGGCGTGATGCGCGGGTCGTCCTCGTCGGCAAGCACAGGACCGGAGCGCGCCTCGGCGTCACGGACCATCGTGCGGAACTTGTGGACCCTGAACGAACGCATGTCCTTGCCCACCCGCTCCTGCGAGTACAGCACCGGCCAGCCCATCGTGACGAGGATGCCGAATGCCGCGAGCAGCAGCGCGGGACTCAGCACGATGGTGAGCACGATCGAGAGGACGATGTCGGCTAGCCGCTTGGCGCTCGCGTACCACGCGGGGGCGGATCGCCGGGTGAGCTCCATGAGTGGGATGTCCGCGATGGTGCTGTCGAGCCGGCCGATGAGGATCTCGTACAGGTCGGGGATGACCTCGACGCGCACGTCGGCGTCGTTGCCGATCGCCATCTCCTCGATGAGCTCGCGAAGCGAGACGGGGCTGGCGACGATCACACGGGTGACGCCGTGGGACTCCACGATGCCGGCCACGTCGGACACGGTGCCGAGCACCGGAACCGCGCACCCGTCCAGCGATGCACACTCAGAGGCGTCGCGCGCGATCATGCCCACGACGCGATAGCCCCAGCTGTGACGTTGCTCGATCTCGCGGGCGAGGTCGCAGGCGAGCTCGGTGGTGCCCACCACGAGCACCCGCTGCTCGGGCCAACGGATCGGGGTGAGCTTGAGGATGGCGACTCGCCACCCCACAAGCAGCGCGAAGGAGAGCGCCCAGCCGATCACGATCGCCAACCGCGAGAAGCTGAAGAAGCGGGGGCCGGCGAAGAACGCGACCGCCGCCAGCAGCACGGTGCCGAGGGTGACCGCCTGGAAGGTAGCGCGCACGACCTCCCACGCGCCTTCCGTGCGCTCGGGCTCGTACAGGCCATAGATGTAGCCAGCCACCAGGTAGATCGCGGTGATGAGTGGCCAGAGCCCCACATACGCGCCGAAGTTGAACTCGGGAAGCTCGCCACCAAAGCGCAGGAAGAACGCCGCGATGATGCTCGCGTTCACGAGCACCGCGTCGAGTACCGCCGAGAGCACGATGAAGCCGCGCCGTGACACCTACGCACCACCCTTTCGGGCCTCATCGTAGACCGCCTCGGTATCGGACACCATCCGGTCGATCGTGAAGTCGCGCACTGCGCGCTCGGCCGCCTGCTCGCCGAGGCGGGCGCGGAGCGCGTCGTCGGTCACGAGCGTGTGGAGAGCGCGAGCGAGTCCGTCCACGTCGCCCGGCTCGACCGTGAGACCGGTGACGCCGTCGGGG
Organism: uncultured Coriobacteriaceae bacterium; assembly: GCA_964610065.1. Lineage (GTDB taxonomy): Bacteria > Actinomycetota > Coriobacteriia > Anaerosomatales > Anaerosomataceae > Anaerosoma. The sequence goes on along the minus strand of CAZSUO010000139.1, from coordinate 49 downwards.
TTCACCCAGGGCACGCCTGTGGTGAGCCGCGTGGAGACCACCGGTGTGC
>CAZSUO010000138.1:1360-5109 GCA_964610065.1 uncultured Coriobacteriaceae bacterium | reverse complement strand
GAGCCTCAATAGAATACTGTGGAGAGCGGCCCGATGAGGGCCGCTCTTCTTGTTGGGGGAGGACGTGTGCTAGCGTGCTGGTGACGCGGAGGAGGACATGATGACGGGGTTCTTGCTTGTGGCGGCGGGTGGCGCGGTGGGGGCCTCCGCACGCCATGCGGTCACGCTGCTGATGCGGCCCGCCAACGGCGCCTTCCCGTGGCACACCCTCGGCGTGAACGTCGTGGGGTCGTTCCTTCTCGGATTGCTGATGGCGCTGCTCCCGGAGGGTGACGCAGGCGAGCGGCTGCGGTTGCTGCTCGGCGTCGGCGTGCTCGGCGGCTTCACCACGTTCTCGGCATTCAGTGTGGACGCGCTGACGCTCGCGCAGCAGGACCAGTGGCTCACGGCAGCCGCCTACGTCCTCGGCAGCGTGGTGGCTGCACTTGCGGGCGCGGCTGCCGGATACGCAGCCGGACGGGCGCTTTAGGCACACCCGCCCGGCTTCGCCTCTCGCTACTCCTGCCGCGCCGCATTCGCGAGGATCGCGTCGTGCCAGTACTGCGCCATGCCCTCGTGGATCTTCTCGTAGGTGGCCATGAAACGCGGGTCCGTGATGTACATCTCGGCGAGGTTCACGTGCATCTCGTGCGAGCACGGGTAGAACCACGTGTCGATCTGCAGTCGGGCCTGCTCGGCGAGGTCCATCGCGCGCGGGTCGTGCGCCGGCACGCCCTCGTCCATCAGCCGGGCGGTGTCGGTGCCGATCTGCTCGCTCTCGGCCTTGAACCGATCCCAGTCGGCCTTGGTGTACTTGGCGGTGCGACGGCTCGATTCCTTGTAGGCGTCGGTCTCGCCCCAGCGCTCCTGGACCTCGTCCTCGTACTGGGCCGGGTCGAAGTCGCCGAACACGTCGAACATCTCTTCTTTCGTCATGCGGACCCCTGTCCTTTCTGCGTTGATGGCCCGCTCCACCGACGCGATGAGCGCCTCGGTGCGGACCGCCTTCTGGAGCAGCATCTCCCGTTGCAGCTCGAGCGCCGCGCGGCGGTCGAACGCGCCCCCGGAGAGCAGGGTCGCGATGTCGTCGAGCGGGATCTCGAGCTCCCGGAACAGCAGGATCTCCTGCAACCGCGCGAGGTCGTCCCGATCGTACAGCCGGTAGCCGGCGGCCGTGCGACCCGACGGCACCAACAGGCCGATCTCGTCGTAGTGATGCAGTGCGCGCACGCTTGCGCCGCTGAGGCGGGACACCTCGCTCACCGTCAGGCCGTGCTGCCCATGCTTCGGTCTCGTCTCCATCGCGTATCACCTCCGCTGCGCAGAGTAGACCCTCACGTTACGTGAGGGTCAAGCGGTCGCGCAAAATTCGGCTCCAGTGGTGTCAGCGGGGGTACGATGAGGTTGGTCACCGAGTGCGGGAGGTCCGCATGTCCGAACGTGGTTGGCGTACAAAACGGGGCCGAAAGGCGCTCGCAGCGGTGGTGTACGCGGTGCTCGGCCGGGGCCTCGTGGCCTCCGCGCGGCTCGATGAGCGGGTCTGGCGTGAGGTGCTCACCTGGCCTGACGGCACGGTCGTCACGCTGCGCATCGCGCCCTTCGGGCCGCAGACCTCGTGGCGGGTCTCCGCGGGCGTGCTGGAGCATCTTGGTGGCGGCGCGGCCCGCTCGGACCTCCTCGTGACCTTCAAGAGCGTTGACGACGCCCTCCCGCTCCTGCTCGGCATGCAGGGCGTGCTCGCGGCGTTCGCCGAGCATCGCGCGACCGTTCGCGGTGACCTTGCCGTGGCGATGTCGCTCGTGCGCTGCCTCCACATCGTGGAGGGCTACCTCTTCCCCGACATCATGACGCGGCGCATCCTCCCGCACCCGGCCGAGCGTCGCGCCGGTCACCTGCGGGCGTACGGCGCGCTTGTCCATCGCACCGCCTCACTGGAAGGAGCAGCCTCGTGATCCCCGACTACTACGAGTTCTGCAACTCGGCCAAGATCGTCTCAGGCACCAAGGCGATCGAGCACATCGGGTACGAGCTCGCCTCGCTCGGCGCGAGCAGGCCGCTCGTGCTCACCAACAAGCAGCTGCGAGACCTCAAGGTCGCCACTGTGGTGGTCGACGCGCTCAAAGACACCGAGGCCGAGGTAGCCGCGATCTACGACGACGTGCCAGTGGACAGCTCGGTGGCCGTGGTGAACGACGTGGCGCGCGTGTACCGCGAGACCGGCGCGGATGCGATCGTGGCCGTGGGCGGCGGGTCGGTGCTCGACACCGCCAAGGGCGCGACCATCGTGCTCACCCACGGTGCTGAGGATCTGATGGACTATCGTGGCGCGGAGAGTTTGATGGGGCGCCGCGCGGTCACGTTCATCGCGATTCCCACTACTGCGGGCACGGGCTCGGAGGTCACGTCGGCGGCGGTCATCAAGGACACCGAGCGCCACGTGAAGATGGGCTTCACCTCGCTCTCGCTCCTGCCCGATGTAGCGATCCTGGATCCGCGAATGACCGTCGGCCTGCCGCCTCGGCTCACGGCGTCAACCGCCATGGACGCCCTCACGCACGCGGTCGAGTCGTTCAGCTGCGTGCAGGCCAATCCGCTTTCGGACAGCTACGCGCGATCCGCGATCGATCTCATCCGCGAATACCTGCCCAAGGTCATGGCCGACTCGAGCGACCCCAAGACGCGCCTGGCACTCGCCAATGCGGCGATGCTCGCGGGCGCCGCCTTCAGTAACGCCATGGTAGGCATCGTGCACGCGATGGGTCACGCGACCGGCGGGGTGGCCGGGGTGCCACACGGGGACGCGATGGCGATCCTGCTGCCGCACGGCATGACGTACAACCTCGGGTGCGCGGGCGAGCGGTATGGTGAGCTGCTGCTGAACCTCGCCGGCGCCGAGGTCTATGCGTCCACCCCGCGCGAGGAGCGCCCGGCGGCCGCGGTGGAGGCCGTGCGCGCGATGATGCGCGCGCTCAACGAGCAGGCTGGCCTGCCGCTTACGCTCAGTGATGCGGGAGTCCTGCCCGAGCAGATCTCCGAGATCGCAACAGCCGCACTCAACGATGGCGCGATGTCGATGAACCCCAAGCAGCCGACCTACGAGGAGCTCACGGAGATCCTGAAGGGAGCGCTGTGAGCGCCACCGAGGCGACCTCCGGCACCTACGGCTGGATGGGTCGCGTGCTGCGAGTCGATCTCACCACGCGCGAGGTGGCAGACCACCCGTGGAGTGCGGAAGACCGCCGGACGTGGGTGGGCGGCAAGGTGATGGCCGCCCGCATCCTAGGCGACATGGTGCCCGAGGCTGTTGACCCGCTCGGTCCGGACAACGTGGTCGTGATCGCCACGGGGCCGCTCACCGGGACCGGGGCGCCGTCGAGCGCGCGTTTCGACGTCTCGGCGATCTCGCCGATGACCGGGCTTCTCGCGTCGTCCAACTCGGGCGGACCGTTCGGTACGTACCTCAAGCGCGCCGGCTACGATGCCCTCGTGCTCACCGGGGTGTCCGACGCGCCGGTGTGGCTCGAGATGAGCGAGGACGGCGTCATCTTCCACGAGGCCGGTGATGTGTGGAATGCGCGCACCTCGGAGGCGCAAGCCGCCATGGCCCAGGTCGTTGGCCGCCGGTGCGGTACGCTCGCAATCGGCCCGGCGGGAGAGAGCCTCGTCCGCTATGCATGCGTGATCTCCGGTGAGCGCGCGGCCGGGCGGGCTGGCATGGGTGCGGTGCTCGGCAGTAAGAACGTGAAGGGGATCGCGGCGTGGGGCGATCG
>CAZSUO010000138.1:0-1260 GCA_964610065.1 uncultured Coriobacteriaceae bacterium | reverse complement strand
GAAGGGTTCGCGATGAACGTGAAGGGGCTCGAGCTCGCCGCCTACGAGCCGCGGGGGGCGGTGGGGCAGGGGCTGGGCTATGCCGTCTCGAATCGCGGTGGGTGCCACCTGAACGCCGGCTACGCCGTGGCGCTCGAGGGACTCGCTCTCAGGATGGACGGGCGCTCGCCACGGGGGAAGGCCGGCCTCACCGCGTTCTTCCAGGACCTCATGGAGGTCGTCTCGGCCACCGGCTGCTGTCTATTCACCACGCTTGGCATCCTGCCGGGCGCGCTTGTGGAGCAGCCGGAGCGGGGTCTCGGCGCGTTCGTCGCCCGGATCTTCTCGTACTCGGGCGGTGTGATGCGCCTGCTGCGAGCGCTGCCGCGTGGGATTCTCGGCATTCCGATGCCGCTCGTGCCGCACATCCGCGCACTCGAACTGGTCACGGGCGAGCGGTACCGGTTCAGCGGGTTCTGGTCGGTGGGCGAGCGCGGCTACAACCTCGAGCGCATGCTTGGCTTGCGGTTCGGGAACGGTGGTGCGCTCGGAGATACCCTGCCGAAGCGCCTGCTCGAGGAGCCGCAGGACGCCGGGGACCCCGGGAGCGTGGTGCCGCTTGCGCGCCTCAAGACCGACTACTACCGCCAGCGCGGTTGGACCGCAGAGGGTGTGCCGCGGCAGAAGCTGCTGGAGCGGCTCGGGGTGCCGCTGAAGTAGGCGCCACTGTCACGGTCGCCTCTGGAGTATCCTACTCGGCATGACTGCAACCATCGCGCTCGCGCTCTCCACATCGCTCCTCTTCGGTATCGGCGACTTCCTCGGTGGCGTTGCCACGCGCCGGGACTCGGCGTTCGCTGTCACCGGCACCTCGCACATGATCTCGATCGTACTCATGGTGATCGCGGTACTCGTGTTGCCCGCGGCGAGCCCCACGGGGGCCGACCTGGGCTTCGGAGCGCTCGCGGGCCTCCTCGGCGTTGCGGGTGTGCTCTCGCTCTACGCCGCGCTGGCGGTGGGCCGTATGAGCATCGTGGCGCCGGTTTCCGCCGCACTCTCCGCGGCACTGCCCGCGATCTTCGACTTCGCCACGGGCACCACGCTCTCACCGATCACGATATCCGGTATCGCGCTTGCGCTGGTGGCGATCGTGATCGTGAGCATCGCCCCCGACGAACAGCTGCACGAGCCCGTGCACGAGTACCGGCCCCGGCTGGCGCTGGGTCTCGCGATACTCTCGGGTGTCGGGTTCTCCGGCGGATTCATCGCACTTTCGTTCAC
>CAZSUO010000137.1:0-5135 GCA_964610065.1 uncultured Coriobacteriaceae bacterium | reverse complement strand
CTCGAGGCCGCCGACGTGGTGGTCACGAGCGTGGTCGACGCGATCGCGCTGTTCGCTGAGCCCGCGCGGCTGCTCGCCACGCTGCGGACGGGCCTCCGATGACCGCCGCACCCGTGATCGCGGTAGCCGGTGGCGCCAACCTCGACATCGCTGGCATCCCGGTGGGCGGCTATATCGCGCGCGATTCGAACGTCGGCCACGTGCGCACGAGCCCCGGCGGGGTGGGCCGCAACATCGCCGAGAACCTCGCGCGGCTCGGCGCCGATGTGCGCCTGGTGACCGCCTTTGGCGATGACACCGACTCAGCGCAGCTGCGCTCGGCCTGTGAGGCGCTCGGCATGGACTGCCGCTACAGCGTGCACGCGCAGGACACACCCTGCTCACGGTATCTCGCCGTGCTCGATGCCGAGGGTGACCTCGCGGCTGCCGTGAACGACATGCGGGCGCTTGCGGCGCTCACTCCTGACCGCATCAACCCGGCAGCGTGTGCCGGTGCGGCCGCCGTCGTGCTCGACACCAACCTCTCGCCGGAGACGATCGCGCGTGTCTCCGAGCTCGCGGGAGACGCCCCGCTCGTGCTCGACCCTGTCTCCGTGGTGAAGGCCGAGCACGCGCGCGGCATCCTCGGCCGTCTGACGGTACTGAAGGCCAACCGCATGGAGGCCGAGGCGCTCGCGGGTGTCACGGGCGCCGAGCACGCCGCCCGGCACCTCGTTGAAGCGGGCGTGCGGTGGGTGTTCGTCACGATGGGCAAGGACGGCACCTGGTGCGCATCCGCCGACGGGGCGTTCGCGGTTCCCGCGATTCCCGTGAATGTGCGCAACGCCACCGGGGCCGGAGACGCGTTCACAGCCGGTGTCGCATGGGGTCTGGCGCGCGGACTGTCGCTGCGGGACACTGCGAGCATGGCTGCCACGCTCTCGGCCATCGCGCTTGAGAGTGAAGACACGGTCAACACCAGACTGAGCGCCGAGGTGCTCGCTGAGCGGATGGAGGTGGCGTGCCGATGAGGCCACATCTGAAGATCTCCGACGAAGTGCGGCAGGCGCTCGACGCCGGAAGGCCGGTCGTCGCACTCGAGTCCACGATCATCTCGCACGGGTTCCAGTATCCGGCCAACGTCGAGTCGGCGCGTGAGTGCGAGCGCATCGCCCGCGAGGAGGGCGCGGTTCCGGCCACCATCGCGGTGATCGGCGGGCAGCTCGCGGTGGGCCTCAGCGACACTGAGATCGAGCGGCTCGGCTCCAATCGCGACACACCCAAGGCCAGCCGCCGTGATCTGCCCATGCTCATCGCCTCGGGCTCCGACGGCGCCACCACGGTGGCCGGTACGATGGCGGTCGCCGCGATGGCCGGCATCGGCGTGTTCGCCACCGGTGGCATCGGCGGTGTGCACCGCGGCGCCGAGCGGTCGATGGACATCTCGGCCGATCTTGAGGAGCTCGCACGCACGAGCGTGGCGGTCGTCTCGGCGGGTGCGAAGTCGGTGCTCGACATCGGCCTCACCCTCGAATACCTAGAGACCCACGGCGTGCCGGTGCTCGGCTACCAGACCGACGCGCTGCCCGCGTTCTATACGCGTGACAGCGGCTTCGGGGTGGACGCACGTTTCGATACGCCGGAGGAGATCGCCGCAGTGCTCCAGGCCAAGTGGGCCACCGGCCTGCATGGCGGCGTGCTGATCACCAACCCCATCCCCGCCGAGCATGCGCTCGATGCCGACGAGATCGAGGCCATCATCACGCGAGCGCTTGCCGAGGCGCGGGAGACCGGCGTGCGGGGCAAGGCGATCACGCCCTATCTGCTGGCGCGCATCCACGAGCTCACCGGTGGCGCCAGCGAGGCGGCCAACAAAGCGCTCGTGTGGTCGAACGTCCGCGTGGCGGCGAGGATCGCCGCGGCGCTTGCGATCCGGTCCGGCACGAGCCGGATCGCGGGGAGGTAGCACATGGGCGACACACCGAACGGACATCGCGCGTTCGATGACTCGCTGCTCGAGATGGTGCGCGGCACAGAGGCCGACTTCCTCTCACTCAAGCAGGGGCGCTACGGCAATGTGGAGGGCGCCGTGCGGATCTTCCTCGAGATCCTTCGCGGCTTCGAGTTCATGCAGATCGACCGGCCGTGCGTCACGGTCTTCGGCTCGGCACGTTTCCGCGAAGGCCACCCGTACTACGAGCAGGCCCGCGAGATGGGTCGTGCGCTTGCCGAGGCCGGCTTCGCCGTGATGACCGGTGGCGGACCCGGGATCATGGAGGCCGCCAATCGCGGCTGCAAAGAGGCCGGCGGGTACTCCCTCGGCGCGAACATCACTCTGCCGCACGAGCAGGAGCCGAACCCGTACATCGACAAGTTCATGGAGTTCGAGCACTTCTTCGTGCGCAAGGTGATCATGGTCAAGTACTCATGCGCGTTCGTGGTGTGCCCGGGCGGCTTTGGCACCCTCGACGAGATCTTCGAGACACTCGTGCTTATGCAGACTGACAAGATCGACGACTTCCCGGTGATCGCCCTGGGCAACGGCTTCTGGGAGCCGATGCTCGACTTCTTCCAGAAGAGCCTGGTGGCCGAGGGGACGATCTCGCCCGCCGACATCGACCTGCTGCGCGTCACCGACTCGATCGACGAAGCGATGGTCCACGTGAAGGCGAGCCCGTTCTGCGGGAGGTAGTACGCGAGTCCGGGTGCTGATCCTGGGAGTGGCGACGACCTCTTCTCGCAATCCTGAAGAAGCCTGACCGTGAAGGCGAGCGAACTCGTGCTATAGGTTTATGGATTGTTCGATGCCGACTCGTGGGAACGCTACACCATGGAGGCGGGCTGGATGATGACACCCGCAAATTGCTGAGGACTTTCGGCCTGACGTCGTAGATTCCTGTCGAAAATGGCGTTCATAGTGTCACTAGATGGCACGATACGTGTAAGAATTGACAATTGCCCTGTCAAAACAGACAATGTTCGTGTCAAACCACGACACGATAGGTGTGCGACATGACAGCCACGCGGAACGTAACAAGGCAGATGGCTCCGCTGGTTCAGCAATTGGAGCTCGAGCAGCCGAGAGTCGTGACTCGAGAACAGCTCGAATCATGGTCGACGAGCGTCGGCCTGGATTGGCCGGTCCAAGTCACCGTTAGGCGGCTGCGGGAAGCTGGTTGGTTGCTGGACCTCAAGACCCGTGGAGTATGGGAGTTCGCTCCCGGCGCCCGAGCCGGGGCATTCGGTTCGGGAGATCCCCTCATCGAACTGCGCGCAACATTGGCTCATCGACCCTCCTTGCCGCTTTCGGTCGGTGCCGAGTCGGCAGCCTACCTCCTGGGTCTGGTAAGTCGACGCCCCGATGTGGAGGTGATCGGCGCGCCTGATGGTGTGAGGCTTCCGAAAGCGCTGTCCGAAATGAGACTGGTGCGATGGGTCCCCAAGGAGAGCAGCGTGGTCAAGGGGGGTTTGCCGGTCTGGTCGGTGGACACGCTTCTTGCCTTCATGGGAGCGAAGCCGGCCGCCTATCGTGACTGGCCCAACGTTGGCGAATGGCTCCTGCAAGGCGTGGGGCGAGCGAACCCACAGTTCATCGAAGAGGAACTCCAGGGACGGTCGCGCAGCGCTTGGGCACGTGTCGCTTATCTTCTCTCCAAGGGCGGCAAAGAACTTGAGGCGCAGCAGCTTCTGGATTCGGCGCCTCCGGGAACGGGTCCGTTCTATCTGGGAAGGAGACGCGGTTCAGGACGCTATGACGCCCGATTCGACGTCGTGGACACCTTCGGAGTGGAGGTGTCGGCCGAGTGATTACCGAGGGATACCTAGTTCGCCACTACCAGGGACGCAAAGGAGGACGCGGGCCTGCGATTATCGATATTGCCCAAGATCATCTGCTGGCCCATCTCTCTGAAGCCGGAATCTTCGAGTTGGGTGTCTCTCTGAAAGGCGGAACCGCCATCCGCAAGTTCCGCGCGGGCAGTGCCGGTCGCTTTTCGACCGATCTTGACTTCGCCGGTATGGACGACGCGACTGCCGACCTGCTCATCGAGATCGTTCAGGGTGCCCAGGTCGGCCCGTTTACGCTCGAACTCGAGCCGTTGAACGGCACGCAACGGATGTTGCTGAATATCACTAGCGAGTTCGGGGACACGGAGGTGCCCGCTCGGCTCGACCTCGGACGACGTGGGCTCTGGTTGTCGCCCGAACGGCTTCCAGCGCTGCCACTTCCCATCCACGCACGGTACGACGTCTTGCTGCCGGCGATTCCTACGGCCCGAATCGAAGAGGTGATCGCCGAGAAGCTGGCGCGATATCGCCGCACCAGCCTTGCGCGAGACCTGTACGACCTCGCGTGGTTGTCTCATCGTCCTTTCGACGAGCCGCTTGTCAGGCGAATGACGGCTCTCAAGGTCTGGTCGGATGTCGTCGACGACGGTCTGGGCGAGAAGCCGTGGAACCCTGAGGACATACTCCGGTCCCGGAGCGAGGCCGAGTTCGAGCCTGAGGCTATCGGCTATCTGACCACGCCCGTCGACATCATTCGCTGGATCGATGACGTGCGAAATCGCTTTGTCTTCCTTCGTGACCTTGACGAGGAAGAGAGGCGACTCCTGCGGTGCAGCCGTGCCGAGGAGTGGGAGGCTCGGAAGATGATCGAGGCTTTGTGCGAGGATGCAGAGTCCTAGTTGGCACTCGCCCGCGATTGGAAGAGCATCCCTTCGACGACGACGACGACGATGATGATGCCGACGTGGTTCGGCACACCTGCGTGACATGGACTCCACAATCGCGGTGAAAGCGCTCCCTCACGCGGACTCCGTGGCCCGCTATCGCCGTTTGAGGTCGCGCGATACCGCCATCGCCGCCCGTGCGCCTTCGCCCGCCGCAATGATGATCTGCTTGCCGGGCGTGTCGGTCACATCGCCCGCGGCATAGATGCCCGGTGCGCTCGTGGCGCCGCGGTTGTCGATGACGATCTCGCCCTTGGCGTTCATCTCCACGAGCCCGGCGGTGTACTCGGAGACGGCGATCGACCCGCTCTCGATGAACACGCCCGAGACCGCGAGCTCCTCCTCGATTCCCTCCTTGGGGTTCTTCAGCTTGAGCCCGGTCACCCGGGTGTCGCCCACGATCTCGGTGACCTTGAAGCCGGTCTT
>CAZSUO010000136.1:2329-5154 GCA_964610065.1 uncultured Coriobacteriaceae bacterium | reverse complement strand
GCGGCGCCGGTCGTGAACGTGTGGGTTGTGGAGCCGGCCGGGGGGCACGGCGGGGCTGCGGTCGCCACGGGCGGCAGCGGAGGCGCCGTGGTCGGCGGGGCCGCTGGCGGGCTCGTGGGGGGCCAGGACGGTGGCGCCGTCCCCATGGGCGGCGGAGGTAGTGGCGGCGCTGGCGGTGCCGGCGGCGAGGCCGCTTGGTGGCTGCCCGATCACCAGTGCGAGCACGCCCCCGACGCTTGCGACGTGCTCCTCGACGAAGCCCCCTGCGCGTCGTGGTGCTACGGCTGGGGCGAGTGCGTGGGCCTGTTCTGTAGCGAGGAGACGGGAGCCCCGGGGTCCTGCGCTGCTGCAGCCGCGTGGACCGGCGATCCGTGGATCTGCCCCCACCAGCTGTGGTGCTGCCGGCTCTAGCTAGATCCGCTGCAGCCGAGCTCTGGCGCCGACCATGGCGGACAGGAGCAGGATGCCGTCCGACTCCCCGGTGGCCGCTGTCGGAGCGGCTGCCGCGAACTCGGTAAGCACGGCAGCCACGGCGGTGTCGAGCGGCTTAGCAGCGCTCAGCACGTTCGTAGCGTCCTCGGCTGCGCCGTGCACGGCCGGCGAGTCGCCAGCGTTCAGCAGCCGGTGGACCTCGTAGCAGCGCTCTCGAAGGTCGGCCATGAGCAGCCATCCGCTCGCCAGGTCAAATGACTCGGGGGCGACGGGCAAGGCCAGAAAGTCGTTCGTCACGTGCCAGGAATGCCCAACGTCCTCGGTGGCGTGCCCCATGTAGACGGTGCGCAGCCGGTTGAGCAGGTTGCAGGCTGCCACCTGGCTGTAGGCGGGGTCCTGTGCGACGGCGTTGGTGTTGTCTGCCACCGCGTGGACGCCGCCCACCATCACCCGGTGGGCCTCGTAGTTGGTGCGCAGGTCGTTCGTCCCTGCGATGAGCTCGGTCGCCAGCGAAGAGACAGCCACGCCGACAAGCGCGGCGATCGGTGCCGTGACGTTGGCGCTCAGACAGGCAACGCGAGCGTGCTCGTCGCTCGGGTCGACGAGCTCCGCCACGCGCACGGTCGCGTTGACGACCGTCAGCCGGAGCGTGGCCTTGCTTCCCCAGAGCGTGCGAATCGCCATGTCGACGTAGTCGCCCACGTGCACGGTGCCGGTCTGGGTGGCCACCAACTCGTGGCGCACCTCCCCGGCGGGGTCGCCCGGGTAGCTCGGCGTACCGACGACGTGCCGGAAGTCGTAGGCCGTAAAGCCGTACTCCCCGGCCACGTCGGGCTCGAACTCGTCGGTCTGGCACTCGAGGTCGAGCACCTGGCGGGAGCTCGTGGGCGCCGGGGTTGCTCCGTCGAGCGTGGTGGTCAGAAACCCGAGCTCTAGCGCCGACGCGGAGGGCTTCGAGGTCAGCTGGTAGACCCTCTCCGTGCCGGTCGCGGACGTGAGCGAAAGCGTGCAGCTCTCGCCGGCGGCTGGGTAGGTCGGCGTTACGACGAGGCTCATGGCATCGGCGCTCCGCCAGCCGGCGTGCAGTCAACGGCCCCGCCCCACTTGATGAGGATCCACCCGCCGGACGTGTACTGGAACTCGGCCCATCCGACGAGCCCGTCGGAGCCGTCGAAGGTGGCGAGCAGCGTCGCGTCCTCGCGCTTCACGAGCGCGTCAGACGGAGCGCCCAGATCCGTGTCGGCGAACACGATCACAACTCGCTGCCCAACCACTGGGATCGATGCGCCGGTGTGCCTGAGCGTGTAGGTCTTGTCGCCTCCGGTGGGGGCGGTGGTCATGCGCCAGACGTCGTACTCGACGGTCACGTCTGCGTTGGCATTCCCGAGCGTGTTATGGGGGGCTCGGTAGGCGATGCCGCCGGTGGTGCTCTGGATGATGATCGGGACCGGCGCGTAGACCGAGGTCCCCACCCCGCCGAGCGTGACGCTCGCGCCGTTGAAGATGGCTACCCCCTGGAACTCCTGCTGATCCGTCCACACGTTCGGGCCAGCCCACGTGCCGCCTGCCGTCCCGTCGACGGCACGGCTCAGCCAGAGCCCCCAGTTGGTGGCGATGGTCGGCGTGATCTCGGCGTGAACGTCGACGAATGGACCGGTCAGCGGGAAGGTCATCGTGTCCTCAGATGAGGTAGCCCAGCCACGAGACGTCGAACGTCATCCATGCCGGGAGCAGGGTGTTGAGCAGGGGGCGGAGTGCGGCGAGCTTGGACTCCAGCACGACGTCGTCGAGCCCGGTCGCGTCGATGACCACGGCGATGCGGGCGCGGTTGCTCGACCACTCCTTGCCGGGCGGCCCGGGGTTGATGCCTGGCCAGTAGGTGACCTCGATGTCGGGCGTGGTGACCTGGATGCCAGCGAATGACGTGCCGAGCGACTGCGAGCAGACGTCGTTGATGTCCGGTAGCGCGTTGCCCGATAGCCCGCGGAGCTTCGCGGTCAGCGCATCGCGGCGGGCGACGTCGGTGTCACCCGCAGACGGGTGCAGACCGCATGCCTCCTCCCAGTCGGGTAGCGCCTCGAGCATGCGCTGCGGGTCGAACTGGCCCGAGAGCCTCCGGCTGCACGACCAGACGAACTCGCACGCGGTCGCGTCCGCGTAGGCTTCGCAGTAGACGCCGCTGGTGCTGTTGGTGTCGAATCCCTTTTGGAGCGCGGCGAGGACCGCTTGGTGCTCGACCGCGTGCAGATCCTCGCCGCCTCCGAGGTTGAGCGGGAAGCGCAGGGGGAAGCCGAGCTTGGGCATGGATCAGAAGAGCTCGACGATGACGAGCAGCGGATTCGAGGAGGAGTCACCAACGTCTGCCAACGTCATCCTCGGGCTCTCGACCTTGA
>CAZSUO010000136.1:0-2319 GCA_964610065.1 uncultured Coriobacteriaceae bacterium | reverse complement strand
ATACCGTGGTGGCCTTCCCGACGCGGAAGTTGACGGTCTCTGCCTCGCCGAGCCCGTCGGTGAACGATGCGGCGTAGTCGACGGTGTAGAGCCCCACTCCGGTCTTGGTCACCGTGGGCTTGGTGGTCGACCCGCTTCCCCACTGGCTCGCGTGGTTGACGTTGGCCGCCGCGTAGACCACAGGGGCGGCGACGGCCGTCGTGTAGAACCAGACGATCGCCTTGGGCGACGTGCGCGTCATCTGGGCCACGTCCTCGCACTTGCGGTCGTACAGCGATGCGGCCACCTGGGCCTTGGGATCGCTGAGCGGACCAGTGTCAACGTGGATTCCGCCGTAGCTTTCGATGGTCTTGGGGAGCATCAGACCTTCCTTCGGAACGAGAGAGCGGAGAGCTTCAGGATGCGCGGGGGCAGCGACGGATCAGCCGGGATGGATGGCGACGAGCGGGCGGTGAACAAGCCGGTTCCACTCTGCCCAGTCCCGTGCTCGTAGCGGTCGGCATACGAGAGATCCTTGATGGGCGCGAACTGCGCCGAGACGGACGAGAGCAAGAGGCTCGTGATGTCGGACGGGAACTCGACGTCGGGCCCCGGCACGCGCAGAGCGCGCGGGATGATGTCGGGGTTGTCCGACTTCTCCCCCGGGCCGAGCAGCGCCATGGCGTCGCGGAACGCTCTGGAGTACTGCGAGAGGTTCGTCGCTGCCGCACTGACCAGCATCCCCGCTGCGACGAAGGTGAGCGCGCTCGTCGTGCAGTCGAGCTCTAGATCGTAGTGGGGCGGGCCCACGGGCGTGACCGTCTTGATCAGGAACTCGACCATCTCCCCGAGGAGGTCGGCGCCGCCAGTCGGATTCCAGATCGCGATGTGCTTGCCAGCGGCTGGCGGGTCGGCCGCCGTGCTGTTCACGCGGATCGAGGTGGCCGTCGGCAGCGATAGGATCTCCGCGTAGCGGTGGGCCGCGTCGGCGTCGGACGGCCACGGGGCGGCGTCGCGCCATCCGCCGCCGGCCCCGCCCGCGCTCATCGGCAGCGGCAAGCTCGCGTCGATGACCACGTCGACGTACTGCTCGGTTACGCTCGTCGTGTTGATGTTCTCCGAGCCAGGCATGTTCGCCTGGATGTTCGCGGCTGCCGCGTTGATCGTCGTGAGCGAGAGCACGGCCGAGGTGTCGGTCGACATGATGGCCACGTCGTAGCTCGACGGTCCCCTCGCAGCCGGGTAGCAGAACGCCACGTCGACAGCCGACGAGCTCTCTTCCGCCCACTCGCAGATGCTGGCGCTGTTGCCGCCAACGGCGGGCATCTTGAGCTTCCGCAGGAGCCGGCGGCGCACGTCCTCGACGCCGTCAGCGTCGTGGCCGCCCGAGATGCCGGAGGCCGCCACGGTGCAGGTCTGGACGAGTAGCCCGATGGATGCGTCGTCCCAGGTCAGGACGGTGCCCGCGGCGCAATCGGTCTCGGCTCCGCCGCTCTTTGCCTGCACTTCGACCGGCTCGCCGTCGGCCACGGTCGGCGCGCTCGTCGTCTCGTACTGGATACCAGACGGCGAGGTGGCGATGAAACCCGTGGGGATCGTGACGTGCGTCCCCGCAGGGCCGCCGACGCCGATGGTCACGTAGCCGGCGGCGCTCGACGCCGGGCGCTGGATGACGCCAAAGCGCGACGCGATGGCGATCAGGTCGTCTCCCTGGGCCGTCAGCGGCGAGGCGTTCTCGACCGCAATCTCGTTGTTCGCGAGCGCGATGCACACGCGGTTCGCGATCACCGTGTAGCGGATGTAGAGCTCCGAGCCCTCGGCCACGTTGACCGTGAGACCGCGGCGCGAGTACATCCACCGCACCTCGGCGAGCATCTGCGAGCGCAGCTCGTCAGCCGTCGGGTAGTTGGCGCCGGTGACTACAGGAAGGCCCATCGCTCTACACCTGAATCTCTTGGTCGAGCCCCGTGGTCAGGTCCCGGTAGCGGACCGTGGTCTTGCAGTTCTCGGTCAGTTGAACCAAAACTTCATTGACAAGAACTACATTGAAGAAGGCATTGTAAGTGCCGACAAGAACGTTATCGGTGACGAAGTGCTTCGCTTTGACTACGCAATCCGCTTCAAGGGCGTTGCTCGTTTCGTGGACGTTTATATCACTGCATACAGTCAAACGCAGACTTTGGCTGTGTCGCTCGCACAGGAGGCTTAATCTATGCCACAGAATATCAAGATTAACGAACTGCTTGGCGATGACTTCAAAGAGTATAACTACGCAGTTACGTCTAATTGGCGTATTGACTTTTCGGGCAGTAATGAGTTCAAGAAACTGCTTGAAGGTGC
>CAZSUO010000135.1:0-5190 GCA_964610065.1 uncultured Coriobacteriaceae bacterium | reverse complement strand
CGATCAAGAACCGTACCACGCCCTGGTGCCCGGCGGCGCTCTTCCAGGCATCGACCATAGCGGTGAACACGCTCATGAGCGCGGGCGGCGCGCCGTCGCGCGGGGCGCGCGGACGCTCCCGGATCCAGACGAACGCCGGCAGCGCGAACAGCAGGAAGGCGACCGCGAGCGCTCGGAACACGGCGGCGTACCCGGCCCTCGGCAGCAAGTAGATGCCTATGCCGAGCGCGAGCGCCGAACCCGCGTAGCCGATAGCGACACCCAGCCCGGAGATCAGCCCCCGGGTGCGCTCGGTGCTCACGTCGGGCAGGAGCGCGTCGTAGACGAGCGCGCCCAGGTGGAATCCCACGGTGCCGATGGCGTAGAGCACGAGCGACGGCACCGCGCCCCAGGTGGCCAGGAGTGCCGTGGCCGCTACGCAGACGATCGTGGAGCCGATCAGGTACGGCACGCGCCTGCCCACGTGGTCGGTGAGCGCACCGATCCACGGGCCGAGGATGATGACCGCCACCATCGCCGGGATGATCGCGGCCGAGAGCATCCAGTCGGAGCCCCCGCGCTCCTCGATCAGCCACAGGCCGAAGTACCGGCTCCCCACGCCGAGGGCGAAGGTGGTGTTGGCGAGGTCGTAGAGCACCCAGGCGATGACGCTCTTGCGTGGAGGGGTCCACGCATTCGTGCTGGTGTCCTCGCCCATCAAGCTCCCGTCTTCGCGCCGTCGAGTGGCAGTGCTCAGTATAGGCATGCGTCGAGTATCGCGAGAGCCTCGTCGACGACCGCCTGCGGGGCAGGTGCGATGCGACGCACGTCGCGCGCCCGGTAATCGATCGACTTCACCTGCTCGACCATCACCACACCGGACACCTGCAGGCCGTCGGGGATCGCAATGTGGAAGGGATGATCGCGGCGGGTGTTGGTTATGGGACACGCGATGCAAAGCCCCGTGTGCTCATTGAAGAGGTTATTGCTCACCACGAGCGCCGGACGCCGACCACGCTGCTCATGTCCGGACTGCGGGTCGAACGTGAGCGCGACGAAGTCCCCCTTCTGCGGAACGTATGCGCTCATCTACCAGACCTCGCGCCCGGTCGGTGCTCCCCAGTCGAGCTCGGAGGGTTCGTAGTCCGCCGGAATCTCCCTCACGAGCAACTCGAGGTCAAGACCGCCCCGCACGCGACGAACAGGAGTCACGACCAGTGCGCCATCGCGCACGGACACGTCCACCGAGTCGCCGATCTCGATGTCGACATCGGCGAGCAGGTCCTTGCTCAATCGAAGACCCTGGCTGTTTCCCCACTTCTGGACCTTGGTGATCACGGCATACACCTCCCTTGTATAGCCGAAGTATAGCCATACCGAAGTCGGCCGCGCAAGACCGTGACCGCCCGCTCAGCCACATAGTTTGACCGGCGGGTCGACACCCGCCGATGCCCCTGGGAACATACAGCGTAGAGCAACCTCGAAGGGAGTCCACATGGAAGCGATCGACCGGTGGCGCGAGTCGCTGCCTGAAGGTGCACAGGTCGAGGCCGCAACCGCGGCAGCGGTCATCGGTGGTGGGCTGCTGGTGGGCGCACTCACCCTCACGCGCAGACGCCGGGGCTTCTTCGCCTGGGCGATCCCGGGCGCGATCCTCGGACTGGGCGTAGTGCTGCTCGCCGATGTGTTGCTCGACCAGCGCAGCGAGCGCATCGAAGAGGCCGAGGGGCGTATCGCTGAGGAGCTCGCCTCGCTCGACCCGATCGCACGCGCACAGGTTCTGAAGTCGGTGGGCGAACAGCAGCTCGGCGCGGTGTTCGGCAGCTGACGCCAACGGGCCCACGAAGTCGGCGTACGGGCACCCGGCAGCAGTGGCTGCCGGGTGCCCTCCTGCTGCCTACGAGCCCATACTCCTGCCCTGCATCGTCAGCGGCGCCACTGTGCCATCTCCGACGATCTCGATCGCTGACTCCAGCGCGGTCAGCGCCTTGGCGAGCGACACGAGCTCCCGTCCATCCAGGTCAGGCTGTGCGGCACGCACCCGGATCTCCGTCACGATCGTGGCGTGCGCCTCGAGAAGCGTGTCGATCGGATCCGGTGGCTCGAGCTCGATTCCGCCGACACACACCACCTCCTGCGCCGGCCCTGCCCGCTCCGCTCTCCTCTCCACGCGACGACCCATTTCATCCTGCATCGGGTACACCCCCTGGTGTCCGCGGCGTCTCCGCCGCACTGCTCCTGTGCCCCTATGCAGACCCTAGCAGGGAGGTCTGACATCGCCGGGCAACGGCCGGTGACGCAGGGAGCCCCACGGGGTTGGGTCGGGTCGGGTCGGGTCGGGTCGGGTGTCGCCCCGGGGTGCCGAGCGACGCCTCCGCAGGCGCGGTCTGTGCGCCGAGGACAGCGAGCGAGGCGCTCCGGGGGCGACGCCCATAGTGCGCGAGCAAGGCGCCTTGAGCTTGGGTTGCGCGGGCACCGCTCCGGGGTGCCGAGCGACGCCTCCGCAGGCGCGGTCTGTGCGCCGAGGACAGCGAGCGAGGCGTCCCCGAAGCGGTGCCCTACGGTGCTACCCGAGCATCCGCCTCAAGACCTCGTTCACCACGGCCGGATTGCCCTGGCCGCGCATCTCGCGCATGACCTGGCCGACGAAGAAGCCTATCACCGATGTCTTGCCGGCGCGGTAGCTCTCCACCTCAGCGGGGTTCGCCTCAAGCACCGCGGCCACGGCGGCTTCGATCGCCCCGGCGTCGGACACCTGCTTCATCCCGCGCGCTTCCACGATCGCGCCCGGGGCGTCTCCGGTCTCGGCTGCCTCGGCGAAGACCTGCTTGGCCTGCTTGCCGCTGATCGTCCCGTCCTCCACGAGCCCGATGAGTTCGGCCAGCATCGCTGGCATCACACGCGCCTCGCCGATGACGATCCCCGCGGCATTCAGGTGCGCCGTCAGGTCGCCGAGTATCCAGTTGGCCACCTGCTTGGCGCGATCGGTGCCGGCGATCTCCACCGCCGCATCGAAGTAGCAGCCGGTCTCGGAGTCCGCCGCGAGCATCGCCGCGTCTGCCTTCGGCAGCGCGTACTCGGCGATGTAGCGGTCTCGGCGCGCGTCGGGAAGCTCCGGTAGCTGCGCCGCGAGCGACGCGATCCACTCGGGCTCGAAGCTGAACGGCACCATGTCGGGCTCCGGGAAGTATCGGTAGTCGTGCGCCTCTTCTTTACTGCGCAAGCCGCTCGTGCGGCGCGCGGTGGCGTCCCAGTGACGCGTCTCCTGCACCACGGCCTCCCCTGCATCCAGCAGGTCGGCCTGGCGTACGATCTCGTAGGCGAGCGCATCGTGGAGCGCCTTGAACGAGTTCATGTTCTTGATCTCGGTCTTCGTGCCGAACTCGGCCTGACCGCGCGGCCGGATCGACACGTTGCCGTCCACCCGCATCGAGCCCTCCTCCATGCTGCAGTCGCTCACGCCAAGGGCGAGCCAGATGCTCCGCAGCTTCTGGGCGAAGCGCCGCGCCTCCTCCGGCGTGCGGATGTCGGGCTCGCTCACCAGCTCCATGAGCGGCGTGCCGGCGCGGTTGAAGTCCACCAGCGAGTGCGTGGCGCCCGCGATACGGCCTTCCGAGCCGCCCACGTGCACCATCTTGCCGGTGTCCTCTTCGAGGTGGATGCGCGTGATGCCGATCGGCACGCGGTAGCCACCGTCCTCGGCGACGGCCTCAGGACCCACCGACACGACGTCACCGCCGAGGTCCAGGCGCTCGGCCACACCGGGCCCGTCGACCTCCACATCGATCACGCCGCCGGAGCAGAACGGCAGGTCGTACTGGGAGATCTGGTAGTTCTTGGGCATGTCGGGATAGAAGTACTGCTTGCGGTGGAACTGGCTCCAGAGCGCGATGTCGCACTCGGTGGCGAGGCCCGCGAGCACCGTCCACTCGATGGCCGCCTCGTTGGGCACCGGCAGTGCGCCGGGCATGCCGAGGCACACCGGGCACACGCGCGTGTTGGGCTCGCCGCCAAAGGCGACCGGGCATCCGCAGAACATCTTGGTGTTCGCAGCGGTGATCTCGGTATGGATCTCGAGGCCGATGACGGCTTCGTAGCGTTCGAGCACGTCGAGCAGACGGTCCTTGCCCAAGGCGGGACTCCCCTCATGGGTACCGGGTGGTGTGCAGGCTCCGATTCTACCCGAGCGGAGCCGGTGCGCGCAGCGAAGTCACGGGTGGCCATGAATGCGGCGGGGCGACCCGTAAGGCCGCCCCGCTGTCACCGCATCAGAACGCCTACGGCACGAGCGCCCGCGCCGCCGAGCGCACGCCCGGCGACAGCACGCCGTCACCGCCGAGATAGCGGAGTTCGTAGATCATCTTCCGGTTAGCCGTGAGGGCCGCGGCGGCCTCCGGCGCGAGCGTGGTGCCGCGCGTGAGCAGGAGCACGCTGTAGTCGCTGCCCTGGAGCACGCCCCCGGCGAGCGCATCGGGGAAGTCCAGGCCGGTTGCAAGCGCCGGACGGGACCAGAGCATGCCCATTCCCTCGAAAGCCTTAGTTGCGAGCTTGGCGGCGGTGTCGTACCGGTTCGCCCCGCCGATGCGCGAGAAGTCGATAAATGCCGCATCGAGCTCGGCCTCCACCGCCGCGCTCACTGCTCCGGTGCCGCCGATCACGTACCCGTGCGTGGCGGTGTTGGACTGCATCGCGGTCTTGGTGGATGGCGTCAGGACTGCTGCCTGGGTGAGATAGATCGGCCACCCGTTGGCTGCCGCGATCGGTGCCGCCGCGAGCGCGTCGGGGAAGTCCTCGCCCGTGCACACGAACGCCGCGCCATCGTATGTGCCGCTGGAGAGCGACACCACCCGCTCCGCGATCTTGTTGGCCGTCTCGTACCGGTTGAGACCGCCGAGCCGCTCGGCCGCACCCAGCGGGGTCAGCGCCTTCGCCGCGTTCAGCACGTCATCGCTCACCGCCCCGGTCCCGCCCAGGACGTATACGCCCTTCACGTTCAGCCGGTCGAGCTCGGCCGCGACGCTCGCGGGCAGGACATCGTGCGGAGTGAGCAGCAGCGGCCCGTCCAGCACGCCGGCGAGTGCGGCGCCGCCGAGTGCGTCCGGCCAGTTCTCGCCGGTGGTCAGAACGGCAACGTCAGCGCCGTTGGGATACGCCTTCTTGGAGGCTTCGATCGCCGTGAGATAGCGGTTCGTGCCCTCCACCTCGGCCTCG
>CAZSUO010000134.1:3429-5200 GCA_964610065.1 uncultured Coriobacteriaceae bacterium | reverse complement strand
CGAGCGCGGCGGCGCACCCGACGCCATCGTGGCCGACGATCTCGATTCGCTCCTGGAATCCCTGAGTGCACCAGCGGACATGGAGACCGGCGAGCCAGCGGGCATCATCTCATCAGGCACCGACTTCGGCGCGGCGGACGAGCCCGGCGAGTACATCTCCACCGACTCCTTCCTCGCCGAGTTCGACGGCGGCGATGCTCTCGGCGGCGGCCTCGGCGATGAGCTCACGGCGCTCACCGGAGGTGGAAGCGGTCGCGCCCGGCCGGTCGCCACCGTGAACTCGATTCCCGAGCCGGGGGAGGCCACACGGCTACGCATCGACCAGGCGGTCGATCGCGAGCTGCTTGAGAAGATCATCAAGGGTGTCGAGGAACTCTGACAAAGGACGGAGCGCGCATGCAGTCGGTCAAAGTCGTCATCACCGGTCCGTTCAACGCGGGCAAGACGACCTTCATCAAGGCGGTCAGCGAGATCACGGTGCTCTCAACAGAGCGCCAGATCAGTGAGTCCGCGAACGAGGGCAGCGGTGAGACTACCGTCGCCATGGACTTCGGTCGCATCACGGTCTCCGACGATGTCGTGCTCTACCTGTTCGGCACGCCCGGACAGGAGCGCTTCTCATTCATGTGGGAGACGCTTTCCGAGGGCATGCTCGGCTTCGTCTTGCTGGTCGACGCCGAAGACCCCGACTCCTTCGAGGACGCGAAATCGATGATCGCGTTCTTCCGGAACATGTCCGATGTGCCGTTCGTGGTCGCGGCGAACAAGGTGCCGGCTACCGACATCAAGACGCTCCGCCAGGTCCGTTCGGCGATCGCACTCGAGGATGCCATCCCGCTGCTGCCCGTGGACGCGCGGGACAGGGAGAGCGTGAAGGCCGTGCTCCTGGGCCTGCTCTACCGGATCCTCGACAGCATGGACTGAGGCTCGCATGGACGAGCGCTTCTACATCGTCGGGGCCCTGGCGCTGGTCCTTGCACTGCTTGCGGTGTACGTGCTCGCCTCGATCGTGCGATACCGCCGGGCGGTGCGCCGCGCGCGCACCCCGCAGGCCCTGGTGGACTCCGGGGGCGAGGCCAAGTACCTTGCCGAGGATGACACCATCCGTGCGGCATTCTCGGCAGCGCCGGTGGTGGACGAGCCTGTCGAGCCTGAAGAAGCGGTGCCCACGACCGTCGCAGCGTCCGAACCCATCGAGACGGAAACTCTCGATGAGCCCCGCCACCCTGCGAGCGGTCCGCCCTCCAACGCCGATGGGGGAGCCACCGCCGGACTCGACGAACTCACCCGGCTCATGATGTCGCTGGAGATGCCCCAGGCGCCCCAGGCGCCGGCCGCGGCCTTGACCCCCACACCCGAGCCCGCACCTGTGCCCGCATCCGCGCCCACACCCGAGCCCGCGCCTGAGCCTGCACCGGCTCCGCTGCCTGCACCGGAACCTCCTGCGCCCGCGCCTGAGCCCGCACCTGTGCCCGTGCCTGTGCCCGCGGCCGTAGCCGCGCGCCCCGTGATCGCCGAGCCCCACACCGAGCCTGCAGTGGCTACCGAGCCGGCGCCGCTCCCCGGGTACTCGCTTGCCGACGAGCTCGAACGCCTTATGGGTGCGGCCACCGCTGAGTCGACGCTGCTCTCGCCAGAGGCTCATGAGCGTGCGGCCGGGCCCATCGCCGCACCGGCGCCACCCGAGGAGCCTGCGTTCGAGGCGCCGCCCATCGCGCCGCCCCTGTCCGTCGGCCAGGCGCTGTCGGCTCCTCAAGAGTCCGCGCCCACC
>CAZSUO010000134.1:0-3329 GCA_964610065.1 uncultured Coriobacteriaceae bacterium | reverse complement strand
CTGCGCGCCGCGCGCGAGCGCTGATCGAGCGCACTTCTGTCGCATACCGCGTCATCTGTCGTACTATCTGATGGCACGGTGTCCGCACGTTCATCGGGTAGCGGGGGAGAGGTGATGACCTGGTGGCTGAAGCCGGCGAACGGCTTGGACTGTTGTTGATGCGCGCCGGGATCATCACCGAGCGCCAGCTCGCTGACGCACTCGAGATCCACAAGGTCACCGGCAGTCCGCTCGGCAAGGTGCTCGTCGACCTCGGGTACGCTACGCAGGGTGGCATCCTGTCGGTGATGGCGAAGCAGATCGGCATCCCGTACATCAACTTCGCCGAGCAGCGGCCGGACGCGAACGCGATCGCGGCTGTGCCGCGCGATCTTGCCGTGCGCTACACGCTCATGCCGATGGAGATCGCCAATGACCGGCTCGTGGTCGCGATGGCCGACCCGCAGAACGTGCTCGCGCTCGACGACCTCCGCATCATCACCGGTTACGAGATCCAGCCGGCCATCTCCACCAAGGACGACATCGTCGCCGCGGTGGAGGAGTACTACAAGGTCGCCACCACCATCAGCGACGAGGATCTCGCCGGCGGCGACGATCTCGCCGACGTGTTGCTCGAGAACCTCACCGAGGTCACCGACGACGCCCCGGTGGTCAAGCTCGTCAACTTCATCATCAACAAGGCGGTCACCGACAGGGCAAGCGACATCCACATCGAACCGCAAGAGAAGGACCTTCGTGTGCGCTACCGTGTGGACGGCGTGCTCCACGAGATGATGCGCAGCCCCAAGAACACGCAGCAGGCGATGATCAGCCGCTTCAAGATCATGGCCGACATGGACATCGCCGAGACGCGTAAGCCGCAAGACGGCCACACCGAGCTCACCATCGGCGGGCACAAGATGGACTTCCGCGTGTCCACCCTGCCCACGGTGTACGGCGAGCGCGTGGTGCTCCGTATCCTGCGCAAGGACAACATCCTCTTGCGCCTCGAGGACCTTGGCTTCCTGCCCGAGGCGCTCTCACGTTTCGAGTCCTCGTTCCGCAAGCCGTACGGCGCCATCCTGGTCACGGGCCCCACGGGTTCGGGCAAGTCGACATCGCTCTACGCCGCGATCAACGTGCTCAACGAGCCCACGCGTCACATCCTCACCGCCGAGGATCCGGTGGAGTACCGGTTGCCGGGCGTGAACCAGATCCAGATGAACTCAAAGGCGGGACTCACGTTCGCCCGCGCGCTCCGCTCGTTCCTCCGCTGCTCGCCTGACATCATCCTCGTGGGTGAGATCCGCGACCAGGAGACTGCCAAGATCGCCATCGAGTCCGCGCTCACCGGTCACCTCGTGCTCTCCACGCTTCACACCAACGACGCCGCCGGCGCGATCACGCGCCTCACCGAGATGGGCGTGGAGCCGTTCCTGGTCGCGTCGTCGGTCGACTGCGTGCTCGCCCAGCGCCTCGCCCGGCGGCTGTGCCCCGACTGCAAGGAGGAGTACGTCCCGCCGAAGCAGGTCATGCTCGACGCCGGCTTCCCGGAAGACGCGCTCCCCGAGAAGCTGTGGCGCGCGGTGGGGTGCAAGAAGTGCGGCGGCACGGGCTATCGTGGACGCCTCGGCGTCCACGAAGTGATGCTGGTGAGCGAGGAGATCGGCGATCTCTGCGTAAAAGAGGCAACCGCCGAGGTGATCGGCGAGATGGCCGTGAAGCAGGGGATGCTCACACTCAAGATGGACGGCCTGGAGAAATGCCGACAGGGCCGGACCTCGATCGAAGAGATCGCCCGCGTCATCGTGTAGCGCCACACCGGTGCTGCCGATGTATGCTGTATCGTGACCGTGTACGTCACGGGGACAAGAGAGGCTGGCTTCATGGCGACGATCACCTATAAGTACAACGTCCGCGACAAGACCGGCAAGGTCATCAACGGCAAGCTCGAGGGTGAGAACAGGGAAGCCGTTGCCACCAAGCTGCGGCAGATGGGCTATATCGTCCTCGATCTTGAAGAAGACCGCATAGCGCAGCTCAACAAGATCCAGTTCGGCACCTCGGTCAAGACCAAGGACGTCACGATCTTCGCCCGGCAGTTCGCCACAATGATCAACGCCGGCCTTTCGCTCACCAAGTGCCTGAGCATCCTCGCCGACCAGGTGGAGAGCAAGGAGCTCCGCGATGTCATCAGCCAGCTGAACAAGGACGTAGAGGCCGGTCAGTCGCTCTCCGAGGCGATGATGAAGCACCCCAGGATCTTCCCGCCGCTGTTCTACAACATGGTGAAGGCGGGCGAGACCGGCGGTGTGCTCGATGAGGTGCTGCTTCGAGTGGCCGACCTCATGGAGCAGGACGCCCAGCTCAAGGGACGTGTGAAGTCCGCGATGATGTACCCGATGGTCATCTCCATCCTTGTGGTCGTGGTCGTCATCGCCATGATGGTGTTCGTGGTACCGACGTTCGTGGACATGTTCGCCGGCGCCGGACAGCAGTTGCCACTTCCCACTCGAGTACTCGTGGCAATCTCGAACTACACCGCGAGCATCAAAGGCGTGATCACCGCGATCGTCATCGCGATCCTGCTTGTCATCTTCAAGCAGTGGATCCAGACCGACTCCGGACGGTTCATCTGGGACAGCATCAAACTGCGGATGCCGGTCGCTGGGAACATCATCCGCAAGACATCAGTGGCGCGATTCACCCGCACGTTCGGCACGCTCGTGTCCGCCGGTGTGCCGATCCTCTCCGCGATGGATATTGTTGCCGATACAGCGGGCAACGAGGTCGTCACCCGCGCGCTCAAGACTGCACGCGGCGCCATCAAGGAGGGCGAGACGATCGCCAAGCCACTGAGCGAATCGCCGGTCTTCCCCGGCATGGTGGTACAGATGGTCGCTGTGGGC
Organism: uncultured Coriobacteriaceae bacterium; assembly: GCA_964610065.1. Classification (GTDB taxonomy): domain Bacteria; phylum Actinomycetota; class Coriobacteriia; order Anaerosomatales; family Anaerosomataceae; genus Anaerosoma. Next base: position 441 of record CAZSUO010000134.1, on the reverse strand, counting down.
GAGGAGACCGGCGCGCTCGACCAGATGCTTACCAAGATCGCCGACTTCTACGATGAGGAGGTCGGCACCGCCATCGACGGCCTTGCCTCGGCGATGGAGCCGATCATCATGGTCGTGCTCGCCGTCGTGGTCGGCGGCATCGTCATCGCGCTCTACATGCCGATGTTCCAGTCCGTGACGATGGTGGGCGGGTAAACGCGACGCATGTGGGAGCGTTCACCCCGCGTTCACGAATTGCCTCTCAAGTCCTGTCTGATCAGGCCGATATAGACTAGTGGCGGGCGAGTGCCCGCATATGTCCGCGAGTGAAAGGGAGGAGGTGAACATCAATGCGGATGTTCAAGAAGGAAGAGGGTTTCACCCTCGTCGAGCTCATGGTCGTCGTTCTCATTATCGGTATCCTTGTTGCTATCGCTATCCCGGTCTTCAACGCGGCCCAGG
>CAZSUO010000133.1:0-5212 GCA_964610065.1 uncultured Coriobacteriaceae bacterium | reverse complement strand
ATGGTCATCTGTCAGCATGCCTCGAACGTCACGGGCGCCATCCAGGCGATCGCCGACCTTGCCGACATCGCACACGAACACGGTGCGACCATGGTGGTCGACGGCGCTCAGGCCGCCGGGCACATCCCGGTCGACTGTGCCTCGCTCGGTGTCGACGCCTACGCGGTGGCGGGGCACAAGGGGCTGCTCGGCCCGCAGGGTATCGGCGCGCTGTACCTCGCGCCGGGCTTCCTCCCGACCGAGCTTATCCAGGGTGGTGGCGGGTCCTCGATCGAGGTCACGCAGCCCGTTGAACGTCCTGAGCGCTACGAGGCCGGAACGCCCAACACCCCGGGGATCGCCGGACTCGGCGCGGCGGCTGAGCTTCTGTTGGCCGAGGGCCACGCGATCATGCGGCGGGAGCGAGAGCTGACGCGCCGGTTGCACCTTGGCTTGCTCGAGATAGCAGGACTCCGGGTGCTCGGTCCTGCGCCCGACGTACCACGGGCGCCGGTGGTGAGCGTCGTTCACGACCGCATGTCATCGGATGAGATCGCGCATGTCCTCGACAAGCGGTACGGCATCGCAGTGCGTGCGGGCTTGCACTGCAGCCCCTGGACGCACGCGGCGGTTGGCACGCTCGAGTCAGGCGCGGTTCGATTCGGTCTCGGGTGGGGGCTCGATGAGGCCGCTGTGGACCTCGCGCTGGAGGCCATGCGCGAGGTGTCCGGGCAACACGGGTAGACTCGCTCAGCGAACGATGAAGACGGGCGTGCCCACCTCGACGCGCTCGTACAGGTCCTCGATGTCCCATCGATGCATGCGCATACACCCATGTGACGCCGCGGTTCCGATCGATGAGTTCGCGGTGGTCCCGTGGATCCTGATCCCGGGAGCGTTGATGTTGAGCGCACGCGTACCGAGGGGGTTGCTCGGGCCCGGACCGATGGTCCTTGGCATGCTCGCCGCCCATCCCGAGCCCGGGTTGACCCAGGTCGGCATGTAGCGCTTCTGCGTGATCTCGAACTCGCCACGCGGAGTGGGGTGGCTGGGCGTACCGACCGCGACACCGTAGGTCTTCTCCACCTCACCGTTCTGGTACAGGTAGAGCTTCCGCTCGGAGAGGTCAACGAGGATGGCAGGGCCGAGGCTCGACTCCGTGACCTCGGGTTCCGTCCGGACGATCTCGGCCTCCACGGCCTTCACCCCCGTGGCGAGGGCGTCTTGCAGCACCTGTGCGGTCGCCGTGACGTCCAGCGAGACGCCCACCCGTGCGGGGACGACCACGACCGAGCCGTCCTGCAGGTCGACCGCGGCGTCTGCCGGGGTCGTGTCCACGGATCGAGCCGCCTCGGCGAGCCACCGCTCGACCGACGATTCGTCAAGAGAGATCTTCAGGTCAGTTGTGCCGCCCGTCTGCCGGGCTCCCACCCGCTCGGCGACTCTCGCGGGCAGGATCGCGGTCTTGCGTGGCAGGAACGCCTCGTCGAGCATGCCGTCGACGTCGACGTCCACGATGTCGGCCGCATCCAGTGTGAACGTCTGGCCCTCGGCGGTGAGGACGACCGGCTCACGCAGTGGTGCGACGACTTCATCGGCGATGCGGTCGCGGGCCTCCGCTCGCGTCAGCCCCGATACGTCGACGCCGGCAACGAGTGTCCCGGCGGGCATGACTTCGCGACGCAGGTAGTCGTCCGCTACAGCGGCCGCAGTGCCCCCAGCGAGGGCGAAGATGACCAGGGAGATGGCAAGTGCGGCGAGCCGGACCGGAAGCGAAGCACGATGCATGGGAGTACCCTCTCAACACCACGACCGTATGGATTCCGGTTATTCTACAATGAATGAGCCTTGCGTACAGGTTTGCCGTGTGATCGATGGGGGACGGATGCAGCCAGGGTCGGATGCCGCGCCTGTACGGGGGAACCTCGACAGGCTCATGGGTAAGGTGCTGGCGGACCATGGGCTCGATCTGCGCCAGTACCGCGAGCGCTACGTGGAGCGCCGCGTGGCGATCCGCCTCAATGCGCTCGGGCTCCGCACGTACCAGCAGTACGCGGCGCATCTTGAGGCGCATCCCGAAGAGTACTATCGTCTGCTCGACACCCTTACCATCAACGTCACCCAGTTCTTCCGTGATCCCGAGGTATTCGAGCTGTTTCGCGAGCAGGTCCTACCGGCGATTCTGGAACTCAAGCGCTCGCGCCGCCAGCGGATCCTTCGCGTGTGGTCCGCGGGTTGCGCTACAGGCGAGGAGCCGTACTCGCTGGCGATGTCGCTGCTGGACAGCATGGAGCGGGCCGGGGCCGATACCATGATCCCGACCGTGATAGGCACGGACATCGACCGCACGGCATTGGCGACCGCGAAGAGGGCCGAGTATCCGCTCCGGCAGCTGGCGCACATACCGCAACAAGACCAGGTCCGGTACCTTGATGTGGGGGAGGACACGTTCCACCTGAAGCCGCGGGTCCGTGACATCGTTCGCTTCCAGTATCTCAACCTCTTCGAAAGCGCGCCGATACATGGTGTTGACGTCGTGTTCTGCCGCAACGTGTTCATATACTTCAACAAGACCGACCAGGAGCGGCTGATACGTACGTTCTGGGACTCACTGACCCGCGGGGGGTATCTCGTCCTCGGCCGCTCCGAGCGGCTGTCGCCCGAGGTGGCCGGGGCGTTCGAGATGGTCGACGGACGGCAGCGCACATATCGGAAGCCCACTGGACTGCAGCGGGCATGAGGGTTTGCTATCGTTGGGGGAAGCGCGTTTCCGTGCGTTGAACGATCGAGGAGGTTCTGCATGACCGAGCACATGCGTTCAAGTCAGGTGAGCAGGGGGCTGTCGTTCACCTTCACGCTCCTGACGTGGCTGACCATCGGCCCCGCGGTGCTTCTCGGCCTGACGGCCACGGGTCTGTTCGCATTCGTGGCACTCGACCTCGACTTCGAGTCGCTCAGATCCATCGCGGTTTTCGGCGCGATCGCGATGCTTATCTGCGCTGTTCCGGGGTCGCTCGCATGGCGGGCGGCGTTCAAGCGGCGCGTGCTCGAGCCGCTTCGTGACCTCGGCGGCGTTCTGACCGAGGCGGGCAAGGGGAACCTGACCGTCAGGGCCTCGGCGCCTCACGACGACGAGATCAGGGTCCTGGCCACTGAGACCAACGGCCTTATCGCGTCCTTGTCCGGCATCGCTTCGCAGGTCCGGGCGTCCGCCGAGTCGGTGTCCAACGCCGCCACGCAGCTCTCGGCGTCCTCTCAGGAGATCAGCGCGTCGTCCATGGAGATCTCGTCATCCGTGCAGCAGGTCGCGCACGGTGCGGAGTTGCAGTCCCGCAAGGTGGAGGAGACCACCGCGGCGATGGAGTCCATCTCAAGCGCGGTCAGCGCGGTGGCCGAGCGTGCGATGGAAGCGAGTCGCACGAGTGACGCCGCGGCGCAGTACGCACTCGCCGGAGAGCAGTCCAACGAGCAGGCGATCAGCAAGATCAACGATGCGCTCGAGGCGATACTGACGTTGGCCGATTCGGTCGAGAAGCTCGGCCAGCGCTCCAACGAGATCGGCAATATCGTCGATGTGATCACGACCATCGCCGACCAAACGAACCTTCTGTCCCTGAACGCGGCCATCGAGGCGGCGCGGGCGGGCGAGTCGGGACGTGGCTTCTCGGTCGTCGCCGAAGAGGTGCGCAAGCTCGCCGAGGGCTCCGGCAAGGCGGCCGAGCAGATCGGAGAGCTCATCAAGGAGGTACAGGCCGAGACCGCCACCGCCCTCAAGTACATGCAGATCGGCACAACCGAGGTGCGTGTCGGCGCCGAGGTCGTGAACGAGAGCGGCGAGGCGTTGCGTCAGATCACCGAGGCGGTCACGAGGACAGCGGAGCTTGCGCAGACCATCGCCGACACCACCGCCCAGCAGGCCAAGCGCGCAACCGAGATCGATCGCGCCATGCATGACATCGCCGCGGTCGTCGAAGAGAATGCGGCGAGCGCGCAGGAGACGGCTGCCGCCACAGAGCAGCAGACCGCGTGTATGGAGGAGATATCCTCGTCGGCGCAGGACCTTGCCGACATGGCGCATCACCTGGAGCAGTCCGCGCTCCAGTTCCAGGTCTCGGAGGAGGGCGCGTGATCGAAACCGCGGTCAACGAGGTGCGGCAGTACGTGCTCTTCTCCCTGTGCGGTGAGGAGTACGGACTTCCTATCGCGGCTGTTCGCAGCGTGATCCGATTCGAGGATCCCACCCCTGTGCCGCATGCTCCCGAGGGGGTCGAGGGCGTCTTCAACCTCCGCGGTCAGATACTCCCGCTCGTCGACCTGGGGCGCCAGCTGCGCGGCGCCGCCCTCGAGCCGACTCCTCTGTCACGCATAATCGTTGCCGAGGCGGGCCTGGGAAGCGTCGGGCTCGCTGTCGATCGTGTGCACGAGGTCGCGAGCATACCTCTCGACCAGGTGCGGCCGGCTCCGGCCGCCGCGCTGACCACGGAGATGGGTGACGCCTTCGAGGGTGTCGCCACCTATGGCGAACGGCTTGTGATACTGCTCGACCCCGATAAGGCGCTTCCCAAGCCGGTACTCGCGTCTTCCGGCGCTATCCAGGAGGGTGAGCTTGATGCCTAGGTCAGTGCTCGTGGTTGATGACGCCGCGTTCATGCGGATGATGATCCGGGACATCCTGGCGCGCGAAGGGTACGCGATACACGAGGCTGTCAACGGACGCGATGCGGTGGAGAAGTACCTTGAGGTCCGTCCGGATCTTGTCACGATGGACATCACGATGCCCGGCATGAGCGGCCTTGAGGCGTTGCAGTCCATCCGCGAGCAGGACTCCGGGGCGCGCGTGCTGATGGTGAGCGCCATGGGCCAGCAGAAGATGATCGTCGAGGCGCTCGAGTACGGGGCGATGGACTTCCTGGTGAAGCCGTTCCAGCCGACGAAGGTGCTCGAGACCGTCAAGAAGTGCCTACAAGCGGCACCACGCGGCTGATAGGGGAGCCATGCGCTCCGCGATAAAGGTACTCGTCGTCGATGACTCAGCGCTCACCCGGCAGATGCTCACGCGGGCGCTGTCCGTCGACCCTGCCATAGAAGTCGTCGGCACGGCGCGTACCGGCGTGGAGGCCATCGAGAAGACCGTCGCCCTCGTCCCCGATGTCGTGACTCTCGACATAGAGATGCCCGAACTCACGGGCATCGAGGCTCTGCCGCATATCATCAGGTCGAGCACGGCGCGAGT
>CAZSUO010000132.1:0-5236 GCA_964610065.1 uncultured Coriobacteriaceae bacterium | reverse complement strand
GCGGGCGGCTCAAGCTCGAGTCTGCGTTTGAAGAACGACATCTGTGGTTCCTCTCTAGTCCGCAAGCTGCTTGCGGAATCGTGATATCCCGAAGCCGAAGACGACGATGGCGAAGGTCGCCATGGCCAAGAACTGCGGCCAGAGTGCGGACATATCGGCACCCTTCATGGCGTTGCTCCGTGCGATGACGAGTATGTAGCGCATCGGGATGAAGTACGTGAGCGGCTGGATCGCCGCGGGCATCGATTCGATGGGGAAGATGAAGCCGGAGAGCACCATGGTGGGGATGAGGATGAACATGGTGGTCTGCTGCGCCTGATGCCGGGTGTTGGAGATCATCGAGATGATGAGTCCCTGGCCGATCCCCGTGAACAGGAACAACAGCAGGCCGAGCGCCATGATCCACGCGGTCCCGGAGAACGGCACCTTGAACCACAGCACACCCACGATCATGACCGAGAGGGTCTGGATGATGGCGATACCCACATACGGCACCACCTTGCCGATGACGTACTCGGCGCGTCCTATCGGTGTGACGAAGAGCTGCTCGAGGGTGCCGCGCTCTCGCTCACGCACCACGGCCTGACTCATGATGGCCGAGACAGACAGCATGAGGATCATCGCGACGAGGCCGGGGATCATGGCGTTCACGCTACGCAACGACGGGTTGAACAACACCCGCACGCGGGCATCGATGCCGGGGCCGTCGGGTACCGCGCCAAGCGCAGTGAGTCGCTCGCGCTCGAAGGACGCCACGACCTGAGCGGCATACCCGCTGGCCACCGATGCCGTCTTGCTGTCCGAGCCGTCGACGATCACCTCCAGTGGCACTTTCTCGCCGGCGGCAAGATCGCGCTCCATCCCCGGAGGCAGTAGCACGGCCACCATCGCCTTGCCTTCGTCCATGGTCGCGCGGATGTCGTCTTCCGAGTCGAGCCTGTCCACTATCCGGAAGTAGCCCGAGGACGAGAACGCCTCGGTGATATCGCGCGACATGACCGTATGGTCCTGGTCAACGATCACCGTCCGGATGTTGGTGACATCGGCGCCCACCACGTAGCCGAACATGATGAGCTGCATCACCGGCATCAAGAAGATGAGCGGGAGCATCATCTTGTCGCGCGACAGCTGAAGGATCTCTTTCCACATGAGCAGTCCGATACGACGGAGGTTCATGCTACAGCCTCCTTGAGTACGCAAAGGATGCGAGGGTCAGCGAGACCAGCGCATAGACCAGCAGTGCGCCGAGCTGCGGGAGCACGGTTGCCACATCGGCTCCCTTGAGGAAGACCGAACGCGCGATGACCACCATGTAGCGACCCGGGAACAGGTACGAGATGAACTGCAGCACGGGCGGGATGCTTTCAAGCGAGAACGCGAACCCGGAGAGCATAAAGCCCGGGAGGAAGCTGACGAGCAGCCCCGCCATGTTGGCGAACTCCACTGAAGACGCGCGTGCCGAGATGAGCAGCCCGATCGCGAGCGACGAGAAGACGAACAGGACGCTTCCCAGCGCGAGTGCAAGCACGCTGCCGCGGAGCGGGACCCCGAAGAGGAGCACCCCGACCGCGACGATGACCGCGGTCTCGACGAACGCGAGCATCAGCCAGGGCAGCACCTTGCCCACCATGAGCTCCCCGCGCCGGATGGGAGAGACGGTGAGCTGCTCGAACGTTCCCTGGTCGCGCTCCTTTACCAGCGAGACGGCCGTCTGCTGGATGGTCACGATCATGATGATGACGACCATGAGCCCGGGAATGAGGAAGTCCGCCGAGCGTCGGTCGGGGTTGTACCACGTGCGGACCTGCGGAGACAGGCTCCCCATCGACGTCACATCCAGCCCCTGGGACTCGGCCCATCCGACCATGATGTGCCTGTCTTCGGTGGACGAGAGCGCAGAAGCATAGGCCCGCCCGAGTTGTGCCGAGTTAGGTTCGCTCCCGTCGATCAAGACCGCCACATCGGCCTTGTTTCCCCTGGCGATCGAATCGGCGAACCCCGGACGGATGATGACTGCCACCTTGGCGCTGCCGGTGTCGAAAGCGCGGTCGGCCTCAACATCGCTCTCGATGTGGTCGACCACGCGGAAGAACTCCGAGTGTTCGAACGACGCCAGGTAGTCACGTGATGCGGTCGAACGATCCTGGTCGAGGATCACAGTGGGCACGTCGGTGACGTCGAACGAGATCGCGTACGAGAAGAGCAGCAGCTGGATGACGGGCAGCACCAGGATGCTCGCGAGCATACGGGGATCGCGTCGGATGTGGATGAACTCCTTGCGCGTCACGGCGATGACACGGCGCAGCAGAGACCTCATGCGCTCGCCTCCCCGGATCGTGCCTCGGAGATCACGTGTGCGAACGCGTCCTCCATGGACACGCGCTCTATCCCGGTCTGCTCACACACCCGCTTCTTGAGCGCGCTCGGCGTCTCGTGCAGGAGGATCTTCCCGTTGTCCATGAACGCGACTTCCGTACAGCGCTCGGCCTCATCCATATAGGGCGTGGCAACAAGCACGGTGATGCCTTCGCAATGAAGGCCCGCGATGATCCGCCAAAACTCGCGGCGAGCCACCGGGTCCACGCCAGTGGTGGGCTCGTCTAAGAGCAGTAGGTCGGGATCGTGCATGAGCGTGACGGCAAGCGCCAGCTTCTGCTTCATGCCTCCCGAAAGGTGCTGCGCCTGGCGCGAGGCGAACTCGGTGAGACCGCTGAACTCCAAGAGGCGCTTCGCTCGCGACTCCATCTCCTTGCGCGGCGTGCCGCGCAGCTCGGCGAAGAAGTCCAGGTTCTCCCGTACGGTGAGATCCGGGTAGAGACTGAACGCCTGCGACATATAGCCGATGCGTGGCTTGATGGCGCTCTGCTCGTGGGCGATCGAGTGCCCGAACACGAACGCGTCTCCACCGCTGGGCGCCAGCACCGTGGCGAGCATCCTGATGAAGGTCGATTTCCCGGCCCCGTCCGGACCGAGCAGCCCGAAGAGCGAGCCACGCGGGATGGAGAGCGATGCGCCATCCACCGCGTTCAACTCGCCGAAACTGCGCACCAGGGAGCGCGTCTCGATGGCGAGAGACCCGTCACCCGCCACGCATTCGGTGCGGAGACCCGGCCGCGTGAGCACGGAGGTCACTGGAGTTCCACGTCTGCAGGCATGCCGGGCTTGAGCACGTCGCTTGCGTTCGTCACGCGCAGGCGCACCTCGTAGACGAGCTTCACCCGCTGCTCTTTGGTCTCCACGTTGCTGGGCGTGAACTCGGCGTTGCTCGAGATGAACGTGACCTCGGCATCGAACGCCGTGTCCGATGAGTCCACGTACACGATCGCCTTCTGGCCGAGACGGACCTCACCGATACGTGTCTCAGGGATGTAGACGCTGACCTTGAGGTCGTCGAGGTCAGCGATCGTGGCGAGCGTCTTCCCGGGCGCGGCGTTCTCGCCGACCGCTCCCACGACGCTGGTGATCGTGCCACTCACGGGCGCGGTTATGCTGGTGTAGGACTGCTGTGCCTGGGCCATGGCAAGACCCGCCTTGGCCTGATCCACGCGTGCTACGGCCTGTGCGATCTCGGCTGCCGTCCCATCGTCGTTCTTCACCTGCTCAAGCATCGCCTCGGCAGCACGGACACCGGCTTCGGCTTGCGCGACCTGCGCGTCGACGATGTCGCTACTGAGCATGAAGAGCACATCACCGGCGGCGACAGGCGTACCCTCGGTGGCTGTGGCCGTGGCGATACGTCCGGCCAACAGTGGTGAGACCGAGACCTCATCAGCCTCGATGGTGCCGCTACCGCCCAGGACCACTACGTCCTCGCCTCCCTCGGCGATGTACGTGGAATAGCCCCACCAGGCCACTCCAGCTATCGCGATAACCGCGATGACGACAGGGATACGCTTCTTCATGTTCGCTCCTTAGTCTTCAGATGGCCTAGCGGCCAGTGCTCACGACGATGCTTACCGGCGCTCCGGGCGGGAGCCCGTCGCCGTCCACGCGTATCCGCACACGCACTCCACGGACCATGTGGATATCTCGAGTGGCCTGCGCGGTGGGCGGATAGACGTACTCTGTCCCGACCTCCGTGACCGTTCCGCCCAGCGGGTCTTGTAGGTAGTCCGCCTCCACGGTGACCGGGGTCCCCATCGTGAGCAGCGCTGCGTCCGGCCCGGTCACATACGCTTCAACGAACGTGTCCGCATCGGGATAGATGAGGACGAGGGGAGCCCCGGCATACACGGTCGTGCCGACCGCCGGCCCGTTGGCGATGATGCCATCGACGGGCGACCGCACCACGGTGAGGTCGAGCCTCGCCTCGGCAAGGGCTACGCCCGCTTGCGCGCCGGTCGCGGCGAACTCCGCCGCATTCCGAGTGTCTGCGAGGACCACGAGCGCATCGGCTATCGTGGCGCGGGCCTGATCGAGCTTCACCAGGCCTGCCTCGGCCTTGGCGATCCCGGCATCGAGTTTGGCCAGTGCCTGCTCGAGCTGCGCGACGATCGCCCTGGGGTCTCTTGGCGCACTCCCGGCTGGCGCCGTAGGCGGCACACTCGACGTTGTCGGAAGTGAGCTGGCCAGTTCGCGTGCCTGCGCGAGGTTGGCCGCCACATCGGCACGGTTGGTCTTGAGCTCGGCGAGCGTGGTTCGGATCTCGATCCGCTTGGCGTCTACTTCGTCGCGCCCCGCAGCGGCATCATCAGCCTTCTCGCCGAGGAGGGCCACGGTGGCGGACGCCTCTGCCGCGGATGCCTGCGCGAGGGAGAGGGCCGCCTCCATCGGAGCGGAGTCGAGCGCGGCGATGACATCCCCGGCCACCACGTGGTCGCCCGCGACCACATTCACCACTGCCAGGCGGCCGGCGACGATCGGTCGTCCTGGGATCGCTGCTTCCCCGGGAGTGTCCGAACGAAGCAGCGGCACCGTGACGGTGCACTCGTTCACGTGGACTCTTCCGGTGACTTCGACAGTAGCCGGGACCGTGCGATCGACGGCCACACGCCAGGCGGCGACAGCGATCAGCGCAGTGATGGCGGAGATGATGACGACAGTTCCCAACAGGCGCTTCAAGGGGACTCCAAGGCGGTAGGTGAGTTATCGCTCACTAACATGCGCCGAGGGAGTTCTGCTGTCAAGGATCATCTCGCGAACCCCTTGCACTTGGGGCTTGAGCAACAGGGACTGCTATTAGGCCGCCTGAGGGCACGTACACCCCCTTTGAGCTGCGCTTTTCCTCCGCACCGCC
>CAZSUO010000131.1:0-5252 GCA_964610065.1 uncultured Coriobacteriaceae bacterium | reverse complement strand
GCGCTGGTGGCTGCCTGGTTCCCCACGCTCACGTACTTGTCGATGCCGATGCCACGCCGCTCGGCCCGGGTCACCAGCTGCACGCCGATGTTGCCTGACTGGGTGACGATGCTGAGGCGACCGGCCGGGGGCCGCAGTTCGAGAAATCCCACGGCGTGAAGCTGGCTGTGGAGCGAGAGCAGCCCCATGCAGTTCGGGCCGATGAGTGTGATGCCCCAACGTCGCGCCGTCTCCACCAGTTCCGCTTCGTAGGCGGCACCCTCCTCCCCCGCCTCCGCGAAGCCGGCGGCGACCACGAGCGCCGCACGGACGCCGCGCTCACCACACTGTTCGATCGCAGCGCTCACCAGCGGCGCCTTCACCGCCACCAGGGCGAGATCCGGGGCCTCGGGCAGGTCGGCGACGTTCGCGTACGCGGGCAGGTCCTGAACGGTCCCGCCGCGGCCGTTCACGGGGTAGATGCGGCCCGCGAACCCGCCGTCCACGAGATTGTGGATGAGCGAGCCGCCCCACTTGCGCAGGTCGTTCGAAGCGCCGATCACCACCACGGCGCGGGGTGCGAGCAGCGAGGTGAGGTCGGGCGTCGGGTGTGTTCGAGGCGCGTGCGGATGGCGCCCCGGGTCAGGGTCGAGCACCACAAGGGCATCGGCCGCCACAGGCATCGCGCCCTCGATGATGAGCGGGTTCACGTCGATCTCGGCGATCTCCGGATGCTCCCCCGCGATACGCTCCAGCGCGCGGATGGCCCCGGACAGCGCCACCCGGTCCACGGGCTCCATGCCGCGGAACCCACCGAGCAGTGCGCTCGCCCTGATGCCCGAAAGCATGGCATCGACGTCCAGGTCCTCGAGCGGCGTCACGCCGAAGGTGATGTCCTTGTGGGCCTCGGCGAACACGCCGCCGATGCCGAAGAGGATGACGGGGCCGAACAGCGGGTCGCGCTTCATGCCGAGCATGAACTCGCGCTGCCCGCGCACCATGCGCTCCACCAGGAGTCGCACATCCTGGCCGCCGGCACGCGCCAACAGATCGCGGGCGGCCGAACGGACGGCCTCTTCTCCCTGAAGGTTGAGCGCGACCAGGCCGTGCTCGGTCTTGTGGCCGATGTGCGAGCCGACGGCCTTGATCGCGACCGGTCCCGTCAGATCCCGGGCGACGAGCACGGCCTCCTCTTCGTCGTGCGCCACGCCCCCACCGGGAACCAGGACGCCGTACTCCGCGAGCAGCCGCTTGGCCTGCCATTCGTCGAGGGCGCCGAGCCCCCCGGCAACCGCTGCCGCCACGGTCCCACCGAGTGATGCTGGAACCACGCTGAGATCGTCGGGCACGCCTGGACACTCCCCTCGTTGGCGACATCATGGGGAGTATTCCCGCAGGGGCCGGTCGCCGAGACGCGTGGTCTCCACTGACGCCGATGAGCTCGGGGCTTGACCGCCTGACCCACCTCTTGACGACCTAACGTATGTAAGTAAGTATTCACTTTAGACCGCAACCCCCACCGGACCCAGGAGCTTCCCATGGTTCTCACGCCACCCGTCTCCCGCGCCCTCGACCCCGCATGGCTCGACGCCGTGCAGGCGCGCATCTCAAGCCGCCGCTACAGCGGCGAAGCGATAGACAGCGCGCTTCTCGACCGGCTTGACCGGACCTGCGAGCGCCTCTCGGCCACACCCGGCGCCGCCCGAGCCGTGCTTGTCCGCGAGGCCCCGTCAGAGGTGTTCACGGGCCTGGTGGGCAGCTACGGCCGTGTGGAGGGCGCGCCCTCACTCGTCGCCTTCGTGGGCACCGCGGATGCGGCGTACAACGTGGGCTACATCGGCGAGGCGGTCGTCCTCGAGGCGACCGCACTCGGCCTCGACACCTGCTGGATCGCCGCGTCCTTCGACCCGGAGCGCGCGGGCGCGCTGGCTGCCCTCGGCGAGGGCGAGCGGGTGCACGCCATCACCGCACTCGGCCACGCGGCTGACACAGTCAAGGTGGCCGAGCGGCTGATGCGCGCCTCGGTGCGTGCGCGGAGCCGTCTGTCGCTTGCTGCGATCGCGCCTGGTCACGAGGGCTGGCCGGCATGGGCGCGTGAGGCGGTCTCCGCCCTGCGCCTGGCCCCCTCGGGCGCCAACAAGCAGCCATGGAGGCTGCACATGGACGGCGACGCGCTCGTACTGACCGAGGCGCCGAAGGTCTACTGGACGGCGCCGCTCGATCTTGGCATCGCGATGCTGCACGCCGAACTCGGCGCCGAGCATGCCGGCGCGTCCGGACGGTGGCTCGCCGGCCTGGACGGCGAAGTGGCGCGGTTCGTGCCCGGAGCCGCATTGTGACGCCGCGACCCAGCAGCCGACCGGCAATCATGGACGCCGCGCTGTCCTGCTTCGCGCAGAACGGCTACGACGCGACCCGGATCCGCGATATCGCGCAAGAGGCCGGGGTCTCAGAGGGAGCGCTGTACCGTCACTTCCCGTCGAAGGAGGACATGGCGCGCGAGCTGCACCTCCAGGCGATGTCACTGTTCGGAGAGGAGCTCATCGCAGCCGCACGGGGCGATGAGCCCGTGGAGTCGCTCCGGCGCATGGCCGCGCGCGTCCTCGCGCTCTATCGCGAGCGTCCCGCCGCGTTCGTGTTCGCACTGGTGCAGGCCCCGCCGTCGGCACTCGCAAGCATGCCTGCCGACGACCTGCCGATCGACATCATCGCGGGCATCATCGAGCGCGCCCGAACGCAGGGCACCGCACGGGACGGAGACGCCCGGGTGCTTGCCGCGTGCTACCTCGGCTGTCTGATGCAGCCGATCATCCTGTCACTCTCGACTCCCGGCTGCGTACACGACGTCCTCGCCGACGACTCGGCCGACGCCACGATCATCGAGGCGGCGCTGGGCGCCGTGGGGATGGCCTAGAGGCGAGCGGATCGCTACCAGGACGACTTCTTCTCGCGAAGCGAGGCGGTCCAGAGACGGCCTTCTGTGTCGACACGGCACACCTGCCGCCAGTCTTGAGGCAGCCTGGCAAGCATGGCTTCGACCTTCTCGGACAACTCGACGCCTGCGGCGCGAAGGACGCGGTAGGACTCGTAGACCTCCTCGTCGCTCTCCAGGCGCTCGATCCCTGTCGAGTACACGGTACCCCGGGTGCTCTGCTGGCCGCTGGCGCAGCGCTCGGCATCCTGGCAGTCACGCGCGCGGTAGAACTCGAGCAGGCACCGCCGGGCGTCAACAGCTACCGGCAGCTCCTGTGCCTGATTCGATGCTCTTGAGGCGGTCCTTGCCATCACCAACACGCTCCTCCGCTGATCCGGGCATGTAAGCCACAGCCGGGGCATGCCGCAGCGCGGCACAACCCGCATCGGACCGGTTCACTGGCATCAGGGGCGTCTGCGCGGTCGGCGACACCATCCCTGGAGAGGCCACTGGCGACACGAGACCGCCAGCCACTGATGTTCCTACCTCGCAGTATAGCCGATTTCGGGTTCCGGTTCCCGGCCCAACCGCCGAACGACACCACTGTGAGCGGGGCTAGATGATGAGGATGTCCGTAACGGTCACACGGCGCGCCGCCGGATCGATCGTGCAGTAGACGATAGCCATGGACGTGTCCTGCAGCCTTCCGCCGAAGGAGTTCGTGCCGCTGTACGTCACGTTGAACGTGATCGAGTAGTCGTTCTCGGTGGCGCCGTCTTGCGGCGACCGGTGGACACCCAGTGGTGCCTCCCAGCTTTCCCATTCGAATGCAGCCGGGTTCTTCATCATCCCCTTCAGTTCGCTGAGCACATCGTCGATGCTGGTGTAGATCGCGTACTTGCGCAGGCACCGCATGACCTGTTCATCTGACATGGCCGTGGACTGCTGGATGATTCCCAGCGCCGTCCCCTGGTTCCCGTCAGCCACGAAGTAGAAGACCTGCGCGACCTCGAGGACGCCAAGACCGCCTACCCTCCCCTTCTCCTCTTCAGTGAGCTCGTTGTACGCGTCAACGGCATCGGTTACCAGCTGGCCGTAATCGAGGATCTCGCTCAGGACACTTTCCTCACCAAGCTGCGCGATCATCGCGTCAACCTCGGCGACCCTCGACTCAGACAGGAGTCCCCTGGCCTCGTCGATCTTCGCATCGGTGTCCTTGAAGCCGCGCACGCGGTAGAGCAACTGGATAGAGGCGCTCTCGCTCGCTCACGAACACCTCGCGGATTCTGTAGAGTGTCTCTAGAGTGGCGGCGCGGTAGAGGATATGCACCATGCACGCCATGGACGTGGCCAGCTCGTAGCCTACCCACCCAAGGAGCTGCACTTGGAGCACTCACGAAGCCTCGCGGTCATTGGCGCGGCGCGATGGGCGCTCGTCGTGCTGCTCGTTGTCGTCGCAGCAGTCTGCGCCTACGGCTCCATCCTTGCGCACTGGGCTGACACGGTGTTGCTCGACACACCGACATTCATGAGAGCCATCGAGCCGATCGTGGACGATGACGGCGCTCGGATGCAAGCCTCCACCGCCATCTCCGATGCGGTCATGGACGTCATCGACATACGTCAGGTCACGGACCTGATCATCCCGGGCTTCGATGTTCCGGTGATCGACCAACTCGCCGCGGATCTTGACTCACTCGTCCGTCAGAAGGTGGAAGCCGCTGTGAGAACCGATACCTTCGGCGACTTGTGGCTCGGCGAGATGCGTCGATGGCACGTCGGGCTGGTCGGGGCCGTGCACGCGGCCACCGATGAATCAGTGACCGAAGGTGCGGAGATACGCGTCGCGCTGGGCCCGTATGTCGATCTGCTCGTCGAGCAGGCCGAGAACCCCCTCGTTCGACGGCTCATCACGAATCTCGTCCCCGACGATGTGCGCCAGATGCAGGTCGTCGTCTTCAACGCAGAACTCATAGCAGACAGGCTAGAGCTGCTCAGACTCCTCTGGCGTGCCCGCCCGTATCTGCCCTGGGCGACGGCCGTCGCGCTGCTACTCGTCTTCATGGCAGCACCTCAGCGACGGCACGCGCTCTTCGGCGCCGGGGGCATGCTGGCCATCGGCGGGGTGATCGCCTGGGCCGGTGCTGCCCGAGAGACCGAGCGGATCGAGAGCCTCATGCGCTCGACGTTCTCGGCCTCCAACGAGAGCGCGGCGCACTTCGCCGGAACGCTCTTCGGGCCACTCAGCACCTGGATCGGATACCTGGCGCTTGCGGGGCTGGCCGCCATGTTCGTGGGTGCCGCGATGTTGTGGATGAGCAGGTCAGCGTCCGAGCCGGGTCAGTGAGCTGCTGCCGCC
>CAZSUO010000130.1:2120-5271 GCA_964610065.1 uncultured Coriobacteriaceae bacterium | reverse complement strand
CCAATCCCTGCAAGACTATTCCCGAGAATCCGGGAATCCTGTGTCCGGCTGCGCAGCGCGTGAGCCGTCGACCGGCAAGACCACTGTGAACGTAGAGCCCTCCCCCACCACGCTGCGCACGCTGAGACTCCCCCCGAGCGCCTCAGCGAGCCGTCGCGAGATCGGCAGACCCAGCCCTGTCCCAGGGTGGGTCGCGGCCAGATCGTGATGCGCACGATGGAACTGCTCGAAGATCTTCTCCAGGTCCTCCTCGGGAATGCCCAGTCCTGTGTCGGTCACGGCAACGGCGACGCGTTGTCCGCCCTCCGCCCGCACCGAGACCGTGACGCCACCTTTGTCTGTGTACGTCACGGCGTTCGCCAGCAGATTGAGGAGGATCTGGTCGACCTTCCCGCGGTCACTGACGATTGCGTTGGGTGAGTCCTTCGCGTAGTCGACGGTGAGCGCGAGTTCCTTGGCCTTGGCCATCGGGTGCATCATCTCGACCACCCGGTCGATCGCGTTGCGCAGCGAGAACTCCATCGGGGCCACCGAGATGCGGCCCGCGTTGATGCGCGCGATGTCGAGCACGTCATCGATCAAAGCGAGCAGCAGCTTGCCCGAGTCGCGCACCATCGTGAGCTGCCGCTCTTGCTCCGCGTTGATCTCGCCGGGCAGTCCCTGAAGCATGATCTCCGTGAAGCCGATGATCGAATTCAGCGGGGTGCGGAGCTCGTGGCTCATCGCCGTGAGGAAGTCGTCCTTTGCCCGCGTGGCTTGAACGAGATCCTCGTTCGCCCGCAAGAGCTCCTCGGTGCGCTCGTCAACCAGTGTCTCAAGGTGGTCGCGATACTCCTGTAGCGCCGCCTCGGCCATGCGTCGCTCGTGCACCTCGTCCTGCAGCATCTCGTAGGATTCCCGCAACTGGCCCACCGTGGTATCGAACGCGTAGGCGAGCTCGCCAAGCTCATCGGAGCGCACAACGCCGCTTCGTGTGCCGAGGTCGCCGAGGCCCACCGCACGAACCGCGGACTGGAGCTGGCTCAGTGGCCGAAGGTACTCGATCGACGACCACGCGCCGATGCCTAGCATGAGGCCCACAGCCACGATCGCTGTGGTCGCGGCGGCGAACAACACGCGGGTCTGCACCCCCAGCGCCTCTTGCGAAGCGCGCCGGCCCAGGAGGGCGGTGTCGGAGACGAGCGTCTGCATCGCGATGAGGAGGCGCGCGGAGAGGCGGTCCTCGGCCAGGCGGTTGACCTCTGGATCGACATCGGTGCGTGCGTGGACCTGCACGATCTGCTCGAACAGGCGGCGCACCTCGGCGTGGCTAGTGGTGATGCGCTCCACTACCACCGCGTCTGCCACCTGAGCGGCTTCGAGGTCCACCAACTGTTCGCCGAGCGAACGATGCTTCTCGAGCCACTGGCGCTCGGCACGCGTCTGGTGGGAGACAAGGTAGTCGGTGGTAAGCATCGACAACTCGAAGCAGTCTGTGAGTACGACCGAGGCGGCTTCGCTGCGCTGCATTGCCGCGCGCGACATCTCCAGGCCGATGAGGAGCACCACGACCGTGACGAACACGACCACCAGAGCCGCCGCCGCGCCGATGATGATACGGGTGCGAATCCTCATCGGATGATACTCACCCGCTCCGCATCCACAGCGTCGAGCGTCCGGGGGTCCATCAGTGCGAGAGCGTCGAACGCGCCCGCATCGGTCACGATGCCTTCAGACACCGCCCACAACGCCTGATCCTCGAAGTTGAGCACGAGCGCCTGACGCAGGCTCACCGAGCCTGGCTCGAAGGACGCGGGTCGAAGCGCGTCGGGGTCAACGCCGATCCTCTCGGCCACGGTCTCCCGCAGCAGGGCGCTTCGCCCTCCCGCCATGAGCTCCTCCGCCTGGATGAGGGTACGCGCGAGCCTCCTCAGCGCCTCGGGCTCGACAGGCCTATCGGGGTCGAAGCACAGGTTCGCGGTCTTGACGTACAGTCCCGGCTCATCCAGTACGAGCAGATCGTCTCCAAGGACCTCGGCCACCTGGGTGTCTTGGGGTTCGCGCACGGCGGCCGCATCGAGTCCGCCCGCGATCAGCGCCTCCGCGACCTCCGCATGCGAGCCGTTGACGATCTCCACATCGTCATCGGACAGGCCCTGGAGGCCCAGGTAGCTGTGCAGGAAGAAGTCGGCGGCGGTTCCACGCTGCACTCCAACGCGCTTGCCCCGCAGGCCGGCGGCATCGGCAATACCCGCGCTCTTGCGCGCGAGGATCTTGATGTCGTTCGGGTATCTCCCAACCGTTGCCACGACCGTGACCGGACTGCCGCTGAGCGCCCCTATCACCACAGGAGTATCGGTGCAGAGCGCGACGTCGACTTCGCCCTTGATGAGGGCCTCGTGCGCCGGCTTGTTTCCCCCGTCATATTCCACGAAGGTCACGTCGAGGCCATTCGCGGCGAACAGACCCTCGTGTTCGGCTACGTACGCAAGGACTGAGAGCGGCTCCCGGCCAACGCCGAATGTCAACGATAGCCGGTCGTCCGTGGCCCCGGGACCGTTCGAAGACACGCAACCCGATGCGAGCATCAGCGCACACAGGGACACAGCCGCGATTCTGTGGGTCCCCCTGATACGCATCGAGCCTCCCTCGTGCGTTTTCGCCCCTGACATGCGGGCCGACCGAACCTGATTGGATAGCGCGGAGCTTCCTCTGCATAGTAGCAGCTAGCGACTCTCCAGATGCTCGCGAAGAGCCCACAGATCGCGCATGATCAGCTTGTCGAGCTCCGACTGCATCCGGCCGGCGAGCAGCGCCACGGGGCCCGAAAGCGTCGCCGAGAACGCAGCGCTCACTCGCGTTCCGGCGCCATCGGGCCTGCACTGGAATGAGAGGCGCGCACGCACCGGCTCGGCCAGTGCGTAGGTGAGCCTCCGGGGAGGGTCGATCTCGGCCACGGAGAGCTCGACCGTCTTGCTCTTCCCCTCGGCGGAGTAGGTCTGGACGATGCGATCGCCAACCGCGTCAGCGCGTCCGCGCGTTGAGACCAGATGACTCCGCCACAGCCGGTCGTTGCCGGTGTCGCTGATGAACCCGAACACCTCGTCGACCGGACGAGCGATGAGAACGCTCCCCCGGGCTTGCATCACTGACCGGCCTTCTTGAGGCCGAG
>CAZSUO010000130.1:0-2020 GCA_964610065.1 uncultured Coriobacteriaceae bacterium | reverse complement strand
AGGATGTCGATCACCCGGGCGGCCACGGCACGCGATGTCGCGTACCGGTCGGCGCCGGCCAGGCGGAACACGTACCCGTCGACGAGATCGTACAGCTCGTCCTCGACGACCCCGGACACAGCGCCGGTCCCACCCACGATGTACACATAGCGCGCGCCGAGTCGCTCGATCTCAGCGGCGACCTCGTCCGGCAGCGCATCCGGACCGGTCAGGAGCACCGGACCGACCACCGCACCGGACAGCGCCGAGGCGCACAGCGCATCCGGCCAGTCCTCGCCTGTGGCGAGGACGACGGTGTCAGCACCGTTCGGGAAGGCGTCTTCGGAGACGGCGATCGCCGTGCTGTAGCGCGTGTCACCGCTGATGCGGCTCGAACCTTCCTCCAGCGGCGACTCGAGCCCGACAACGTAGACCTGGTTGTAGTCGCTCGGCGCAATCTCACCGGTGCCGCTGGGGTCGTAGAACGCCGACCCGAGGAGCCGCTTCGAACCGCCCATCTCCCATGAGAACGCGAGCCACTCGCCGTTGCCGCTCATGACCATGTCATCGATCTCGTCGCCGGGAGATGACCCGTCGGATGTGACGATCACACGCTCGAACTCGCCGGTCGTCATGTCACGGATGTAGATGTCCTGCGCGCCGTTCGTATCGTCGGCAACATGGTCGCGCCCTGAGAAGAACGCCACACGCGTGCCGTCATCGCTGATCGTTCCGCTGCGAGCGCCACGGTCGGTCTCGACCGCACCTTCGGGCGTCTCGCTCACCCAGATGAGCTCCTCATCGGCGACCGACCACACATACACGTCCTTACGGCCGTTCGTGTCCTCGGGCAGAAGATCCATATCGGAGTCGAACACGATGAACGCCCCGTCACCGGTCATCTGGAAGTCGTAGAGTCCGTCACCGGGCGACGAACCATCGCCAATGAGATCGACGTAGGTGTACTCTCCGGTCTCCATGTCGCGGATGTAGAGGTCCTGGCTGCCGTTGGTGTCGGCCGGGACCATATCGCGTCCGGTGAAGATGCCGATGTAACGTCCGTCGGCACTCATCCCCGCGCTGCGCGCGCCCCGGTCGGTGACGACCGCCGAGGTCGGCGTCTCGCTCGCCAACACGAACTCGTCGGTCGCCCATGACCACACGTAGACGTCCGATCGTCCGTTGGTGTCCTCGGGCAGCAGGCTCGCGTACTGCACCTCGAACATCACGTGCTGACCGTCGCCGCTCATCTGGATCTCGTACGCGTTGTTGCCGAGCGCGGAGCCATCGCCATATGCGTCCAGCAACGTGTACTCGCCGGTCGCCATGTCCCGCACGTACAGGTCCTGGTCGGCGTTGGTGTCCTCGGGGACCATGTCACGACCCGTGAGGAACGCGATGAGCTGGCCCGAGTCGTCCAGCGCAGGAGTCCGTGCGCCACGATCCGGCTCTACGGCACCTGAAGGTGTCTCGCTCGCGAGGAGCGTCGTCGACAACGCCCTGTCACGGATGAACACGTCCCGGTCGCCATCCCCCGAGATGTTCGCATCGTCAGGAGAGAGGTTCGATGCGTACGAATCGAACGCCACGTAGCGCCCGTCGTAGCTGATGCTGGGCTCATGACTGCTCGAATCCCCTGGGTAGCCCAGAGGCGAAGCGCTCACCAGTTCCGGCTCCATGTAGCGCCACCATCCACCGAGCGCTGTACCCGGCGTGAGCGTGAGCACCATCCCGATCGCTACCGCGAGCGCGACGATCGCCCTGCCTCTCCGATCCCGTGATGTGGTCACCCGACGGTCACCCATAGACTCCTCCTCTGATTGACGTACCCGCACGTGGTGGAGCGCGCGAGCGCATGCTGAACAGCCGGAACAGACCCCACCCATGTCCCGATGATTCCCGAAAACGACCGCGTCTAGCTGTTCTGCCCGTATAGGTTGTTGACATAGATGAGGGTCTTCCCGTTCGGTTGTAGGTGTCGAAGCCACAACTGAACAAGGAGGACCCTCGTGTCACATCCTAACGCGCTTCTCACCGTTGC
>CAZSUO010000129.1:0-5321 GCA_964610065.1 uncultured Coriobacteriaceae bacterium | reverse complement strand
GCCGCGAAGTAGCACCCGCCCCACCTGAACGCACAACCGACGAAAGCCCCCGGCTTCCCTCTTCAGGGCCGGGGGCTTTCGCATGTACGCCCCACCCCACGAGCGAGGGAGAGACCGATGGCACAGAACCCGACGAACAAGGCCTCCTCGCCCGACGGCGCCCCCGTCTTCGAGGACCCGAGGCTGCGCAAAGGCTTCGCCACCCCCAACATGCCCGCAGGCATCCCCCATCGGCGCATCGACGCGATGGCGAACGCCGGGGCCTACCGGGGCATCCGCGACCCGCGCGCCGCCACCAACGTCACCTACGACATCCTGCACCTGATGTCGCGCCACTCCATGGTGCGGGCGGTGCTGCTGCACGTCATTAAGATCGTCCGCCGCTACGCCCGCACCCCCCGCCGGCGCGGTGACTACGGCTTCCGCATCGAGCTGCGCGACCCCGAAGCCCGCATGACCGCCGAACAGCGCGACGAAGCTCTGCTGCTCACGGAGTTCATCGAGAGGGGCGGCTGGGACTACATCCGCACCGTCGACGGCCAGGTCGCCCGCTGGGACGGCTTCGGCGAGGAGCGGGCGCTCCCGTTCCCGCAGTTCATGGGGATCCTCGCAGAGGATAGCTTGATCTTCGACGGGGCCGCCGTGCGCAAAGAGTTCCCGCGCGACGTCGACCAGCACCCCGTCTACCAGCAGTTCCCGAAGGCCCGCGAGTATGGCTCCCCGTTCCCGCCGGTGTGGTTCGCGCCGGTGAGCGGGCGGCGCATCCGCCGGGCCGAACAGACCTACCGCAACCGCGACGAGGTGGAGGAGGCTGCAGGGGGGGCCGTTGTCCCGCGCGATACCGACGGCGGCTATCAGGCCGAGATCCGCCCCGAGCTTGAGAACCACGTCGCCTACGTGCAGCTCTCCGAGCGCAACGAGATCGCCCGCGAGTTCGCCTGGCATGAGCTCGGTTACTTTGTGCGCAACCTCGACCCGGATACCTGGACCGACGGCTACGGCCGCTCTGAGCTTGAGTATGCCGTGGAGATCGTCACGGGGCTGTCATCGGGCGTAACCTTCAACGTGGAGTACTTCACCCACGACTGCCGCCCCGAGGGCATCCTCAACCTCTCCGGCGAGTGGAGCGAGGAGTACGTCAAGCAGTTTCAGCAGGACCTCGTGACGGAGGTCGGGGGGCCGGGCAACTATCACCGGCTGCCGGTGCTGTGGTCGCCGGACCCCGACGCCAAGGCGCTGTTTCTCGCCACTCGCGGCGACACCCGTCTCGACATGTACTGGGAGAAGTGGATCTCGTGGGTGGTCTGCGCGCTGTGCGCGCTGATCGGCGTCCCCCCGGAGGCCATAAACTTCGCGTCCTTCAAGGGCGGCGCCGGCAGTGCCCTGAACGAAGCCGACCCCTCGACGCGGCTGCTCTACGGCGATGACGTGACGCTCGTGCCGTTGATGCTCGCCATCGAGAGCTTCATCAACGAGCAGCTCATCTGGCCGATCGACAACCGCTTCTGCTTCCGCTGGGCGAACCTGCGCGAGCGCGACGAGGAGAAGCAGTTCGGCCTCGTGGAGCGCAAGCTGATGGCCGGCTACTACACGGTCAACGAGGCGCGCACAGAGCTCGGCGAGCCCGAGATCCAGTGGCCGCTTGATCGCGACCTGTGGCGGATGATCGAGCAGAAGGTGCAGCGCAAGTGGGAGGCGCTGCGCGACGACACCGCAGAGCGCGAGCGTATCACCGCGCAAATCTACGAGCACCTCGACGGCCAGTATGCGCTGTGGCCCGACACCCCAGGCAACGTGACGGCGCTGATCGCTCAGCAGGAGATCGGCGGGCTGCTCGGCGGCGGCGAGATGGGCATGGAGGAGATGATGGGATTGGGGCCGGGGGCCTTCGGCGCTCCGGGCAGCGGCGACGAGGGAATGGACCCGACAGGTGGCGGCGTCTTCCCCGGCCCCGATGGTTACGCAGAGGAGGGGGAGGGCGAGGATGACCCCGACGCCATCCTGCAGCACTTCCTGCCGCCGACGGAGGATATGGCGAAGTCGGTCGCGGCCGACCTGGCACAGGCCCGGTCGCGGCTGAGCAGCTGGCAGCGGACGCTTGGCGGCAACGTCGATGCGGACATCGAAGCGGCGATTGACGCCGTGCTGGGGGCTGATGAGCGATGAGGACTGTGCGGCTTGCCTGCTTTATCTCGGCGGCGGTGTGCGGGGCGATTACCGTCGCCTGGGCGCAGGCGGAGGCGGGCGGACTGCTTGAAGCCTGCCGCGACAGCTCAACGGCGGTAACGGCCATCGGCGGGGCGCTTCTGATGATCGCCGGGGCCGGGTTCGCGTGGAGCGACCTGCGCAACAGGGTCACCAACAACGCGGAAGCCATAAAGCGCGAGTGCGATGCCCGCCGGGAGCTTGAGGGGCGCGTGGTCAAACTCGACGAGCGCACGGACAAGCTCGAGGCGCGCGGGGCCGCGCAACATCAGGAGATACTCGATGCCATCCGCGGTATCCGGCGGGAGTGACGGAGAATGTTCGACGCCCTGCGCAAAGGTGCCGATGAGGTGATGCTCCGGGTCGCCGCCGCGCGCAAGTCGCTCGTCAAGCGCGTGGCCGTGGCCGTCGGCGAGGACCGGATGGGCGAGGAGGCCCTGAAGGCGCGGGCGGCGAGCCTGCGCATGAAGGCCGACCTGCAGGCGCAGATGGTAGGGGCGTTCACGGCGTACGACGCCACGGTGCGCTACGCCCGCCGGCGGCTCGTGACCGAGACGAATGACGAGGTGCGGCGGGCGCTGCTCGAGGATCTCGAGGAGGTCCGGGCGCGGACAGAGCGCGGCCTGCAGGCATCCATCCGCGTCGCCTACCGCGAGCAGTTCCGGCTCGGGAAGCGCTACGGCTGGAACTGGTCTGACCTCGACGCGGCGGAGGAGAAGTTCGTCGAACGGCTCAGGCGCGATGAGTACGTCTTCGTGCGACGCTTCCTCGACGATATCGGGGCCCGGCGGGTGCGCATGTCGATCGAGCAGCGCGCGGCCCTCTACGGCAACGCCGGCGAGGAGGCGTTCTGGCACGGCTACTTGTACGCGGACCAGTCTTCCGGGCGGTATCTGAGGTGGCGCACGCACGAGGCCGAACACTGCCCCGACTGCCTCTACCTCGCGGGCGAACTCCCGGGCGAGGAACTGGCCCAGTACGCAGCCGACAACCAGAACCCCGACCTGGCGCACGGCGGGCGCTGGGGTAACGGGACCTATGAGGTGCAGGAGCTGACCCGGCTCGGCATCGTGCCGCAGTCGGGGGAACTGCGCTGCACGACGAACTGCAAGTGCCACCTCGAGGAGTGCGAGCGGCCGGCAACGGCCCCCGAGGGGAAGGTGCAGCGGGTGCCGTTCGTCTCGCTTGCGCCGAAGCCCGTGGAGGAGCCCTACGCGAGCAAGCGCAGTGGCAAGCGCACGAAGCGGGTGCAACGCTCGGGCAAGGTCGAACGTGGTCGCGGCGGCCTGGTGAAGGCGCTGACAGAGGCGATCTGGCGGGACCTGTTCCGGGGATGACGGCTCAGCGAGGAGGTGCGCGATGGTCATAGAGGGCTTCGGTTCGAGCGTAACCGGGGGCACCGGCGGCACCACCTACACCGTGACCTCCACCGCATGGGATGCCGAGACCGAGGGCACCCTGCCGTGGGCGCTTGCGCAGACCGGCCCGCGCATCATCGAGTTCGACGTGGCGGGCGTGATCGAGCCTCCGAGCAGGTTCACGATCCCCGCGTATACTACGCTTGACGGGAGCACCGCGCCCGAGCCCGGAGTGTGCATCAAGGGCGTCGCCAACGTCGGCTACGACACACCCGCCACCTGGCCGTCGAACATCATCGTCACGCACATGCGCTTTCGCCCCGGTAGCGTGAGTGAGGGCGACTGCCTCACGCTGATGGGCACGTACATCGTCCTGGACCATTGTTCGCTGTCGTGGGGCAACGATGAGGCACTGGGCTTCAAGAACCTCTACGCAAGCGGAGACCCGGAACGCTACATCACCGTGCAGTGGTGCCTGCTCTGTTACTCGGAGAAGGGCTGTCTGTGCAGCCCGGCAGGCCACAATACCACCTTCCATCACAACCTGTGGGTACACAACTATCACCGTAACCCGGTCGTGGCAGGCGGCGATTTCGCCCATCTGGTAGACGTGCGCAACAACCTCGTCTTCGACTTCGGGGAGTTCGGCACCGGGTTCAAGGGCTATGTAAACGCCAACGTTGTCGGCAACTACATGATCCTGCGTCAGGCGCGGTTTGAGAAGGCCCCCGTCTTCGGCATTCAAGACGGCGACGGGGTGCCCGCAGACCCTGACCTGATCCAGCTCTACGTCAGCGGGAACTCGGGGCCAGGCACTCGTGGCGACTACGGCCTGCCGTATGCCGATGAGTGGGAAGAGGTCAGGCGCGACAACCTCTCCGTTGCCTCGCTGGACTTCCGGGCGCTTTCCGCATTCGACTGCCCGGCTGTGTCCACGACCAGCGCGGAGCAGGCGTACACCGACGTGCTGGCGGGGGCGGGGGCTACGCTGCCTGTGCGCGACACGTACGATGCACGCATGGTCGTGGATGTCCAGACGCTTGCGAACATGGGCACCTATTTGCAGGACCCGGCCCCCATACGCGCACTTGCGGCTGCTGAGTGGGAAACGCTTTCGTACGCTGATGAAGACGACCCGCCTGCCGCCGTCAAGTACTTTGTCATGTTGGCGGCTGGAGGAGAGCCTCCTGTTGGTGAAGGGCCGCAGGATTACACGACGTACACCGAAGTTGATGTAGTGCCACCTGACTACATCACGGTGACCGAATCTGCGATCACAATGACCGACTGGATGGCGAACAACGTAGATGTGCTGGTGTACAAGGACTTCGGCGCAGGCCACTTCGACGGAGACTTCGAGCACCACCTCGAATACGAGGCCTGGCGGCAGGACACCGGCTCATACATGGGCGTGTGGTGCCTCGCCAACACCGTGGATGACATCTACGGCCTGCAAACGGGCGCAGAGCCCGCGCTCATGGTGGCCTGCTGGGGCGGCATCCGCGTGTGGCTGATGACCGGCAACTCCGAAGCCTATCAGGAGATCACCGGCCTCAGCATCAACGTGCCCTACTACCTGACGCTCAAGCGTGTGGCGGGTGTCTTCACCGTCTCCGTCTACAGCGACGCGCAGCGCACCCAGCTGGTGGGGAGCAAGTCGGTCAACGACTCCAACGCCTACCGCTACCTCTACGGGTTCGCCTCCCGCAACAGCGGCCAGACAGGAGACACCTGCTATGGCGAGGTCCGCAATCTCGA
>CAZSUO010000128.1:0-5409 GCA_964610065.1 uncultured Coriobacteriaceae bacterium | reverse complement strand
GTGACCGGCCTGCTTCTGGCGATGAGCCTCCCGCCGCGCACCCCGTGGTGGATGGTCGCGATCGGCGCGTTCATCGCAATCGCACTCGGCAAGCTCATCTTCGGCGGACTCGGCCACAACCTGTTCAACCCCGCGCTCGTGGGCCGTGCGTTCGTCACACTGTCGTGGGGCGGCGTGCTCGCCGGCGTGCAGAACCGTGGCTGGTTCGCGACGCTCGCCGACTTTTCCGCCGAGGGCTTCGACACGATCTCCGGCGCCACACGCCTGGGCATCGCGGCCTCGGACCGTGCCGCCTCCGGCTCCTACGGGTTCGACCTCGCCGCGCAGTATCAACCGCTGCTCCTGAAGAATCTCGAGGGATCCCTCGGTGAGATCTCGGCCGCGCTGCTGATACTGGGCGGTCTGGTGCTCATCATCAAAGGCATCATCGACTGGCGTATCCCCGCCGGGTACATCGGCACGATGGGTCTGGTGTCGTGGGCGTTCGGCTCCGATCCGGTCTTCCATGTGCTTGCGGGTGGTGTGATGCTCGGTGCGTTCTTCATGGCTACCGACTACGTCTCGTCGCCGATGTCGAAGAAGGGCCGGCTCGTATACGGCATCGGATGCGGGTTGTTCAACGCGCTCGGCAGGTTCGTGGGACCGATGCCTGAGTCCACGACGTTCGCGATCCTGTTCATGAATGGCCTGGCGCCTCTGATCGACCGGATGACGCGGCCACGGGTGTTCGGGGTGGTGAAGACCGATGAAGAACGCGCTTAGGCTCGTGATCCCGGTGTTGGTGACGTGCATCGTCGCGGCAGCCGGGCTTGCCCTCACGTACAAGGTCACGGAGCCCAAGATCGCCGAACAGGACAGGTTGGCCGAGGAGCGATCACTGCAGGCGGTGCTTCCGGACGCCACCTTCACGTGTCTGGAGAGTTCGCGCATCCAAGACGACATCGATGCCGCCGCTGGCGCGGTCGACGTGCTCGACACGTTCCATGCCGAGATCGGTGGCGAGCACGCCGGGTGGGCCGTGAAGGTCGCATCGCGCGGTTACGGTGGCCCGATGGTCGTGGTTATCGGATTGGATACATCCGGTTCAGTGTCCGGAGTTACGATCCTCTCGCACAACGAGACTCCGGGTCTTGGCACCAAGGTGATCACGGATGAGTGGTTCCTCGAGCAGTTCCCAACGCTCGAGGCCGGTTTCACCGATGCCGATGTCCGCGGTCTGGATGCGATCAGCGGTACGACGAAGTCGTCCAACGGCGTCCGTAACGGCGTCGCCGCCGTCGGACGTGTGTACACCGAGGTGCTGAGCGGACTGGGAGAGGGGGGCTTCGAGTGAGCGAATGGTTCCGCGTGTTCAAGCAGGGGCTGAGCATCGAGAACCCCTTGACCGTGCTCATGATCGGACTGTGCGCCACCCTCGCGGTGTCCACGCAGTTCCAGAACGCGCTGTTCATGGGCTTCGCGGTCATCTTCGTGCTGACGATGAGCAACGTCCTGGTGTCGGTGTTCAGGCGGCTCATCCCGAGCGAGGTGCGCATCCCGATCTTCATCGTGGTCATCGCCTCGTTCGTGACGATCGTCGACCTCGTGATGAAGGCGTTCGTGCCAAGCGTCTACAGCGTGCTTGGCATCTGGATCCCCCTCATCGTCGTGAACTGCGTGATCCTCGGCCGCGCTGAAGCGTTCGCGTACCAGAACACGGTGGGGCTCTCTGCGGCGGACGGACTCGGCATGGGCATCGGCTACTCGGCGGTGATCGTCTTGCTTGCGCTCATCCGTGAGCTGTTCGGCACCGGCCGGATCGTGTGGTTCGACGGGGTCCTGTTCAGCCTCCCTGCGGGGTATGCTCCGCCGAGTCTGCTCCTGTTGTTCCCCGGGGCGTTCCTGGTGTTCGCGTTCATGATCGTGGGTGCGCGATGGATCAACGAGCGGTTCGAGGCGCGGAAGGAGGCACCGGCATGTCGGCCGTAAGCCAGTTGGCGTTGCTCTTCATCGGCGCCGCACTCATCAACAACATCCTGCTGACACGCTTCATCGGTCTGTGCCCGTTCTTCGGCGTCTCGAGCAATATGGAGACCTCGATCGGCATGAGCCTTTCGGTCGTGTTCGTCATGGTCATGGCGTCCACCGCGACATGGGTCGTATGGGAGTTCGTGCTCGCACCGCTTGGTGTGGGCGAGTTCCTCTACATCCCCGCGTTCATCCTGATCATCGCTTCGCTGGTGCAGTTCGTTGAGATGTATCTGCGCAAGGCGAGCCCGGTGTTGTACCGCGCGATGGGCATCTACCTTCCACTGATCACCACGAACTGCGCGGTGCTGGCGACCGCCACCGAGGCGGCGAAGCCCGGTTTCTTCAAGATGAACCTGGCCATCACCAACAGCGCTGGCGCTCTGTCACTCGGAGAGGCGCTGGTCTATACGCTTGGCGTATCGGTGGGCTTCGGGTTTGCGCTCGTGACCTTCGCCGCGCTCCGTGAGCGCCTCGACCTGGCTCCGGTCTCACGCCTTATGAAGGGCACGCCGATCGCGTTCATCACCGCTGGATTGCTGTCTCTCGCCTATGTCGGTATGTCCGGCTGGTTCGGTCTGTGAGGTAACGACGTGGATCTGATTCTCATACTCAAAGCAGTCGTCGCACTGTCGGTCGTCGGTCTGGTGACGTCGACGATCCTCGCCACCGCGGCGAAGCGCTTCCACGTCGAGGTCGACCCTCGCATCGAGGCGGTGCTGGCTGCGCTTCCCGGCTCCAACTGTGGTGCGTGCGGCAACCCGTCGTGTTTCGTGTCCGCTGAGAAGATGGTCGAAGGCGACCTTGCACCGAACGCCTGTGTCGCGGGCGGACAGACCACTGCCGACGCGGTTGCGCTGATCCTCGGCGCTGACGCCTGCGCGGCCGTGGCGGTCGTCTCTGCCCGGCACTGTGGTGGGGGAGACCGCGCCGTCCGGTCGTATGAATACGCCGGCGTCCGCTCCTGCGCCGCCGCGGCCCGGCTCGCCGGTGGTCCGCTTCAGTGCTCGGCCGGCTGTATCGGCTTCGGCGATTGCGTTCGCGCGTGTCCGTTCGACGCGATCCATCTCGACGAGCGCGGCCTGCCAGTGGTCGACCTGGACAAATGCACCGGGTGCGGCGTGTGCGTGAAGGAGTGTCCGCGCGGTCAGATCTCGCTCCTGCAGATGGTGCCCGAGATGGCGCCTGTGGTCGTGCGCTGCAACGCTCACGACAAGGTGAAGGCACGCAAGCAGGGCTGCTCCGCGTGTTGTATCGCATGCAAGAAGTGCGAGCGTGCCTGTCCGAGCGACGCCATCCACGTGATCGACATGCTCGCTGTCGTCGACTACGACAAGTGCACAGGCTGTGGCACATGCGTGGAGGTGTGCCCACAGGACTGCATCGATCTGTTCGGCCGAGGCGTCGACGCTGTCGCACTCGACGGTGTCGGCCATGGTTCCGACGCCGCATCGACTGATGAGGATGCTGTCACCGAGGCTGCGGGCGCGGGTGCCTGACGATGACCCGTGGCGACCGTCTGCTGATCGCGGTGCTGGCGTGCCTGGCGCTCGTTGCCTGGCCGCTCGCTTCAGCGGTGGCAGGCGGTCGCGGCGGACAGGTGGTGCTGAGCGCTCCTGTCGGAGAGACCGTCGTGTCGCTGTCCGAGGACGCCGTGTACGAGATCCAGGGTGCGACCGGTGTCGTCACGGTCGAGGTGCATGACGGGTCCGTCTGCGTCGTCGAGTCCGACTGCCCCGACCACACCTGTGTGAGGACGGGCGCCATCTCGGCGCCGGGCTCGGTCATCGCGTGCGTGCCCAACGGCGTGGTCGTGCGGATAGGGGGTGAGGGCGACGATGGACTCGACGCTCGCATCCGCTAGGGGCGGTGTGGCAGCGGGTGTTTCTCGTGAGTGGACGGTGACGGCCGGCCTGCTCGCGATCGCCTGCGTACTCGGGCTGCTCGAGGCCACACTCCCCGGGGTCCCATTCGCGCCGTGGTTGCGGCTCGGCCTCGCCAACATCGCCGTAGTGGTCGCGCTCGCGCTCGCTGGCGGCAAGATGGCGCTGATCGTCAGCCTCGGCCGCGTGCTCATCGTCGGTGTGGCCTCGGGCGCGATCGGGTCTCCAGCGTTCGTGATCGGTGGCGCGGGAGCCCTCGCCTCACTTGCCGTGATGTGGGCACTTGCGCGGTTCGGCGATGTGTTCACGCCAGTCGGCTGGTCGGCCGCCGGCGCGGTGGCGCATATGCTCGCGCAGTTCGTCGTGGCTTCGGCCATTCTCGGGTCGTGGAGCATCCTCATGCTCGCGCCCGTCTCGATGCTCCTCGCGCTGCCGCTCGGCGCACTCACGGGTACCCTCGCCCGCATCGTCGTCTCCCGTCTCCGGATCTGCTGATCTCGACGGGGGAGGGGGCGCCGTGGCGCCGCGGTTGTTGGTCGAGGGCCCGAGAACGCGTGGTTTGGTGTTGTGCGGCCAGGCGGAGGCGGTCTCCGATGAGGAGCTTGTCGCGCTGGTGCTCGGGTGCCGGGAGGGGTCGGTCGCGCGAGGAGTGCTCGCCAACCACCCGCTTCCCGATGGCTTGTGGCGCGCGAGCGCCGAGGACCTGTGCGCGCATCCGGGAGTGGGTCCGGCCGCCGCTGCACGCCTCCTGGGCTCGCTTGAGCTCAGCCGCCGGGCCGCCGCGCGCGCGCCGATGTCCCGTCCGACCATCACGCGGCCGGAGGACGTGGTGCGACTCTGTGGTCCACAGTTCCGGGGCTCTGACCGAGAGCACTTCTGGGCGCTTCCCCTGAACACCAAGAACCAGCTCCTGCGAACGATCGAGGTCTCCGTCGGAAGCCTGAACGCGTCCATCGTGCATCCGCGGGAGCTGTTCAAGGAGTGCGTGAAGGTCTCGGCGGCGTCGGTGGTCGTGGTCCACAACCACCCGAGTGGCGACCCCACACCGTCCGGCGCGGACATCCAGCTCACGAGGCGCCTCGTGAAGGCGGGGGACGTGCTCGGTATCGAGGTGCTCGACCATGTCGTCATCGGTGATGGAGGCGCTCACGCGAGCCTTCGCGATCTCGGCCTGATGTGAACGCGGTTCCGCGCCAAGGTCGCGGATCGTGTGACACAGGGCGTCACGGTACGGACCCACGAGCGCCAGAGCGCCCTTACGGGACCCCTCCCGGGAGCCGTACACCGCCTCCGACCTGCGAGGTTATCGAACCGCAACCTCCCGAACCGGTGTCGTCGGGGGTCATCTCTGTTACACTCTGCCGGGATATGCGGTTGTGCCGTGTGTCTATCCGAGCACGCACAGACCTCTACGGCCGGTCGTTCACATCCGAAGACGCGGTCATTGCGAGAGGAGCAGCGACTTGTCGCTTGTAGATATGTTGTTCGATTCATGGGGCGGAGACATGGCGGTCGATCT
>CAZSUO010000127.1:0-5546 GCA_964610065.1 uncultured Coriobacteriaceae bacterium | reverse complement strand
CCGTCTGCGCGACGGTGCAATGAGCAGAGGCGGTCGCCTGGATGAAGTGGGCAAGGTCCTGGCCGGAGGGCGCTCCGGGCGTTCCGGGCGTGAGTGTCACCACTCCCTCGGCTGCGGTGGCAAGGATGCCGGGGCAGTCGATATCAGTGACGGTGAGCTGGTCGCCTGCCTCTGTGACCGTGAGAACTGCCGTCCACACAGGGGTGATTGAGATCTCGGCGCTCACCGGAGAGGCGGCGGCAATAACACCGGGTACACCACCGGCCGCTTCGGTCTTCAGGCGTGTGGCGTTACTGGAGGTAAGGGTCACCGTGTCGGTGAGGGAGTCGCGCGCGAAGCTCACGACAGCGCCCGCAGCCGAAGCCGTCACGCCGGACACGCCGTAGGTGTTGTCGTTGACGCACGTCACTAGTTCAGCCGCGTCGGCGTCGTTGTCACCCGAGATGGCGAACTCGCGCTTGCTGGCGTTCGTGGTTGTGGCATGGGCGGTGAAGACCGTTCCGTTGATGATCACGGTGTCACCTGCCGTCACCGAGGCAAGGGTCACGTTGTCCTTGTGGTTGATGGCGAGCACGATGGACGCGGCCTCGGTAGCAGCGGTGGCATCGAGCCCGTACTTGCCGTCGGGGTAGTCGGCTTCGGCGGCGGCCTCGATGACGTGTGCGCCCTCATCGGTCGTGATCGTCAGCTTGTCCGTTGCGGCCACGCTGGTGCCGGCCGTCACCACGGCGTAGTCGGCGTTTATGACCTTGGCCAACTCAGCCGCGTCCAGAGTATCCGTACCCCCGGCGGTTGAGAACTTGCGAGAGGCATAGGCGGCGGTGTTGGCGGTGGACTCGCCCGTGTAGGTGAGCCCGTTTACGACGATGGTGTCGGCCTCGGTGAAACTCGACAGCGTGAGGGTCACACTGTCCACGATGCTCCGAGCCTTGTAAAACTGGAGATCATGTTTCTGGTCAGCCTGGATGCGCCAGTCGACGCGGCCGTACCCGATGTCGTTGGTATCGCAGCGGACGTAGACCGTGGCCGCGTTGGCGATGGTGGCGATCTTGCCCAGGCCATCGGTGGAATCGGCGGCCTTGGCGAGCACCTGCTCGGTCGTGATG
This sequence comes from uncultured Coriobacteriaceae bacterium, assembly GCA_964610065.1. GTDB lineage: Bacteria > Actinomycetota > Coriobacteriia > Anaerosomatales > Anaerosomataceae > Anaerosoma. The sequence goes on along the minus strand of CAZSUO010000127.1, from coordinate 4,440 downwards.
GCCCCGCCATTCACGGCTACGACCGCATCGGCATAGATACCATCGCCCAGGTCGATGATCCGCTTCTTCTTGTGGTCCGCGCCAATGGTGATGTAGGTGTCGCTCATTTCCTAGCCTTCCTTGGGGAAAAAGCCTTGGTGGTCAAGGCCCCCTTCTCTGTGGTCTCGGGAGCGGCGATGGTGGCCCGCTCTATGGGCGTCTCACGCACGGCCTCGGCGGTGCCGTTCTTGATGAGCTTGAGCGCGATGTGGTCGGGGTAGTCGACTACGGCGCCCATCTCGTGAAAGACGCCGTAGCGGTCCCCGTAGCCGGCCCGTTGACGGATGCGTACCTTCATCACGGATTGACGAAGATGTACTCGATGTAGTAGTCGACGGAGGTCGCGGTGGCCACGTCGGAGCCATCCTTGACGATCTGTAGACCCTGGTTCACTGTCAGCGGCTTGCGGTAGGTGGTACGGGTCACGTTGGCGGCCGCGTCGAAGTCAAGTTGTGCGTTCTGCGTCAGACCGGCAGTAGCGCAGGCCACGCCTACAACGGGCGTATCGGTCGTATCGTCGATGTTGACGCCGGTCGCGGTGGCCACGTTGCCCCCGAGAGCGGTGAGGTGACCGCCCACGATCTGGATGCACTTGTTGGCACGGGGGTGGACGATGACCTTACCGGCGTTCACCTCAGCCGTGGTCGCGTTGCCCTGCACGAAATGGATCTTCCCGGCGGAAGTCGTGAATGCCATCTAAGAACCTTCTTTCTTGGTAGGGGAAAGAGAGGGGCGCCGGTCCCCTACGACAGTCCCGGCGCCCCAGGAGAACTAGGCCAAGGTGATCTTCTTCACAGCGGAGGCGTCAACGGTGTCGGCCCAGAACCACTGGCCATACCGCATGACCACCTCGAAGCTCTTGAAGTTGACCTCGCGGCTGAAGGCGATGTCGATGGCCCCGATGAGGCGCACGATGTAGGCCGCGGCCACGTCGCCGAAGACGACCGGGAAGTTGCCCGATTCGGAGCTGTCGAAGTAGGCATCCTCGAACCAGGGCTTGCCCATGAACATCTCGGGCGCGGCGGCCATGACCGACGGCTGCCAGTAGTACTGGCCGTTGTCGTCCTTGGCCTGCGCGAGACGCAGAGTCTCGGCCGAGTTGGCGATCCACGCGCCGTTGCGGCGGTACTGCGGATACACGCTGTAGTAGAGCTGCTTCAGCTCATCCACGGTGACGGCGGTTTTGCTGGCAGCGGTGAGAGCGGAGGTGGCGCCGTGGGCGATACAAGCCGGGAGGCTCGATCCGGTGCCGGTGTCGACGTCACCCAGGTAGGCGGCCATCTTGGCGCCGAGCGTACGGCCGGCCAGGTTGCCGAGATACTGGTTGAGGTCGATGCCCGAGTCGCGCAGGACCTCTTCGGTGAGGACGATGTAGCCGTCGATACGAAGGGAGTTGAACGCGACCGTGCCGAACACCGGAGTGTCCTGAGTGGCGTCCGAGCCCTCGGTACCGGCCGCGGCTGCGATGTCGGTGGAGAGGTAGGGGAAGTTCATCTGGCCGCCGTTAGCGGTGCGAACGATGGTCGGGCCTGCGGCGAGCACGCCGGACTGCGCGATCTCACTCGTCACCACGTAGTCAGCCCAGGTCTGCGGGATGAGGTACTTGGCGTAGGTGTTGGTGTCGGTCGTGGTGACGTCGTACTCGGTACGCAGCTCGTGCGGCAGCGAGGGGACGACCTCGAAGGAGCAGCGGCCCAGGTCGCGGTTGCCCGCGAACTCGCGAATGCGCTCCACCGGGAGCATACCCTTGCGGACCTCGCCGGTCTCGACGTGGCCGAGGAGACGCTGCACGGAGCGACGGGCTTCGAGCATCGCGGTGCGATCTTCCTCTTCGCGCTCGCGCTTGTCCTCGATCTGGAGCTCGTCCAGGAGGTGACGCTTGGCGATCATGTCCTCGCCGGCAGCCTTGCGGGCCTCGGGCGAAGCGGACTCGTCGCGGTAGGACTCGCACGCGCGGCGGTACTCTTCGTAGGCCTGTTCGATCTTCTCAAGAGGGACAGCCATGTGTGGCCTTTCCGGGCAACAAAAAAGGCGCCATGCGGCGCCTTGGTGAAGCCCTATGTGGGATGGGTCAGATTGCAGCGATCAGTGCATCGAACTCCGGCTCTGGAGTGGCGTCCGAGTGGTCTAGGACCGGCTCGTCTTCCGGCTCTTGAGTGGACTGACGCGCCAGGAGGTCTGGCACGGATTCAGCATCGGGGGTGACGCCCAGCGCCTCGGCGAGAGAACGCACGGCACGGGCCACGTCGACGTCGGTGGAGGGGCTGGCCGGATAGGTCACCGGCGAGACGTCGTAGAGCCGCACCTCCTTGATGGTACGGAGCGGCATGGAGTCTTTCTCTTTGGGATAGTCCCAAGACTCTTTCACGATCTCAAACGCGAAGGATGACTGGTACACGTCGCCGCGCTGGATGAGGGTGTAGAGGTCGCGAGCCGCTTGGGTATCGGGCAGATCGACCTCGTAGTAGAGGCCGGTGTCATCCTCGGAGAGTCGGAGCGTACCCGACTTCTTACGCCCGAGGACCACGTTGGGGTCGTGATTCCAGAGCGCAGCAACGTCAGCCTCTTTGAGCGACTTCTTGAAGGCGCCCCGTGCCACCTGTTCGGTGAACCCGTAGAGGTCATAGGGCGTGTCGAAGACAGAGGCGTGTCCGGCGATGGTCATTCCGGCGTCGGCCTGCCGCGCCTCGATGACGCCTGATGTGTACCTCCGTTCGGTCAAGGTGACCTCCTTACGATCTCTCGCGTACGCTTCGCCAGCCCGGCGAGGGACTGGTCCTGCTGGGTATTCTCGTGAGCTTGAAATCAATCTCTATGCCGCTCTCGAAACAGATGTAGCCGTCTTCCACCCCATGACCGCAGCAGGCGTGCGTGACGCCGGGCAGATGCCCCAGACAGCCGTCCTCGCCCTCTTTGGTCGGGAGTTTCCCGCAGTGCGGACAGGGGCGAATCTCATCGCCCACCGGCTCTAGCGTGTCCGCCCAGCGCCACCCCCCGCGACGGTAGACGACCTCCACCCCGTTCAGGCGGGAGTGCTTGGTACGCAGGCCTTCGCTGATGTCCTTCACTGGACGGTCGGCTGCGCGTCTTGCCACTGCACGCTCATGAGCGGCTCATCACCGTCGGCGAGCGGATCGAGGTCCTCAAAGGAGCGAACCTCGTTAGGCGTGAGCCAACGGTCACGAAGGCCGGCAGCATAGAAGTTCGCCCGGTCGGTCGGGTCCATCTGGAGAAAGGCGTTCCGGTTGAACTTGACATAGACGTCTTTGGGCAACAGAGATGTGAGGGCCCGTTCGATACGGACCAGACGGGGGTTGAGACCCGTCTGCAACCACATGTGCTGCCGGGCATAGATGCCGCTGACAAAGCCCTTGGCCCCTTCGGTGTTGGTGACGTACTCCGGCGGGCACCCGTAGACCTGAGCGATCTGCGTGTCGGTGTACTGCCGGGTCTCCAGGAACTGCGACTCTTCCGGGTTGACCGAGATGGACGTCCAGGTGGCCCCGCCCGTGAGCACGCCGATGGCGTGCGACTTGTTCACCCCACCATGCTTACGCTGCATGGACTCGGCCATGCGTTCGGCTTCCTTGTCTCCGAACTTGCCCGCGGTGGCCGGCAGGGTGACGATCCCGCTCATAGTCGCGCCGGTGCCGAAGTACTGCGCCCCGAACTGTTCAGCGGCAAGGCCGATGCCGATGGTCTCCTTGAGGGCCACCCCGATGGGCGAAAGCCCTTTCAGTTGCCCCGGTGGCACAAGGCCGGTGATATGCACGATCTCGTTTGCGGCGTAGGGCTTCACCCTGCCGCCGTCGAGCGTCACGTCGTACATCTTGAAGCCGTCGCGCATGACAGGCTCGACAGCAGCGGGGGCGAGCACGTAGAGTCCCGCCACCTGGCCGGCGCCTGTGACCGCTTTCAGGATGTAGATGTTTCCGTCGGCCTCGTAGGAGAGGTCCGCCTGCAAGATGAACTGGCCCCAATCCTGCCAGTCGTTCGGCTGCTCCAGCCAATAGGGCATCTGGTAGGGGACGCGCTTGTCCCCCCGCTTGGCGTAGGCGTCAATAGGCAGGCTTGATATGGTCTCGGCGTTCAGACTCCAGCAGCGATAAACAGCGGGAAGACACGGGGCGGTCGCCTGCGTCACCGTCGTTCCGGCGTGGGTCGCCGAGCCGAAGCTGACGTCGCTGAACTTCAGCCACCAATCGTCAGCGCGGCGCGACAGTCCCCGCCACAGTCGGGTGAAGAATCCCAAGGTGAACTCCTAACCGAAGGAGTAGAAGGTAACTTCCGGGGCGACTTCCGCGTGCATGGCCCGCTCGAGCGCCGTCACCAGCGCAGCGATCCCATCGATCTTCTCGGTCGACTTCTTCTTGGAGGGCTTGATGTTGCCCGCCGAGTCCT
>CAZSUO010000126.1:4138-5594 GCA_964610065.1 uncultured Coriobacteriaceae bacterium | reverse complement strand
CTCGAGAAGCAGGTCTCGATGATCTCCTACTACGCCGCGGCGATGTCCGGCATGTTCCTGCTCTTCGGGGGCATGTTCGGCGCCTTCTCGTTCGTGCGTGAGCGCCGCGAGCAGACCCTCGCACGCATGATGTCCACCCCGTCGAGTACGGCGGTCATCGTTGGCGGCAAGGCGCTCGGCGTGATGTTGATCGGAGCGCTGCAGTTCCTCGTGCTGCTGGTGGGCACCCGGATGCTCTTCCAGGTCGACTGGGGCGCCGACGTGCTCGCGGTCGTACTCGTCGGCTTCGCCGAGGTGCTCGCGGCCGCAGGGCTCGCGATGGCATTGGCCGCCCTCGGCAAGACAGAGCGTGCGATAGGCGGCATCGCACCGGCGTTCATCATGCTGTTCGCGGCGCTCGGCGGTGCGATGATCCCCGCGGAGCAGCTGCCGTCGTGGCTGCTTCCCGCACAGGTGTTCTCACCGGTCTACTGGACGATCGACTCGTTCCTGCAGCTCATGCAGGGCGGCGCGCTTGTCGACGTTGCGCCCAACATCGGTGCGGTCGCGGCGATCGGCATAGCGCTGCTGGGCTTCGGCGCATGGCGGGTGAGGTACGAATGATGCGGAAGATCCTTTCTCTCGCATGGCTCAACGCCGTTCAGCTCGTGCGGAATCCTGCCGAGGTCGTAGGCGTCATCGTGCTGCCGCTCGCGCTCACGATGCTCTTCGGCTCGGCGTTCGCAGCCGGGCAGGCGAGCGACATCCGCGTGCTGTTCGTTGACGAGGACGACACCACGTATTCGGCGCAGGTCGGCGAGTTGATCGACGCCGAGGAGTCGCTGCGCATCGAGGACGCGACGCGCGTGGATGCGGAGACCGAGATCGCGGCGGGCGACGCCGGCGTCGCCGTGCTCGTGCCGCGGGGATTCGCTGACGCACTCGAACGCGGCAGCGCAACGATCGAGGTGATGCGCAACCCGAACTCGCAGAACGGGTTCGCGATCGTGTCCGTGGTCCAGGGCATCGCCACGCGCATGTCGGGCAATGCCGCGGCCGCCCGGGTGGTCGCGGCGACCCCCGCGCTCAAGGCCGACTTCGATGACGTCTACCAGACGGCCGACGCCAAGTGGTCGCCCCGGCCGCCGGTATATGCCGAGGCAAGCCAGGTGGTGGCTTCGGAGGTACGCGGCGACACGGTGATCGCTGAGGGCACCACGCAGAGCTCCATCGGATTCACGGTGTGGTTCATCTTGTTCATGACCTTCGGGAGCGCGGGCGGGATCCTTGAGGAGCGTGAGCAGGGTACGCTGCGCCGACTGATGGTGGCGCCGGTGAGCAGGACGACCATCCTTACGGGCAAGGTCGTGGGGACCGTGCTCGCCGCGACGGTGCAGGCACTCATCCTCGTGTTGGTTGGGGCGTTCGGCTTCGGCGTTCCGTGGGGCAACGACCCGCTCGCCGTGGTGATGGTGCT
>CAZSUO010000126.1:0-4038 GCA_964610065.1 uncultured Coriobacteriaceae bacterium | reverse complement strand
TACTCCTGGGATTCGCGGGCGTGATGTTGGGCATCGGCGTTAAGATGCTGAAGTTCGAGTAATTCCGCGTTCGGCCGACCGGCCGATAGCGCTTCAGCCCCAGCCGAAGGGTCTGTATGGACACCTGCCCATGTCCGAGATGACAACGACCGGGTCTCACTGCCGGACACCCACGGAGCCTCACCCGCGAACCGCGCTGGCGATCGGCGTCACACTGCTGCTGTGGTCGTCGGCGTTCGCGGCCATCAAAGTGGGCCTGCGGTTCTACTCGCCAGGCGAAGTCGCGCTGCTGCGCTTCGGCACGGCGTCGCTCGTACTGGGGTTCTACGCGCTCGCTACCCGCATGCCGCTACCCGCCCGAGTGGACATGGGGAGGATCGCGCTGGCGGGGTTCCTCGGAATCACCGTCTATCACGTGGCGCTCAACTACGGCGAGCAGACGGTGAGCGCGGGTGCGGCGAGCCTGATCATCGCGGCGGCCCCCGTGTTCACCGCCGGGCTCGCGTCGGTCTTCCTGGGTGAGCGGCTGAGTGTGTGGGGGTGGGCCGGGATCGCTGTCGCGTTCTCGGGAGTGGCCATGATCGCGTTCGGCGAAGGTGGCGATGGCATGCGCCTCGAACCGGGTGCCGCCCTGATCCTGCTTTCAGCGATCGTGACAGCCATATACTCCATACTCTCTAAGCCGCTCCTCAGCCGATACCGGCCACTGGCGTTCACCACGTACGTGATCTGGGCCGGCACACTCCCAATGCTCGTGTGGGCGCCGGGACTCCTTCTCCGACTGCCGACGGCACCGCTGGACTCCACGTTGTCGGTCGTGTACCTGGGGGTGTTCCCGGCAGCCATCGCGTACCTCTTCTGGTCGTATGCGCTCGCACGCATGTCCGCTTCAGCGCTTTCGACCTTCCTGTACCTTGCGCCGGTCTCGGCGATACTCATCGCGTTCGTTTGGATAGGCGAAGTGCCGGCGCCACTCGCCCTGATCGGTGGCGTCGTGGCGATCGCCGGTGTCGCTCTCACGAACACGCTGGGTCGGCGCGTGCTATCGTCGTAGGCGCGACGCGCGAAGGGAGACCCGAAGTGGCAGCACAGACCGTTGGATCCGGCGCGCAGACCGCGGGCGATGACGCCGGGGCGCTGGGCCGTCCGGCGCTGCAGGTCCTGTTCGACACCTTCGCGATCCCTGCCCTGCTCATCGCAGGCGACGGTACCGTTGGAATGCACAACGAGTCCGCCCGGCCGCTGGTGACACCCGCTCCGGACAAATCGCCTCGCGTGCACCTCCATGACGGCACCGATCTATGGACGGTCATCAGCGCCCGTGCCGACGAGGCGGACCCGCTCCTCGATCTGCGGTTGAAGCTGCGCATAGTCGACGGTCAGGCCTCGGACATGACGCTGCTGATAGCCCCTGTGCGAGCCAGCGGGGGTGCGCCCGGCGGGGCCATAGTCATGGTGCTCGACGCGTTGTCTACCCGGGTACGTGGCCTTGTGGCCGCCGACGCCGGAGCGCCGAGCGGCGGGTTTTCCGCGCTGGTCCAGCGGCTCGGTGAGCTGACGGGTGCGGCAAACGCCTTCGTCATCGAGTCCGGGCGCGGCTTCGGCGCGGAAGCCACCGTTCTCGCCTCGTGGGGCCGCGACGGGAGTGCTCTTCCTCGCGGTCCGTACGATATCCGTGAGACCCCCTCGGATTCGTTCGCCGGGCGCCGGTTCATGTGCGTCCCCGAAGGTCTCGGAGACGCGTACCCCACCGACCGCCTGGTTCGGGACGAGGGGTACGAGGCATACGCGGGCGTTGTGCTCTTTGACGGTGCGCACGAGCAGGTGGGTGTGCTTGGCGCGATGTGGCGCAGGCCGATAGTGGACGTGCCGGCCGTCACGGCCGTCTTCACCATCACGTCGGTGTGGGCGACCCGGCTACTCGGCGACTTGCTTGCGCAGCGTGAGCTGCGGGAGAGCGAGCAGCGGTACAGCGCCGTGTTCGAAGGAAGCGCGGTTCCCATCCTGCTGATCGACCCGGAGACGACCCAGGTCGTGGACGCCAACCCCGCCGCGTGTGAGTTCTACGGGTACTCCCGTGATGAGCTCATGACCATGAGCGCGCTGCAGAGCGACGCGCACTCGGCCGAAATGGTCCGTGCCGAGTTCGAGCGCGCGGCCGCCGGCGCGCGCGTCAGGTTCGCGAGCAAGCACTTCCTCGCCGAGGGCAAGATCCGGGACGTCGAGATCAGCGTTGGGCCCATCAGTGTCGGCGGGCATCCGCTGCTGTACTCGATGATCCACGACATCACCGATCGCAAGCTGATGGAGTCTGAGCTCGAGCGGTCGAAGCGCAATCTCGAGTTCATTGTGGCCCAGCGCACCGAGGACCTTCTGCGCACCAACGCTGAGCTCCAGCAGGCGTCGATGGCGCGCGACATGGTGTTCGCCAGCCTGGCGCGTGAACTCCGCACATCGCTCCAGACCATCACCGGCTTCTCCGATGTCCTTCTGGGCGGCACCGCAGGCGGGCTCAACGACGAGCAACAGCGGCAGGTCGAGATGATCGCCGAGGCCGGACGCGAGCTCTCAGGCTATGCGGCCGCCCTGCTGGAGTCGGGCCGCGTCGAGTCCACTCGTGCCGGTCTTGAACCGGAGGTCTTCGACCTGGTCGGTCTGGTGGAGTCCGTGTTGTTCGGACTGTCGTCATTCGCGGAGGAGAAGAGCCTCACGCTCAGGATGGTCGCCAGCGAGCGCCCGGTGGAGATCTGCACCGACCGTTATCTCTGCCAGCAGATCCTGCTCAATCTGCTGTCTAATGCCATCCGTTACACGGAACGCGGCGGCGTTACCGTCACCGTGGAGCGCCTTGATGGTGCGCGCTGTTCGGTCGCCGTGGCGGACACGGGACCGGGTATCGATGCAGGCCGTGTCGAGACACTGTTCCAGGGCCCCGAGGTGCATACGGCGGCAGCCGGTATCGGCCTGCCCTCGAGCATGCGCACGGCGGGTTTCCTCAAGGGGACGATCGAGGTCGACAGCACGCCGGGCAAGGGGTCGGTCTTCACGCTGGTGCTGCCGATGTCGGCAGTGGATGGCTGCGAGCCGCCCGTTACGAGGTGACGCGCGTTACCGGGGGCCGCTCTAGAAGCGAGAGCGCATCGACGGAGCATGCCGAGCGGCAGATGCCGCAGCCGAAACACGCGCTCTCATCGAGCACCGCCACCCCCTGATCGCTCAAAGCGAGAGCACCGAACGGGCACCGCTCTACGCACGCGCCACACCCCACGCAGTCCCGATCGTCTACACGCGCCAGGTACTCGCCCTTCCACATCGTCTGATAACCAAGCTGGAGGGTGGCCTTCATCGCCATGCAGCCACTCGCCAGGTTGCAGTTGCAGATGGCCGCGATGAACGGCGACTTGAACGTCCACACCGAGTGCATCAGCCCCTCGGACTCCGCGCGTCGCAGGACTCCCATGCCCTGCTCCCGTGTCAGATGCTGGAAAGCCGACGTATCGGGGCCGTTGGCGTACTCCCGGAACGCCTCGGCGAACAGGTCGTCCTGGGGTGTGACGGTGACGCCGAGGCAGTAGCCTCGCTCGGGCGTGCCCGCGAAGTGACGGCAGACGCACGGGAGCTGTGTGATCGATGTCGCGAGTCCGAAGATGCGCTCGCACTCCTCGATCGGGACCGGCTGTCCGAAGTGGTCGGCGATCTGGCGGGGACGTGTGAGAGCCGTAAAGGCCGAGCGCAGTGGGCGCGGTGCCATCTTCACGACCTCCAGTAGGGGCACGTTGCGCCGCATGCGCCGGTCGAAGCCTGTGACGAAGTCGACCACGAACTCGCGCAGCGCCGCGTCGTGCGCGAGGTCAGCCGCGTAGTTCTCGGCCTGGAGGTACCACTTCTTCCCGTCACCGTGCTGAACGCAGAACTCGCACATGGCGTCTCCCGGGTCGTCTCCCTGAAGACCCAGTATCGCAGCCGTGGAGCGCTTCTGGCGAGGGGATCACATCGAGAGTGCGGCGATGAACACCAGCAGCACCACGAACACGATGG
>CAZSUO010000125.1:0-5643 GCA_964610065.1 uncultured Coriobacteriaceae bacterium | reverse complement strand
ACATGCGCCCCGCCTCCTACGGTGTCACGAGCCAGGTGCTGTTGACCTCATCGACGTAATCGGGTGTCGTGCCCGTGCCGTCGCCGTAGATGAGCCAGACGACGACCACGCTCTCCAGCAGGTCATCGGGCAGCGTCGTGTCCGTCAGCCGCGTCAGCCGCAGCACCATCCGCGCCTGATTGACCGCATCCTCATCCCACGGTTCTGCCTCCGCCAGGAACTGCTGCTCCGTCGCGTGCTTCTCAGCAACGTGCGCGGCGATCTGCTCGCCGACGAACTGCTCGATGGTGGTCTGCACCCCCGCCGCCCGCTTGAGCACGCCCCAGAAGACGGCCGTGATCCCGTCACCGGAGGTGGCCGCCGCCTCGAGGTCGTCGAGCCGGGCGTCGAGCGAGGCCGCCGGCGGCGCCTCGCCGAAGTACTCCGAGCCGATGGCCGCCTCGATCTCGGCGATGCTGTCATCGCCAGAGCCGAGCGCCGCAAGCGCCTCCAGCGCCCGGATGAACTCGCGCTCATCAGTCACGGAGGTCACGGCCGCCGGCCCGGTGATAACCTTCGCCACCAGCACCGCCCCGGCCACCGCCCCGCCGGTCGCGGAGGTGTGCCACGAGACCACAGCCTGCTCGCGACTGTCAGGGTCCCCCGCGGCCACGCGCGTCACCGCCAGCGCGTAGAGATAGGTCGTGCTGCTCGCCGGGAGGACGACGTTCGCCGCCGCCGTAGTCCGCAGGAAGAGGTAGTCATCGCCCGAGACCGCGACGCCGGAGCCCGCGGTCACGTCCACCGACAGCCCCGCCCCCGCCGCCACCACCCACGCATCGGTCTCCACGCAGCCGGTCCCAACCGCCTGCAGGGCGCCGACAAGCTGCGCGTCGAGGATCCCGGCCATGGAGTTGAACTCGGCGCTTGGCACCGGGTCGGCGGGCATCCAGTCGTTATGCAGCAGATCCCCGTAGTGGTCGAGGCTCATGCGAACCCTGCCTCCTCGTTGTCGAAGCCGCTCGCATCATCGTCGAACAGGGCGACCTCGCAGAACTCGTTGTCGATGATCACGCCGTTGGCGAGCATCGGGTCGTTGGGCGTCGTCTGAGAGGCGAGGTGCAGGCCGCCGTTGCGCATGAGAGAGTTGATCGTGTCCCTCTGCGCCCGCGCCCACATCTCGCTGATCATCCCGACCATATCAGGCGCCATCGCCTCAGCCCTCCAGGTTCGGCTCGGGTGCGACGTTGAGGGTCGTTTCATACCGCCCGCGGGCAAAGTCCACGCTGTTGCGCAGGCGGATGATCCGGCACAGCTGCCCGTCGAGGCGCATACCGTGCGGGTCCGACGCCGCCGCGTCCATCCGCGGCGTGACCTTCCAGCCCCACCACAGGTACGGGTTCCCCCGCACCGTCAGGCGTATCCCGCGCATATCCACGCCCCGCAGGAGCCGCAGGGTGTTCAGCGCCACCACGCGCGCCACATGCGGGAGCCAGAACTGCGAGCCGGTGTAAAGCTTGGTCCGCTCCCAGGTGTCGTCGATATTCTGCTCGGAGATCGGCGAGCCGCTCTCGATGCGCGCCTCCGCCGAGAAGCCCCCGAGGGAGGGCATGAGCCCGCCGAGGCCCGCCTGCCCGGGTGGCGCGCCCTGCACCACGACACGGTTGATGTCCGAGGACGGGTCGTGCTGCCAGCCCGCCGCCGTGAGCAGGTTGTCGGTGCCGCTGCCCGAGTAGACCGCATCGTACGCCGTCATCGTCGGGGCGCCCGCGAGGTAGGAGTAGTAGTTGCAGTAGTGCGGTACGACCGTCGTTGAGTCGGTCGGTTGCGCCGCCCACCAGAAGACCGCGAAGTCGCGCTCGCAGAGCTGCCCGAGCCACTGCCGGGCGTCGCTACCGAAGGGCGGCGGATAGAAGAAGCCGCCCGACGGCGGGTCGAGCAGCATCTTGTGGGTAAGCAGGTCGTAATGGTCGGCCGGGAACTCGTGGACCAGCCCCGCCGCCACCTCCGGGGAGATGGCGGTCTCGAGGATGTACTGCACGCCCTCCCAACCGTAGAGGGTGCGGTCGCCGTCGTGCAGCTTCTGATGAAGCAGCAGATCAAGCGGCGCGTAACGGGCGTCGATCACGCCCGCCGGCGCCTGCAGCAGCACGCTGAAGTCGCGCGCGGTAAGCGTCGCGCCGTAGTCGCCGAAGCCGCCGGCCTCCGGGGCCTCCGCCGTGATGAAGCCGATAAGCCGCCGCACGTAGCTCGCCGAACCACCGTAGGGGGCCTCCCCCGCGTTGACGGCCCCCGACTCGTGCGTCCACGACAGGTCGGCGTCGAGCCGGTGGTTGCGCGCCACGTAATCCGGCCAGTCGTTTCCGATGGGATTGCCGGTGCCCTGGTGGATACTGTCCCCAAGCAGCGCCCGGTTGATCTCAAAGCGCCACATCGGCCCGGCCGCGAGCATCGGGTCGGCGAGATCCTCGCTTGCCCGCACGAGCGCGGGCCGGATGTCCACGGGTTCGGTTGAGGTGGCGGTCTTCGCACTGCCGACGCGCACCGACACGCCGTAGACGAAGGGCGTGCGCGCGCCCGCCATGCAGCGCGAGTGCCCCTCGTCGAGCATGTCGCGGGTGAGCTCAGGGTTATGCGCCGAGAGCGTGCAGGTATAGCGGCGCTTGCCGGTGCGCACGGTGGCGTGCCCGCGCTTCTCGTACACGGGCTCATCCTCCACCTGCGCGACGGAGCTTGCGTCGCCCTCGTAGAGGCTTCCCGCGCGGTAGGGATTGCCGTCGGCGTAGTAGCCGAAGGCCCCGGCCACCACGGCCGCCGCGTTGACGGTGCGGTTACACCAGTACTCGCGGCTGAAACAGCCCTCGCCGTCGAAATGCGCGGGCGTAACCTTCCCCCAGACATCGGTCTCGGCGGGCACGTCGTGCCCGAAGCGGTACTCGCACAACAGGGCGCTGAACGCCACGCCGCGCCCGCCGAGGAGGACCTTGCCGCGGGCCTGCGTCACCGGCGCGACCTGCGACTGCCCGTAGCGATCGGGGAGCGTCTCGGTATAGACGACCTGCGCGCAGTCACCGCCGGCGGTCTCTATCTGCACCACGAGGCGCCCGGCGATGTTGAAGACGCGCAGCCACATCGGGTTCGCATCAGCGAACGGGTCGGTGTCAAAGGCCGTAAAGCGCCGCGCCACCCGCCAGTCGCCGTCCACCCAGCGGCACAGCGTCGGGGCCTGCCCGAGCGTGAAGTTCACGCACCACAGCCCCCCGCCCCAGACCACCTGCGCGTAGGGGCTGACCTCCTCGGCGAGGTCGACGGTGACGGTGCCCGCGGGGGTCTCTATCGCGGCCGGCTCCTCCGTGCGGAAGACCGGCGCGGTCCCAAGCCACCACAGCCGCACCGCAAACGACTGGCCCTCGGGGAGGTCGAGCGCGGTCTGCGCGAGGTACTCCTCCAGCCGGTCGGTCCCCCGCCACGCCACGGCATGAGTCTGCGGTTCGGCGTCCGGCTGGCAGGTCTCCCAGTAGGAGCCCGCGAGCGCCTCCCACTCGATCGGCAGCGGGTCGCGCCGCCCGACGATCTCGAGCAGGATATCCTCCGGGAAGCGGTTGGACCTCGGCACGAGGGCGGGGACAACGGTGTAACCGGAGACCTCCGTGCGCTCCACCTCATCGGAGAGGTCCCACCAGCGCAGGTGTCGCACGTTGCGCAGGATACCCCGCTCGAGCGCCTCCATCGGCGTCGTGAGCTTCACCCCGCCCGCCGTGAGGTCCGGCGCCGTGCGCATCGCCGGCGGCTCAGGGTCGGCGTCGCGCACGAGGTTCTTCAGCAGATCCGTGCGCACAAAGCCCGCGCGGGTGACGATGGAGGTCTCGCCGAGCGGATAGCAGAGCACGCGCATCCAAGGGCTTGACTTTGCCATGCGCCCTCACACCCCTTCGGCGAGGACCCACGACGCCATACCGTCGAGGCCCTGGTAGTAGTCAATGCTCGTGCCGCGGTCGACCATGACGTGACAGACGCCGCGTTCGACCTCAAAGTGATCGACCGACGTCAGCGAGAGCGCCTCGCCGCTGTCGCGCATCCGGCAGGCGATCGGCGGCCCGACGCTCACCAGCGCCTCGCGGTTGAGCGAGCGGGAGAGCTTGTAGCCGACGGTGGCCCCGGCGGGGTTTCGGGTGAGCACATACAACACCCCGTCGGTATCGCGGTCGGCACCTAAGAGTGTGTGTCCCGGGAGCACGGTAGCAGGCCCCTCCCATCCGTTCACATCGCCGAGGTTGCAGCTTTCGGCGTAGAGTATGGCGCCGTTGCCCTCCCAGAGCAGGGCCACCCGCCCGCCGCCGACGTAGGGCACCCAGACGCACCTCCCGCCGGAGCTGCCGACGCCCGAGGTCCACTGCGGGGCCTCCCAGCGCAGCGGCGTTGCCCGGCCCGCCGGCGCGTGCCAGGCGTGCGCCTCCATGCCGCCAGAGCCTGCCCGCGCCCCCACCACCATGCCAAAGCCAGGCAGCCGCCGGAAAGCGCCGGTGGCCTCCATGACCTGCGTCTGGATCGACGAGAGCGACGAGCGCAGCGACGAGTAGCCGACGTTGTGGAAGGTGATCTTAAAGCGCGACCCCGCCGGCAACTGGCAGTAGTAGATCGGCGAGGTCCACTCGTTCAGGATAGTCGCGTAGTTCGAGGTGTAATCAGAGCCTCCGGCGGGGACGTTGAAGCCCACCTCCGCCCCGAGCGTGCGGGGCTTCTCCCCCTCCGCAAGCGTCTTCCCGTCGCAGATGGTCGTTTTGATCGTGTCCGAACCCTCGTGGATCCACCAGGTGAAGAGCGAGAAGGCGACCCCGCCCATCATGCTCATGATCATCGCGACGAACCACAGGTCCATCTTCACTTCCTGCTCAAACAGCTTCGTGCCGTTCGGGTCCTCGATATGTAGCTTCCAGCGCATCGGCACCTTGACGGTGTGCATACCAGGAACCGGGACACCGGCCCCCACCGCCGACCACGCCACGGCCGCGAGCGCGCCAGGAGCGTCCTCGAGGTAGACCACGAAGTCCGCGCCGTAACGGTAGCGAAAGCCGCTTGCGGGCGTGTCCGAGATGACGCCCTGCGAGGTTAGGGCTTTCCAGTTCGTGAGCGCCATGGACTACCCCCCTATTGCGACCTGCAGGCCGCGCCAGTTCGCCTGCACCAGCTCAAGCTCAAACATCGCCTCAAAGCGCGGGTCCAGCCGCACCTCGAGGGTCCCGAGGGAGCGCCCGGAGGGTGCTCCAGATACTCCCGCCCTCTCCCCCCTCGCCCTCCTCCGGGTTGAGGCGCCTGCGCCGTTCTGTCATCATCTGCCACTGGCGTTCAGCGACGGCCGCCTGCTCCTTCGCGCTGAGCGTGTCCTCTTTGTAGCCCTTGAGTATGTTCGGGCCGATGCTCTCCGCGGCCATCTCCGGGGTGACGTAGCCAAGCTCGCGCGCCCCGCCCTCCATGGCCGCAGCGGCCTTCTCCGCCTCTTTCTGCTCGCCGTAGGCGCCCCAGAAGCCCGAGGTCCAGGCCGCAATCGCCGTTGAGGCGGCGAGGATCCCGCCCACGAGCGCGACGATGCCGCCGGTGCCGGCGAGCAGCCCGCCGCCGGCAAGCGCGCCGCCCTCCGCGAGGCTGCCGCCTGCGGCCACCGGG